>JAPLNF010000215.1 GCA_026692965.1 Planctomycetota bacterium
GGGGAAGCGCAAGCCCTGCAGCCAGCTTCTGCAGCTTCCTTCAAAGAAATTTGATTATGAGAAAAGCGCGCTCCAATAGTTTGAACCTTACCCGCATCTTCGCCATTATCAGCTGGCAAAGTTACCCCACCAGGCACAATGATTGCAGGCAGATTATGCAAACCCGCTACCGCCATCATCATTGCAGGCAATCCTTTATCACAGGTTGCAACGCCTAATACGCCCTTCCGAGTGGGTAAAGATCTCGCAAGCCTTCGTAAAACAATCGCAGCATCATTCCTATAGGGTAGGCTATCCATCATGCCATGGGTGCCTTGCGATCTTCCATCACAAGGATCAGTCACAAAGCCTGAAAAAGGAATTCCACCCAAGGTTCTAAAAGTCTTGGCAGCCTCTTGTACTAAAAGAGCTACTTCCCAATGCCCGGTATGAAACCCTAACGCCAAGGGAGTGCCATCCGGATTACGAATCCCCCCGGAAGTGCTTAGCACCAGAAACTCAGGCCTGCCCATTTCTTCAGGCTTCCAACCCATGCCCACATTCAACGACCAACCAAACAAATCACCACTTGGGGCATTAAGCAGTAATTCTTCAGTTAAGGGTAATTCACCCTCAGGCCCTTTGGCGTGCGATTTAACATTAAAGATTTCGGGACGACCCTTAAGGTAATCCTTGACGCCAAATTTATTATTTGCCATGAATCGAAAATCCCTACTGTTATTGTTTAGCTTACTTTAGCCGAATGAGAGGTTGGAACTAGCCGGGGCAACGGCACCACAGAGCCATGTATCCCACCGTGCTTGTGAATTAACTGGGCAAAATCAACCCGAAGAAAATCATGCAGATAAGGCTTTCTGGTTATTGCAACATAGTCTCTTGCCATATGTAGCATCTGATCATCATAGGATTTTTTACTGTGCGTATGCCAAGCACAACGGCCCTGATGCCTGCGCAAATCCCCATTGAATTCAGGGCTGATATGATAAAGCTCATGAAAAACCGTAACCAGTTTATTTTCGAGGGTCTGATCTTGAAATCGGGGTAAACAAAAAGTGACTAGATAATAGATCTGCCTGCCATCCACATAATACTGTTGCACTTCATAATTTCGATTCCCCCGTTTGCATTGAAGATTTCCACCTTCAAACCTCATAGGGGTAACCCTAGCTTGCAAGCCATGCAGTCTGAAATTCCTAGCTCGGGTAATCGTCACCAGAATTTTATTGGGATCAAGATTAAAAAACTCTGGGCAGTTTTGGGATATGTCTGAAATCAACTCCAGCATTCTTACTGAAAAATCAAACGGGCTTTCAATCGCTCCCGTTTGCAACCATGGGGGCGAATCAAATCCGACTTTTCGTGCCTTACCAATTTCTTTGCGGTCAAAAACGACCATCGGCACCGGGACTACCGGATTGTTCCACTTCAAAATTGTAGGATAATGCCTCATGCAATAAAGCGATTGTGAATCGCCTCTCCTTTGTATTAATCAAATTTAGTTGCCTCGTTGCAACCACTATTAAAGGATGATCTGTAATTTTCGTTATTTCCAGTAAATTCTTTTCATATTTCCAACCGATAAGAAGTAATGAGTAGTCCTAACACTCAAAATTTGCTTTATTCGGTTGAAAACCGGCAAGACAGGGGAAATAGATATGAAGATTAAATCAAAACTAGCATTAACAGCACTTGGCTTCACAAGCCTTTTGTTAATTGGGACCTCAGGTTGCCAAACACATATTGGCGGCATGACTTTGCCCAGCGGTCATTATCTGGAACACCCACCACAGTATGTTCCACCTTCACCGTTTTTCCCTCTTTCCAAGGAACTTGCATCCATGGAGACAGTGCATCCATGGAGACAGGTGCTAACAACAATCAAACTGCGGGTTCACCCTCTGCACTGCCTGCGCCTTTGCCTGGCCCCGGTGGAATGGGTGCTCCTGTACCAATGCCGGGCAACTAACCAGCCCTCTTATCTTTCCCACTTCCCAGCTAGGGGCATAAAAATAATGCCTCTAGCTGCTTGCATTCACTTGACAACCTTGCCAACTAGGGGTATTCCCACCGCCATCTTGTTTTAGGTTTGAATCGAGATTTTTTCTCTACCCTGCATGCTATTGGAGCAATGCAAGTTCAAACAAAAACAGCGGGAGGGATTCCAATGCGAATCCAGTATTGGCACAA
>JAPLNF010000216.1 GCA_026692965.1 Planctomycetota bacterium
GTAGTGAGCCGATGGCAAGGCAGATTTGTGTTACTGCCCATTCCCCTTGCTGTAAGGAACCGACATCAAGTTGATCCGTATGGTGACTTATGGTTCAGCGTTTTAGAATCTACCGGACAACCGCCATGTTTTGGCAATGAAGAATAAAACACAATGAAGATACTAGATTACTTAAAAGCGGGCATTATTGTGGTGGTTTTTTGTTTTGCTCCAAGACTATTTCCTCTTTGGCAGATAACCCCAAAGCTATTTTAAATTCCGCCTGAGCCCTGAAAAAATCTTGCTGAGCACCTATTTCAAAAATCTCTGCCTCGAAAGCTGCTTGTTCCCGCAATGTAACCCTTAGAACATCGCTTCTTCCCAGCAACAATTGTTCTCGTTCGGCACTGGCAACAACCTTGGCCAGTTCCACACGCTTTTTCGCCTGTTGATAAAATTCAAAGGCTCTCTCCAAGGCCGAGTAATTATCCTGTACTTCAGACCTTACCTGATCTTCGGTGTGTCTTAACTGCTGGTTTAGTTGTGCCAATTGAGCCTTCCCAACCACAATTTTCCCTCTTGCCTCGCGCTGTTGAAGTGGCAACCCCAGAGCAAGCCCGGCATTAAGCGAAGATCTATCAAGACCATTAGGGCCCGAGAGCGGGCTTTTGCCATAACCAACATCCTGCGCGCCCGTAATGGTCGCATTCATACTTGCCATATTCTGGTTTTCCGCAAGCCGAAGATCCACAGTAACGCGCTCTTTTTGAAGCCGCAACCTTTGGGGTTCAGGCCTTTGATCAAGTGCCATTTGCACATATTCATCAAAGCGACCCAATTCCATTTGCTTGATTTCGTTAGGAAACATAGGCAGCCTTTCCAAACCCGCAAGAGTTGGTGTCCCCGCAGGATCTCTTAGAAACAACGAAAGATCAATGGTGGCCTGCTGGAAAGCGCGCTGCGCTTGCACAAGAAGTCCGTTTCTAAATGCAATATTCTGCTGGTTATCAACCCTCTCAATATTTGCAGTGGGACCTGCCTCTACCTTGGCTTTGAGTTGAGCATCACGCTCGACAGCAAGTTTTACCAGCCTTTCGGATATTTTAAATCGCTGGCCCGCACCAACCCATCCCCAGTAAGTTCTTGCAGCAGCCCGTTGAAAATCCAACCGTTGTCTTTCAATAATGGGTTCAGCTATTTGTGTGTCTATTCTTGCCTGTTGGAGACCCGCTCTTACCCGGTCAATATTTTTGTCACGCAAAAGGGGTATGTTTACCCCCGCCCTAAATTCACCTCCATCTGCAGTTTTCTGATCCAGGTAATAAGTAGGAAATTCACCAAAGCCAGTCCTATAGCCTGCAAAAGTACCAATGCCACCAAAAGGTAGAAGTTGGTTCATACCAAGATTGGATCGATAATTGTTGTACGTGGCGGGATCTTGACTATTCCCCGAAGCAGTCAGATTTAAATCAAAGGCACCCATAGAACTTAACAACCTGCCGCCTGCAAGAATTCTTTCTTGTTCGATGGCCCTTAATAACGGATAGTTTTCCTCTAAGGAATCCAAAACCTCCTGAAGGGTTAGTGGCCCGCCTTTGCTAACGGGAGTGCCCTCTATTTCAGGTAAATTGCTGGGGGGAGTTATTGGATTTACGTCCCTTTTCAAAATACTTCCATCGGGAGTCGGCAAAGGAAGCTGGCTCTCCAATTTGACTAGTTGAATCTGGGAAGATTCGGATGAGTAGTATTTTAAGGCGGTTGCCTTTTCATCAGGAAATTTAACAGGCTTTTTAACATTATCTGGAATGGTTGAAAATTGTTCAAAAGTGCTATTGGCTGACAAATCCGGATTTTGCTTCGGGGCAATACAACCCGGAACCATCAGCAGCAAAAATAGAAATCGAAATTTTAAACGACGAAGAAAACACATACTAAGCTTTCACTTTCGGCGGCTTCGCCTTATCTTTATTATCATCAGCCTTTGGCATCAATTCCGGAGGAAAGCCATTGAATTGGCGCCACAATTCATAACCCAATTTCACTTTGTTCAAAAAAACCCATCCCACTACTTGGTTTCCCTGTCGCAGATAAGTATTTTCTGGCCACTGATCCTCATCAAACATTGACTCAGGTTCCACGATAATTCTAAAGCGACCATAACCGTCATCAGATGGGTCGAGTTGCCTGACCCTGCCTCCAAAAGTACCTATTGCCAAGGAAGGCCAACCTGCCATTTGCAAGGCGGGCCATCCTTCAAACTGCAAACGTACGTGTGGCCCTTTGCCATTTTCCATAAGGTGTGATGCCACAAGTGGGGCATCTGTTCCATCAATTAAAATCTCAACCACCCTGTCTGAGGTATCGGGAACAATGATTGCGAGCTCATCGCCTTCCTTGACATAAATCCCTCCTTCCCCAACATTTGCTGTAACCGCATGTATGATTCCATTACAGGGGGATTTAACAAAGCGGGCTTTGAATCTTTCAATCCTGCAATCTATTTCTTGAATTTCTCTTTCAATCGTAAAAATATTTTGTTCCGCCTTGCTTTTATTTGCCCTGGTGACTGCGATATTAGACAACCAAGTAGCTTCTGCTTGAAAAACCAAGGCATCGTTGTTTATAAGGGTGGCCTCTGCTTTTTTAACCTCAACCTCAGCCCTCTTTAATTCGGTTGCAGACCTATCGGCCCGCATTTTTGCCTCATCACGGTTCAATTCTGATTCTAGGCCACCAAACTGTCGATCCTTGTAAAGTTTCTCGAACATTTCATAACGGCGCTTTTCAAAACCATAGGCAAAGTTCGAGTTCTTTCCAGATTCCTTTGCAACATCAATCTGAAGTAGGGCTGCATCATAATTTGCCTTCGCCGCCCTTATTGCTGCATTCATGGATCTTTCCTGAGCCTGTACAGTTCTGCCCTGCTCGGCAACTTCCTCTTCCGCTGCCTTGCGTCTACTTAAGAGAAAATCCCTTTGAGACTCCAGTCGGCTAGATAATCCGACATCATTATCGTCAATATCGGCAATCGGATCACCAACCTTAACTTTAGACCCCTCAACCACATGCCACTTACTTATCTGTCCTGTCACTCTTGCCGTAATTACCCTTTTTCTCTCAGTAGGGGCAAAGGCTACAATTTGCCCACGGCCTTTGACTGTTTGTTGCCAAGGAACCATCAAAAGTACAAATGGAAGAATTAAAAAAGAAATGATCATCAACCAACCCAAAAAAACAGCTAATTTTGGTGTTTTAGTAAATCTGAAAATTTCTTCGTGAAAATTTATTCGATTTAAATTCTTATCACTCTGCATATTTACGCACCTCTTTATATTCCCGTTTAGTGTTTCAGAAATATTATTTCTTCTTTGCGTTCAAAAGAGGCAACTACCTCCGGATTGTTACTTGATACCAGCAAAGTCCATAATGAGAGTGGATTTAATAATTCTGTGAGAATTCGTTTTCTTGAATCGAAATCCAATAAATCCACAATTTTGTCTACCAACAATAATCTTGGCTTTCCAGCAATTACTCTTGCGATTGTCACAAGAATTTCTTCATGAGGTGTAATTACCAAACTGCCTTTTCCAATTATGCTTTCTAACCTATTAGGCATGGACATGGCTTTTTTGAGAAACCCCACTTTATCAAGGGCCTCACGAACCTCAACATCGCCAACAAATTTCCTGCCTAGGGAAACATTTTGAAAAAGAGTGCCCGGAAAAATTTCGGGGGTGGAAATCAAGCCTATCTGGCCATCTAAATTATGCATGGCTATTCCACGCACATCAATTCCATCCAATTCAATATGAATATCCTTTGGAGACCTTAAACCACTTATCATCTCGAACAACGAATTTGCATCCGGCCCAAGAATCGCCGCCCGTTCAGAGTGCAAAAAATGCAAATCCTTCCCTGACATTTGTATATCCTGCTTAAGAACTGGTTGAATGATACGAACATCGATTCCAGCCAGGGTTTTCTTAAGTTCGCTTCCACCCTTCTTCTGTACCGGTAAATCTGAAAGCATTCCCAGTTTTTCAGCCGAAGTTATCAAATCGTAAAAGATTTCCGCATACTTCCCGAATTTTGCAAGTGAAGCAACAATAAGAGTTACAATAATTTCACCAGCGACAAGCTGCCCAAGTGTGAGTTGGCGATTAATTACCAACCATCCCCCCAACCCTAGTAACAATGCATTGGCGACAACTTGCAATCCCAAAGAAAATAAAGTCTGCCGCCATACAACCTGAAAATGACTTTTTCTGGATGAAAGATAATTAAATAAAAGCAAGTTGGATTGATGGGCTGGAAAATTTGCATCTGCATGCAACCTGATTGCTTTCGGACTTCCAAGTAAACTTTCTAACCAGTCTGCCATTTCATATTTTTCATGAGATTCTTTTATACTAGACCCAACTCCACCCCAACCGAGCAGCAAAAAAAGCGTGCTGCAAACACTAATCAAGAATAAGTCAAAACCCAGAAGAAAAGGATGATAAAAAGCCAAAACTACCATGCCCACCATCGATGAAATAATAATTCCCAACGCATCCAACAGCAGAGAAGCCATCGATTTTTGAAGAGTGCTAATTTCAAGAAATCTGTACGCGATGGATGAACCCAGATGATTATCCATTTCATCAAGATTTACGTAAGGAAAATGCGCACTTAATTTATCGACCGTATTAACAAATAATCTTCTTTGCATTATCTCTACAAGGTAAACCTGCATGGCCTTGATAGAAGCCGCAAGCGCCAGACATATGCAAAGTATTCCTTCAATCACAAGCAAAGGCCAAAGCAAGACTCCGAAAGCAACAGTGTTCACCAAATTTTCCACTGCGATTGGAATAACAAGAGAAAGCACCGCTACAGCAAAAGCAAAAATAGCAACCTTTAAAATATCGCCTTTTTGAAACATCAGAATCGAATTTAATCGCATCAGATAATTTACACGCCCATGATTTTGCATTGAATTTCCCTATCGTTGCAAAGCTAAAACAATTAGATTTTGTAAAACAGGCGATTGTACTAAATGAAAATACCTAAAAGTTCCCCGATATGCTTGTGCGCTTCAAGTGGATGCCTTAGGGGTATTTTCATGTTGATGTTGTAACGGTTGCACCTGCCGATTTTTTCCTTTTTAAAGAACCCGCTCTTTTCTAAATCTGCCACAATTTTTTGAACAGCTCTTTCTGTTATTCCAACAAGATCTGCAACATCCCTTAGCAATATTTCAGGTTCTTTGGCAAGCAGTATCAAAACATGCGCATGATTGCTAAGGAATGTCCAGTTGGTTGCCCTGGGTTCCTTCTGTGTAAAGCCTGATTTGGGGTTCATTAATTCAGCAACTTTTTGCTGATAAATCTTTCCAACTTTCGCCATTTCTCTCACCTTTTCTGGTCAAAAATTTAATCTGAATAAAAAATCGGGTTCAATAATCAAAAAATCCGTAACTACAATATCAAGCAAGCTTATTTGTAACAATTCGGAAATTAATTAGCCAATGGGTAGGAGAAATCTTCAAGCGTATTTTGAATTTTGCTCCTACGGATACGAACGCGCTTAGGGGCCTGAACACCAATCCGAACCTTTTTTCCCCTGAAATCAATTATTTTCACACGAATATTGCCATCTATGACAAATTCCTCTCCTACCTTCCTTGTTAATACCAACATAAAGTACCACCTTTCTTTCACGAAAAAATAAATGTGTAAATAAATACCTGAATTATTATTCATGTTATACATTGCGCCTTTTTTATGTCAAGGTGTTTTTACATCGCGATAAATAGAACAAATAGATTGCAATTACTAAGGTTTTCGAAAAAAATGTCACGTGACCTCAACATCCCCTCAAAAAAATAATTTTGTTTGGGATTTGATGTTCTCCAAAGATCTTTCATAAACTCTTACATTTTTTGTCACAAAGGAACTAAGCTTGTTGAAGCTTTTATCCCGACACGGCAAGTGTAAATAAATGTTTCTTTTAAAAGGTAAACTCATGCGATTGACTACACTCATCCTCAACTTGGTCGCCACAACAATCTTCGCAACGACCGCAACCGCTCAACCCTCTGCAGATGCCATATATCACGGCGGGCACATCATCACCGTAGACGACAAAAATCCAAGGGCCGAAGCACTGGCAGTAAAGGATGGTAAGATCATTGCAGTAAGCAATAAGGCGGATGTCCTAAAACTCAAAGGCGATTCCACAAAGTTGATCGACCTCGAGGGCAAGACTCTCGTACCAGGGTTCCTTGATGGCCACAGTCATTTCATAAACTGCCTTCGGTTATCCAAACAGGCGAACTGCTTTCCCCCACCCGCTGGCCCGGGAAAATCCATCCCAGATGTCATCAACGCAATGAAGAAGAACCAGCAGCAGTTCAAGATTCCCAAGGGCGAGTTCATCATTGGCTATGGCTACGACCCCGATGCTACCGAGGAGAAACGCGAATTGACCGCCGCTGATCTCGATATTGCTTTCCCAGATCATCCAGTATTCGTTCAGCATGTCTCGCTTCATGGAGCAGTCTGCAATACCGCAGCTCTGAAGAAATTTACGATAACTAAAGATACCCCAACCCCAAAAGGCGGGGTGATTAACCGCAAACCGGGATCGATGGAACCCGAGGGCCTTATCATGGAAGCCGCGTGGTTGCCCATCTTTACGAACATGCCCCAGCCGGGCGAGGAGGAATTGTTGTCACTGTTCAAGGAGGGGCAGATGATCTATGCCGCCGCGGGAATCACCACCGCACAGGAAGGGGCTACATCGGCAAACGATCTGGCGCTTCTACAAAAAGCGGACTCGAAGGGATTGTTGAACATTGATGTCGTGGCCTACCCCTTCATCGTTGATGCCAAGACGATCATGAAAATCAACCCCCCGGAAACTTTTGGAAAGTACGCGAACCGCCTCAAGCTAGGGGGCATCAAGATTACAGTCGATGGCTCGCCTCAAGGCCGTACCGCCTACTTCACAAAACCGTATTTGACCGAAGGTCCGGGAGGCGAAAAAAACTGGGCGGGCGAACCAATGTTCCCGAAGGCTCAACTCCATGATTTCGTCAGGTTTATTTACGACAACAAGTTACAACTAATTGTGCATTGCAATGGGGATGCCGCTATCGACTTGTTTTTGGATGCCCACCAAAGCAATGCAAAAGACCGCACAGCAGACCTCCGCACTACCATCATCCATTCCCAGTTCGTGCGCAAGGACCAGCTTCAGATGTATGTTGACTACAAAATCATGGCGTCCTTCTTCACCGAACACTGCTTCTACTTTGGCGAAACGCACATCAAGAACCGCGGCAAGGAGCAGGCCTATTTCCTTAGCCCAATGAAAACCGCTCTCGCAATGGGCATTCGATGCCAAAACCATACCGATTTTAATGTATCCCCCATCGACCAGATGTTCGTCATTTGGTCTGCGGTGAATCGCATCTCTCGCGGTGGCGAAGTCATCGGCCCTAACGAACTGATTACACCCCTTCAGGCTCTTAAGGCAATCACGATCAATGGCGCCTACATGTACAAGGAAGAAACAAGGAAAGGCTCTCTTGAAGTCGGAAAACTGGCCGACTTGGTTATCCTCGATAATAACCCGCTTACCGTGAAACCCATGGACATCAAAGACATCAAGGTCATTGAGACGATTAAGGAAGGAAAAACAATCTTTCGTGCAAGCAAGTGATTCTGTTAAGGAACCCAGCCGGAAAAAGAATGCAACCTTCAACCCCAGTGATTAAGCATCCGGCAATAAAAGAATGTTGTTCTCTTGATTCAGAAAAAGTATTTACTTTTTTTTGCCATTTAGGATTCGACCAATCACAGTGTGCCTCACCAACAATTGGTAGCTAGCAAAAAGAATCAGCATGGTTGCTAAAAACCCTAAAGTGAATTTCACCAATGCCGGCGCGGGTAGGAAAAGAAATAGCCACTGCATCAACAGTACGGGTGGAAGATGGGTCAGATAAAGCCAGTAAGAGGAATCGGCCATATAACGAAAAAGCTTGCTTTCCCTTTGAAACAACCGGTTTGCCAGACCGATAAAACCAAGCACCATCAGCCAAGTGTAAAGCGATTGAAGTA
>JAPLNF010000217.1 GCA_026692965.1 Planctomycetota bacterium
GGGCGATGAACCGAGCTTTGGCGATAGGTTGTAGATGTCATGATCAGTTTGTGAAAAGCTTTGAGGCTCCAGTTGCTTTTCGGAAGTTGTAAAGCTAACCAGTCAAGTAATTCGGGTTGTGATGGAGCAGTTCCAAGTTTTCCAAACTCGCCCGGAGTGTCAACTATTCCCTGCCCAAAATGATAAACCCATATGCGGTTTGCCATCGTTCTGTTGAATTGAGGATGCTTGCCCGAGGTGAGATGCTGGGCGAACGCCAGCCTTCTTCCAGAGCTTTCGCCTTTAGTAATGGTGGGGCAATCCCATTGTTTTGCTTCATGAACGGTAGCAATTGATAAATCGCCCGGAATGATGTCTTGCAAAGGTTGGCGGTAGTCGCCTCGATAAAAAAGTTTGGTGGCAGGTATCTTACTGGGCACTTCCGACATGATTGCGTAGAAGTCTTCCTTGGGCTTTTCTGCACGCTTGGCATCGATGATTGTTTGTGCCTTTTTTAATTCAGCCATGGCTTTGGGGTCGTATTGTTCAATGATGCCAGCCCGGACATTGATCTTCGGATATTTTTCGAATAGTATTTTTTGTTCTGGTGTGCGTTTTGCTTCTGCAGTTTCAATAGCTGCTCTTACTGAAACATGTAATTCTGGTGGGATTTTTTGAAGTTCTTTTTCGAAAATCACTTTGATGGTACTGTTGGTTTCTGCTTGCAGTTTGCTTGCAAGTTCTTGGGCGACCTTTTCAATTTGCGCACTTTTTTCTCTATCAGGTTTGGTCATCAATGCTGCTGTTCGTTCTGCAGGCTTGCGCCATTGGGATGGATTGAATGCGGGTTCAAATATTGCCCTAAAGCGGAAATAATCCACCTGGCTAATCGGGTCGTATCGATGATCATGGCATTGTGCGCAACCCACCGACAAACCTAACAATCCCGAACTGATGATCTTGATGGATTCGGTGAATGTTTGTTCCGCTTCTGCGATTGCGCCGCCGCCCGCAGTGATGTCTGGACCACAACGCAGAAAACCCGTGGCAGCCAAAAGTTCTCTTGCTTGCAGAGAAAGTTCGTCCCATGGTTTTGGCGCTAGTTCATCACCCGCAAGTTGTTCGATGATAAACTGATTGAAGGGTTTGTCGCTGTTAAGTGCTCGGATCACATAGTCGCGATATTTGTAAATGTGGGGCCTGAGGGAATCATTAGGGGAATCACCCTCGGTGTCTGCATAACCTGCAACATCCAGCCAATGCCTGGCCCATCTTTCGCCATACGCTGGAGATGCAAGTAGTTCATCTATAAGTGTTTCGTAGGCATTTTGTTCAGAATTCTTCTCGAAGCGTTCTACTTGTTCAATAGTTGGAGGCAAGCCTGTTAGGTCGAGGTAAGCCCTGCGAATCAGAGTTCGCTTATCTGCTTCTTGGTTGAATCCTATTTTTTTTTGTTTAAGCTTTGTCAGGATGAATGCATCCAGTGGCGCCAACTTTTTTTGATTAAGTATGATGTCAGGCACCTTTGGTTCTAAAAGGGGTTTATAGAACCAATAATTGCGTTCTTCCTCGGTAATTCCAATACCTGGGGGTAGAGTATCGGGTTCGGCCCTAAGAGTTGGTGCCCCATTCTTTAGCCATCTTTCGATAAGGACAATTTTTTCAGGGGGGACTTTTTTTTCGCTTGGGGGCATCTCGCCCGATTTGATTCTCTGTAAAAGGTGGCTGTGCTCGGGGTCATTTTCTTTTAATGATGATCCGGACTTTCCGCCTTTTTGTGCGAATTTCTTTAACCTTAAATCTAACCCGCCCTTGAGTTTTTCTGTCGCGCCATGACAATCAAAACAGTATGCCTTGAAGATTGGCCTGATATCTTCTTCAAAAGTCACCCGTTGCGGAGTTTCTGTTCCTAATACCAAGGCAAAAACAAGAATTTCAATTGCGGAAAGCATCGGCGTGGTTAACCTAAGATGACCTTTAATTAATCTACCTAATTATGTTCTTTACTAGTCAAAAGCGCAACCTTTTAAGCACTCTTTTGCTATTTTCTTTCCTGAATAACGTTTTAACGGTAATCTAATGAAAACTGATTTGTAATGAGTTATTTATCGAGGTTTACTTATGTTGCAACTTTCTTTCTTGCTGATACTAGCTCTATCCCCTGTTGGATTTGAATCAGCAAAATTTACTGGCCCATGGGATGTTCCTGCCTTGCAAAAGGCAAAGGTTGAACCCTCGTGGGTTGAGGCTAGTAACGGGGTAAAGCAAGTTTATTACCCCGGAGAAAGCTATAAGGGCAAACCTACTAAGATTTTCGCCTACTACGGTAAACCAGAAGGGCAGGGGCCTTTTCCTGCGGTTCTTTTGGTGCATGGCGGCGGGGGCAAGGCTTTTCCTGACTGGGTTAAACATTGGAATAATCGTGGCTATTGCGCTTTAGCAATGGATCTTGCAGGAAATGGGCCTAATGGAAAGCTGCCTGATGGTGGACCTGGGCAAGGTGATGAAGAAAAATTCCAAGATTTCACATTGGACAATCTTAAAGATATGTGGACTTACCATGCCGTTGCTGCGGTTCTTCGTGGTCATACGATGATCGCTTCCTTTCCTGAAGTTGATCGAAATAAAGTTGCGGTTACGGGAATAAGTTGGGGTGGTTATTTAACCTGTATCATTGCTGGTTTGGATGATCGATTGAAAGCTGCAGTCCCTGTTTATGGTTGTGGCTACCTGCACGAAAATAGTGTTTGGAAAGAAAATCGCTTAGACAAAATGGACGCTGCAAGAAGAGAAAAGTGGGTTCGTAATTTCGATCCTTCTTCTTACCTGGCTGGAGTGAGATGTCCGATCATGTTTATTAACGGGACTAATGATTTTGCTTACCCGCTTGATAGCTACAAAAAGTGCTACGATCTGGTTAAAGAAACTAAAACACTTTCAATTAAAGTGCGAATGCCTCATGGGCATATCTGGACTTTTAAAGAGGTGGACGCTTTTATTGACAGCCATTTGAAGGCAGGCAAATCTCTTGCCAACGTGGATGCTCTGGAAATAAAAGATGGCATAGCTTTTGTTAAGGTTTACCCTACCGCGCCGATTAAAAAAGCCATGCTTCATTATGCAACCAACGAGGGGCCTTGGCAAAAACGATTGTGGGAAACTATCCCTGCGACTATTTCAAACGATGTTGTAAGTGGCAAGTTGCCTATGGGTAAACCGCTAGTTTATTATATTTCACTGATTGATGAGCGAGATTTTGAAGTTTCTTCAAACCACCTAACTATGCCGTTACCAACAGTTAAGTAAGTGCGGGTTTTAACAATCCAGTGGTATGGGTAAGATTAAAGCGGCTTATCAGATGGTTGTTATGGCTTTCACCTCGATTTGGGCCTAGGATTTTGCGGAAAACAGTTGCCCGGATCTATTCCCTGTGTTATCGATATAATGTAGCCTTCCTTTTTAATCCCGCCTTGTATAGCCGTTAGGGGGCCGTTTTGTTCCCAGTCCTTTTTCTGTTATTGGTTTCTTTGACTTCACAACAAGGTGAAGTTGTCTACTCAATTCCAGATTCAATCAGCCTTTCTGCATCCGGTTCATACGCCACTCTTATTGTGGAAAGTAAAAACAAAAATGGTTTGATTACAGATCTAACCGAAGAAGTTTCTGCCCGCATCGAAAATCCTGAAATTGCAATGCTTTTTCAAGGAAGGGTGTATGGGAAAAAAGCAGGTACCACTCGTTTGCTTGTTGATGTACAAGGTAAACAGCTAATTGTTCCCGTTTCTTACCAGCCATCATCTCAAGAAGTTTCGCCAACTTTTAATCATGACCTTGAACCGATTCTTGCCAGGCATCAATGCAATTCTTCTGGTTGCCATGGTAAGGCGGAAGGCCAAAACGGTTTTAAGCTTTCAGTGTTTGGCTCCGATCCCGAATTTGATTTCGGTTCCATATTTCTGGAAAGTCGCGGGCGAAGGGTGATGACCGAATCTCCGGCAAATAGTTTGTTTGTACGGAAAATGTCTGGGATGATTTCGCATGGTGGTGGGGCCCGCATTCCAGAAAACAATCCTGATTATCAAACGGTGATCAGTTGGATCAAAGGTGGTGCACCTAAAACTAATGATGCGATCCCCGATGTTGTTGGTATCGAAGTGCAGCCTCCCTTTCGAATTATAAAAGGTGGATCCAAACAAAGACTGACTGTTTTTGCAACTTTAAAAGATGGTTCACGAAAAGAAGTGACTGCACATGCCCGATTCTTTTCGAACCACGAAGCTCTTGCTTCAGTTGATATTCATGGCACTGTTTCTACGAATGAAATCCCGGGTGAAGCAGTCATTCTTGTTACTTATCGCAATAAAACTTCGGTCTTCAGGGCAATCCTTCCTGCAGTTCATCAGTACACAGCAGGTAAAAAGTATTCTGACGAAAACTGGATAGATCAGTTGATTCAAACTAAATTAGATACTCTTCGAATCCCAGCGTCCCCTCTTTCTAAGGACGAAGAATTTGCCAGAAGGGTGTTTCTTGACATTGCAGGCACTTTGCCTAATTCTTCAGAATTGAAAGCTTTTCTTGCTAATAACAGTTCGAATAAAAGAAGCAACCTTGTTGAAGATCTTCTTAATAGGCCATCTTACTCAGATTACAGCGCCCTCGTTTGGAGTGATATTCTTCGGGTTGACCGACAGGCACTTGGTACTAAACAGGCTTATGCTTATTACCGCTGGCTCAAGAATTCGTTCAGTGAAAACAAGCCGTTAGATAAGTTGGCGTTCGAACTTCTTTCTGCACAAGGATACTTGGATGAACATCCAGAGGGTTCGTTTTATAAAGTGGTAAAAAGCCCCGGTGAGCTTTCGAGTTCCTTTGCCCAGATCTTTTTGGGCGTTAGAATTGCTTGCGCTGAATGCCATCACCATCCCTTTGATAAATGGACACAGGCTGATTATCTAGGCATGCAATCATTCTTTACTGGTGTGCGTTCGAAAAACGCAGGTAAACGCGAAATCTTGGTTGGTGATAATACCTCGCCTGGTAGTAATGCCCGTTACAAAGATAAAGTTTTTGCCCATGCCTTGGGCCAACCCCTTCCTGAAGTGCAACCCAAGGGTGATGCTAGGCAATTGTTTGCCCAATGGGTGACAAGCCCTGAAA
Source organism: Planctomycetota bacterium (assembly GCA_026692965.1). GTDB lineage: Bacteria > Planctomycetota > Planctomycetia > Gemmatales > Gemmataceae > UBA969. The sequence continues at coordinate 5,140 of JAPLNF010000217.1, forward strand.
ATCAGTGGTTTGCCAAGAACGCTGCAAATCGAATCTGGGCCCATTTGTTTGGCCATGGCCTTGTAGAGCCTATTGATGATTTTCGTGATACCAATCCCGCAAGCCATCCCGAACTTCTTGTTAAACTTGCCAACTACTTAATTCAAAACAAGTACGATGTTAAATCGTTGATCAAGTTGATTGCAGCATCCGAAACCTACCAACGATCCTCTGCTCCTGTAGTGGGAAATGAATCCGATGAATGGAACTATTCCCGATTTCTGTTGAAATCCATGCCTGCGGAAGTTTTGTTTGATGCCATTTCGCAAACCACCGGTGTCCCAGGAGATTTTGAAGGCTATCCAGCGGGAACACGAGCAATTCAATTGTGGGATTCCAGATATCAGGATTACTTCTTGAAAGTTCATGGCAGACCCTTGCGAGTATCTTCCTGCTCTTGTGAAAGGCAGAAAGAACCAGGCATTGCCCAAGTTCTTCATGAGCTAAACTCCCCTGAGTTGCATCGAAAGTTAAACCATGAACAAGGCAAAATAGCTAGATTGGTGGCGGTTAAAGCCTCACAAAAAGAAATCGTTGAAGAATTGTTTCTTTCTTATTTCTCAAGATTTCCCAGTAAGGATGAGCTTGATCTTGCAAACGAAGTTCTCGCAAAAGCAAAAGACGCAACATCAAAACGGGAAGCTTTGGAAGATCTTGCCTGGGGCATGATGAATTCCCTCGAGTTCCTGTTTAATCATTAAGAACATGGTGTATACATGAATAATAAAAGTTATTGTGATGGAAAAACCAGACGAGATATTTTGCGTCTTGGAGTTGCTGGTGTCCTTGGGCACTCTTTTTCGCTTCCTAAACTCCTTGCCAACGATCAGTCCTCCAAATCCCAGAAATCACTCATCTATGTTTTTCTGCATGGTGGGTTAAGCACTATCGATACCTTCGATATGAAGCCCGATGCCCCTGCTGAATATCGGGGTGAGTTCAAACAGGGAGATACCGCAGTTCCGGGTATTAGAATCTGTGATCAATTGCCATCGATTGGCAAGCAGATGAACAAATTGAGTTTGATCCGGTCGTTTCGCCATAATAATTCTGATCATGGTCCCGCAGATCATTACATGCTTACCGGGTATTTTCCTCAGGCTGGATTTAATGGCGGCCTAAGCCCAAATAATCATAGGCCTTCGATTGGTTCGATCATTTCCAAGCTTGCTCCTGCTAATCAGGGCGTGCCCCCCTATGTTTGTGTTCCCAAAATGCACCCAAGTTGTGGCCCTGCATACCTTGGCCCCACGGCTTCGCCTTTTGTTGTTGAAAGCGATCCCAACTCGCCTTCTTTTCAAGTGCCTGATCTTTCCCCACCAATTGAAATCCGTGCGGATCGGCTTGATTCAAGAAAGCATATCCTTGAAAGACTTGATCGTTTTAGGGCTACAGGCGAAATGAAGGCTAATCAAGGGGCCAAGAGCGTTTCCACCTTCCAGCAAAAAGCCTTCGATCTGATGACTTCCCCCGAAACACGAACTGCTTTTCAATTGCAGAAAGAAAAAGATTCTCTCCGTGATGAATATGGCAGAAACACCCTTGGCCAATCTTGCCTGCTTGCAAGAAGGTTGGTTGAATCGGGCGTTCGCTGTGTCACTATCGACCATAGTAATTGGGATACCCACGATAATAATTTCAGTACTCTAAAACAGGATCTTCTTCCTCTTTTTGACAGGGCTATCGCTTCCTTGTTCAAGGATTTGAGCGAACGGGGAATGCTCGAAAATACACTTGTTGTTGTTACTGGTGAATTTGGACGTACTCCCAAAATTAACAAAAATGCAGGCCGTGATCATTGGGGCCCTGTGTTCACCGTTGCCCTAGGCGGTGGCGGTATCAAAGGCGGTGTTGTAGTTGGGAAAAGCGATGCCAAGGCCGAAAAACCTGCTTCCGATCCCTATGGCCCTGAAGATCTTTTTGCAACTATTTGCCATGCGATGGGCATGAATCCTGAGCATGAATTTATCACTCCCGATGGCAGGCCCATCATGGCGGTGAACCAAGGCCGGAAGATTGACCCCTTGTTTTGAAAGTTAAACCATGCCTGTTCTTATCCGCAGATATCTTTTTTTGATCTTTATTTTCGTGGCCATACCTTCAATGGCTGATGCTAACCCCCCAACGCTTTCGTATCTTTTTCCCTCGGGAGGCCAGCGTGGGACGGATGTTCAAGTACGGGTTGGCGGCCTTTTTCTACATGCCAATTCGCAGTTTGAAATCCTTGGGCCAGGTGTTTCTATTCAGGCACCTTTGAAGCGCATTCCGTTCCTTTGGTTTGATGGCCCTCTTTTGACTCTTACCGAATCCCAACAAGCTGAAGATTATCCCAAAGAGCTTTCGACATTCGTTCGTATCGATAAAGATGCACTAATTTCTAAAAGGCTTGCTAGGGTTTGGAATTCCGAGGGAGTTAACGGCGGGTGGAAATTTGAACTAGGCGACTTCCCCGAAATCATCGAAAAAGAATCCGAGCATTATCACGTTCCAACTTCAATTTCGCTACCAATCACCATCAATGGCAGAATCTATCCCAAAAATGATTTTGATGATTATCAGATAAAACTAAATAAAGGCGAGACTATCGATGCCTTTGTTTCTGCTGAAAGATTTGGTTCACCTCTTGACGCAAGATTAGAAATTTTAAATTCAAAGGGTGAAATCATTGCTGATAATGATGATGCTTCTGGTGTAGATCCCGCTCTTGTTTTCACCGCGCCGGTAAGTGATCTTTACCTTGTTCGCATTAGGGAATCTTCGGGCAAGGGTAGCCCAGCCCATGTTTACAGGCTTTCTGTTTCCAAAAACCCAAACATTAATTCTGCTTATCCCATGGGTGCTAAAATTGGTTCCACCACCAAATTTGAAGTCATTGGTTCTAACCTTAGTTTTCCGGTTGTTGAACTTAAGGTCTCCGATCGCATTGGTTATCAGGTTTTTCCCAATTCTAATCTTTTGTTTGATGTTAGTAATGCCACGGAGTATCTTGAAAATTCTTCTGGTGGTAATTCTTCTGCCATCAATGCTTTCCCTTGTGCAATCAATGGCAGGATACTAAAGGCCGATGAAGTTGATTCTTGGGAGTTGAATTTAGAAGCAGGGCAAAAACTTCAATTTGAATCACGAGGGATCGCTCTTGGTTCCCTTTGTAGGCCAAAAATTTCAATTGCTGATGCCACGGGCAAAGAGTTGGCTTCTGCTGTCTCAATTGCAGAACTTGATCCTGTTTTACTGTTTAATCCAACGGTAAAGGGGAAATACACTTTAAAAATAGCCGAGGAAATTCCTGCTCGTGCGGGCTCTGCCTTTAATTACCGAATTCTGGTTCATACCGATACCAGCAAAAAAGCCAGTATTACTTTCGTTGAAAATTCACTTACCGTTCTAAGAGCAGGAGAGTCTACCCTTAATTTGAAAATTGAACGACCTCCAGGGTTTGATTCTAAAGTTGATCTTTCGTTTGGCACATTGCCACAGGGGGTTGTTGTTGTTCCACCGGTTCCCTCCTTTGCCAAAGGCGTCAGTCAAGTTGCAGTTAAAATTAAAGCTAACCCCGAAGCTAAAATTGATTCTTTTCTCCTTGATGTTTCAGCAACCATTCCAGAACAACCACCTGTTGTTGCCCATGTGCAATCAAAACCCTTTGATTTTTCTCTGGATAAACTGCGGGTTGCAGTTGCGCTACCTTGCCCATTTAAAATCGCAGGCGAATATAACATGAAGTGGGGCAGTCGTGGAGGAACCCTTTCCCGTAATTACAAACTTGAGCGTTTGGGTTATGATGGCCCTATTATCGTTGATGTTGCTGATAAGCAAGCTAGACATCTTCAGGGAGTTCATGGTGTCCCCAAAGTTATTCCAGCAGGCGCTGTAGACTTTGAATATGCAGTTCAACTTGGCCCATGGATGGAAATAGGTCGAACAAGTAGAATTTGTGTTACTGGAGTTGCTACTATTAAAGTTCAAGGCATTGATCATATTGTTAGTTACTGCTCTGTAAACCCTAACGAACAAATGATTGCAGTGCTGGAATCAGGTAAACTTGATGTTTCATCTGCATCGCCTAATATTGGATATGAGGCAGGAAAAATTACTTTGATTCATCTCGAAATTTTTCGTGCACCAGGATTAGTAGGCGATGTTTCACTTGAAACAGTATTCCCAGATTGGACCGGTATAAAAAATGTTACAACAATCGTTAAGGCAGAAAGTAGTAAAGTGTCAATTGAAGTGCCCATTCATTCAGGTTTAGACGCAGCATTCCCGGTCTTCATAAACTCAAACCTGAAGCAAACCAATTCATCCCATGAAGCAAAGTTAAGACTCGAGTTAGTACCCAAGGCTTTCTCTGCCAAATAGCAATGGTTCTTTAAAGTTAAATTATTTGTTAATTGAATATAAAAAATAAAATAGGCCATTCACACTGGTTATATAGAAGTCATGCTAAAAATCATGCTAAACAGTCGGAACGCTTTTTTAAAGATAAATTAAACCCAGTGCGAATGCCTATATGCATAAATATTATTGTTGCTGCTGTAGATTTTGTTGAACATTAATAACATCCAACTCATTCTCCAACACACAATTATTTGGTTTTTTATTTGTAAAGTTCACCCCTAAAAACTCTTCACTTTTAAAATTTGGATTTACTAAAGCCAAGCAAACAATTTGATTTATTTGCACCCTTGGCAAAATTACGGTTTTTATCCATAGTTCTTTGATTGTTCTCCCCTATTCTTTTTAAACTTCTATCCAAGAAATTATTTATAGTGCATATTGTGTGCCAAACCGCTGAGTGTTTTTGTTAGTAAGCTGTTTTATGCAGGAATTGAGGTGAAATTTTTCGTTTTTTTAATTAACTTCTAAAGTGGTTTTTAAAGCCTTGCTTAAGAAATAGGCGCACTGCATCTAAAGTGTTCATTTTTTCTTGTTCGAAATCTTTATTAACTTACAAATACTCCGCCGGCGTTATTGATATTGCCGCTGTAGAATGAAAAGAGCAGATCCAAAGTGGGGAAGCTGTAACCGTTTACTTGGGGACCGCCGCCAGGGCCAGCTCCAGTAAGCAAGTTTGCAATGCCGTCTCCATTTTTATCGCTAATTCCCACCCTAGCGCCTCCCCTAAAGTTTTCGTCATAAGCTAAAAATTGATTTAGCAACGCTCCAGTGTAAGGGTCCCAAATTGCTACCACCGGCCCACCGCCTTCCCCCGCGCCTGTTACTATTTCACATTTTCCATTATTCCCTATGTCGCCAACTGCAACAAAAACCCCACCTTTGAAATCTGAAGAATAGGCATACCATTGGCTGATTATTTCAAATGTTTTTCCATTGAACACTTTTACATGAGAACTTCCACCTGTTCCAGCTCCTGTTACTAATTCAGCAAAACCGTCCCCATTGATATCAGTTGCTGCGACACTTACTCCCCCACTAAAGTTTTCTTGATAGGCAAAAAAGGATCGCAATACATTTTGCGTTAACCCATCAAAAATTTTAATGTGGGGTCCGCCACCGCTTCCAGCCCCGACTACAATGTCCATGATTCCATCTGTGTTAAAGTCAGCAATTGCTACAAAAATCCCCCCTGTAAACGCTGGTTCAAATGCGAAGAACGTTTGTAATACTGTTCCTGTTTCGGACTCCATTACCATTATTGCTGGTCCGCCACCCGGCCCCGCAGCTATGATCGTTTCCATTTTTCCATCATGGTTCACGTCTGCCATTGCGATTCGAAGTTCACCCGAAAACCCGGGGAATGGAATAACTGAATTTATTTGTTTTCCAGTGTCTTGGTCGATTAAATTTACCGTGCTAGTTACACCCGTCATTAATGAAGAACTTGATGCTGTCATTTTTCGTGGGGGCGCGGGGCTAGGTGCAGGGTTAGGTGCAGGGCTAGGTGTAGGGCTTGGTGGTAGTGCAACGGTATCAATGTTGATGGAGAGTTGGGATGCCGCGGTGTTGGCATTGCTTGCGCTATCGGTGAAGGCGGCCGCAGCCACATTAAAGGTAGCGGTGGTGGTGCTGTTGGTATTAGGCGTAAAAGTTGCAGTGTAGGAGGTGCCTGATCCGACGAGGGTGCTCAGTGTGCCACCTGCTGAAACGATATCGGTATCGCTAAAGTTGGCAGAGGGTTCGCTGAGAGTGAAGGTTAAGGTGGCGGTCTGGGCAGTGACCAAAGACGTTTTATCAGAAGCGATGGTAATGGCGGGTGCAGTGGTATCGACGGTGAGGGAGATTGTGTTGGAAGCAAGGTTGTTATTGCCCGGACTGTCGGTGAAGGTGTTAACCAAGACATTGAAGGTTGCAATGGTGGTGCTGTTTGCCGTAGGGGTAAAGGTAGCTGTGTAAGAAGTACCGGCCCCAGCGAAGTTAGAAAGTACTCCACCTACCACAGTGATATTAGAAGAAATTAAGGCCGTCGAAGTTGCTTCGCTAAGCATGAAGGTGAGGGTAGCGGTCTCGCCTAAATTCAAAGAAGTTTTATTAGAAGAGATGGTAATCGTAGGTGCAGTGGTATCCACGGTGATGGAGAGTTGAGTAGCAGCGGTGTTGTTATTGCCTGCAGTATCAGTGAAGATTGCAGCAGCGACATTGATGGCCGCAGGTGTGGTGCTGTTTGTCGTAGGGATAAAGGTTGCGGTGTAAGAAGTCGTGGAGACTATGGTCAAGGTAGATAGTGCTCCACCCGTGGCAACGATATCACTTACAGCAAAGTCAGAAGCTGCTTCGCTGAGAGTAAAGGTTAAGGTGGCGGTTTCGCCAATCCTCAAAGCAGTTTTATTTGAACTAATAGTAATTGTAGGTGCAGTGGTATCGACATTGATCGTGAACTGAGAAGCAGCGGTGTTGTTATTACCAATCGTTGGAGCAACGGTATCGACTGTAATGGAAAGTTGAGTAGCAGCAGTGTTGTTATTACCCACTGCGTCGGTGAAGGTTGCAGCAGCGACATTGAAGGTTGCGGTGGTGATGCTATTTGTGGTTGGGGTGAACACTGCGGTGTAAGAAGTCGTGGAGACTATGGTCAAGGCAGATAGTGCTCCACCCGCTACGACGATATCGCCAAAGGCAAAGTCCGAAGCAGCTTCACTGAGGGTGAAGGTGATGGTAGCGATTTCGCCTGACTTTAAAGCTGAAGCTGAAGAGGTAATGGTAATTGTTGGAGAAGTGGTATCGACGGCAACAGAGAGTTGCGTTGCAGCGGTGTTATTGTTGCCTGCAGCATCGGTGAAGGTTGCGGCTGCGACATTAAAGGTTGCGGTGGTGGTGCTGTTTGCAGTTGGGGTGAACACTGCGGTGTAAGAAGAGCCAGAGCCTGATAGCGTTCCCAGAGTTCCACCCGCTACGGTAATATCACTTCCGATAAAGTCGGAAGAAGCTTCACTGAGGGTAAAAGTGATGTTGGCAGTCTCGCCAATCTGCAAAGCAGTTTTATTAGAGCTAATGGTAATGGT
>JAPLNF010000218.1 GCA_026692965.1 Planctomycetota bacterium
GGTACTGTATGCCATATATAAAAATCCTCCTGAATAAACTGAAATAAAAAGAACAATACTTTGCTTAATGCGCAGCCCACTGGACGGTTTTAAGGTCGATCCCTTGGCGGTGCATTTCGTAAAGAGGGCTCATGTCGCGCAAATGGTTGACAGCCCTGACCACATCGTTGATGACAAAATCAACTTCTTCTTCGGTGTTGAATCGGCCCAAGCCGAAACGAATGCTACTGTGTGCAAGCTCATCGCCCAAACCAAGAGCTTTAAGTACATAGCTAGGTTCAAGGCTGGCGGAAGTGCAGGCAGAACCTGAACTAACTGCAACATCTTTGATGCCCATCATAAGGCCTTCGCCTTCAACAAAAGCAAAGCTGATGTTGAGGTTGCCTGGAAGGCGATGAATAGGATGGCCGTTTAGGTAGGCATCTTCAAGTTTAGAGTTGATGCCTTCATGAAGCCTGTTGCGAAGTTTAAGAAGCCTTTCGGATTCGGAATGAAGCTCTTTGCGGCAGATTTCAGCAGCCATACCCATGCCAACAATGCCTGTAACGTTAAGAGTTCCGCTGCGCATGCCGCGCTCGTGGCCGCCGCCATCAAGCATTGCATCCAGTCGAACGCGAGGATCTTTTCTGCGAACATAAAGAGCTCCAACGCCTTTGGGGCCATACATTTTATGGGCGGTCATGCTAAGAAGATCGATACCCATATCTTCAACATCCATTGGGATTTTACCAACGGCTTGTGTTGCATCGGTATGGAATAGCACGCCTTTGGCTTTGCAGATTGCGCCGATTTCTTTCATTGGATGAACGGTACCGATTTCATTGTTGGCAGCCATAATGCTGACAATGATAGTTTTGTCGGTAATGGCATCAGCTACTTGCTGGGGTGAGACAATACCATATTTATCTACGGGAAGAAATGTGACCGTACAGCCATCTCGCTCAAGGCGCATACAAGTATCGATAACCGCCTTGTGTTCGGTTACGGCAGATATAATGTGGTTGCCTTTTTTCTTGTACATCGCAGCAACGCCCTTGATTGCAAGGTTATTACTTTCGGTTGCACCACTGGTGAAAATGATTTCTTTGGAAGAGGCGTTGATGATGCTGGCGACTTGTTCGCGGGCAAGGTCTACACCTTCTTCGGTTTCCCAACCATAGGCATGATTGCGACTGGCAGAGTTTCCGAATTTTTCGGTGAAGTAAGGCATCATCGCTTCAAGAACCCGCGGGTCGGTTCGGGTGGTTGAGTTGTTGTCCATATATACAGGTAGCTTAAACATATAAAAAGGTCCTCCAGAGACCGGATGAATTATTTGTGTATTCCGTTAGAAACAAGTTCGAGTCCAAATTGAAGAGAGACGCTCGGCCTGATGGTCGGGTCAAGAATCTCAGCAAGTGTCACATCTTTAAGTATAGTACGGATGCGATCGTGAACCCCACTCATACCAGTGCGGATCGGGCAGAAAGTTCTGGCAGAGCAGGTTTGCTTTTCAATATCCTTGCTGCAATCCGTGAGATGAAAGGGTTCATCAAGAGAATGCATGATGTCTGCTAAAGAGATGTCTTCGGGTTTGCGGATTAAAACATACCCACCATGAACGCCCCTATGACTGGATAAATAGCCATGATGACAAAGAGTTTTCATAATGTTGGCAAGGAAAGGTCTGCTGATTGAAAACTTAGCAGAAATTTCTCTAGCGGATGAACCGTCAGGGTTACCGTGCAGGTGCGAAAGCACCAGCAGAGCATAATCCATTTTTCGGCTGAAGAAAGACATAAAAACCTTAAAGATAAAATTAATAAATTGCCTACAACTTAATAATAGAACTGATTTAGTGCCATTTCAATAGGAATGGAAGGAAAATGGAAAAAGAAGTTGACAAGTAGTGGTGAGGAGACCTAGATTTAATGATATCGAGTCTCAATATGAGGGGTGAGATGAATCAAAATAATTGCGCGCTAATTGCTGGTGAAGATCTGGTTGTTTGTAAATGCTTGGGCATTACGGAAGTGGAAGTAATTGAAATTACGCGAATCAAAAAAATTGGATGCCTAGCAGAGTTACGAATGGAATCAGAAGCAGGCAGTGGGTGTACTGCCTGCCACAAGAAGTTAAATCAAATTATCCGTGAGAATAGTTCATTATCAGAACGCTCAACTCTTTAAGCGTTCGCCTCGGTTTGCAAGAGAAGAAATTTGGGAAGGCCCAAAGTTTGTATCAGATGCAATTGGGTTTCTAGCCAATCAACATGTTCTTCCGAATCAGTAAGAATAGGCGCAATGAGTTCATGGGTGCCGTAATCTTTTACCTGCGCGCAAAGAGAAATCAAATTGTTGTAGGCTAAAACGCCCTTGGTTTCGAGAGCAAGATCGTTGGTAAATTGTTCGGGAATATCCGAACCAACGCGAATAACATCATACCTGGCAATTTCTGGAACCCCTTCCAGAAAAAGAATGCGATCGATAAGTTTTTCTGCGTGTTTCATCTCGCCCATCGATTCTTCGTAATGTTTTGCAGCAAGTTTGCTGATGCCCCAATTCTTGCACATTTTGGCTTGAATGAAGTATTGGTTGATAGCGGTAAGTTCGATGGTGAGTGCTTGGTTCAAGCCTTCGATGATTTTGTCGTTACCCTTCATGCTAATTAATCCTTAGTAATAGTGTTTCAGTGGGCGTTAGTGGTTGAGAATCCGGTACGCAAACTCATTATATGTGCGTGTTTAAATAAAATTCAAAATACATTAAAAAATTGATTGCGATAAAAGTTATACCTGATATATTTGATCTTTGGCATAGAGTTATTTATGCTTATCTTAAAGGTTGGAGGTGTTTTAAGGAGGACGTTCAAATGCGTTTTTATTCGATGAAGTTGTTGTGTCTTTGCGTTTTTCTATCTGCGATTTGCGTTTTAGCAGCAGCAGAGGAAAAGGTAAAGGGGCAACTTCCCGCCCAGTTTAAGAAGCTTGGCCTCCGTGATGATCAAGTTATGAAAATTTATAAAATCCAAACGGATTACCGCGGCAAGGGAGCCGACCTTGAAAAGCAGCTTAAAGAGCTGAAGGCCAAGGAAAAGACTGAAGTTGAAGGAGTCTTAACTGATGAACAGAAAAACAGGCTGAAAGAAATTCGAACAGGCGAAAGTGCCGACACGAAGAAAACCAGCAAGTAACTAGTTAATCTGTTTGCGCAGCCCGTGTGTAAAAGCATGGGCTGTTTTTATTTCTCTCTAATATTCTTTGGGAAATTGATATTCCATGTGAAACTATTGCAAAAACAAATAAAATGAATCTAAGGTTTCGAATTCGTCGGAATGGTAAGATTTAAATTAAAGAGAGTTCCATGGATAATGCAGTAGAAGAGAAATTTAAAATCGTGGTAGGTTTAGAAGTTCATGTGCAGCTTCTCACTAAAACAAAACTGTTTTGCGGTTGCAGCACGAAATTCGGGCTAGCTCCTAATTCTTCTACCTGCCCGGTTTGCATTGGTATGCCTGGTGTCTTGCCCGTGATGAACAAGCATGCATTTGAGTTGGCAATGAAGGCTGCGTTAGCAATTAATTGCACCATTGCAACGTATACCAAGTGGGACCGAAAGAATTATTATTACCCTGACTTGCCCAAGAATTTCCAGATCAGCCAGTATGATCTTCCTTTTTCGAGTGAGGGGCATTTGGAAATCGAAACCTCACAGGGAACGAGAAAGATTGGGATATTTCGCGCTCATTTGGAAGAAGATGCGGGAAAATCGATGCACGATGAATCGGGCGGCGGTAGCGATTCAAAGGTTGATTTAAATCGTACCGGTACTCCCCTTTTGGAAATTGTAAGCAAGCCCGATATCAGGTCAGGCGAAGAAGCTAGATTATATCTTGAAGAGCTTAAGTTGCTTTTGAAGGAGTTGGAGATTTCTGATTGCGAAATGCAGGAAGGAAGCCTTCGTTGTGATGCCAATGTGAATATTCATATTACCATGCCCGATGGCACGATAGCAGCTACTCCAATCGTAGAAGTTAAAAATCTGAATAGTTTCCGTGCGGTAGAGAAATCGATCAAGTACGAAGCGCAGAGGCAGTATGATCAGTTTCAAAAAGATGGTAAAGTGTACCGCGGGTTGGGATGATCAAAAAGGCGCAACTATTGTACAAAGGCGGAAGGAAGAAGCTTCCGATTACCGGTATTTTCCAGAACCTGATTTAGTGCCCGTTAAAGTGACCAATCAGGTGATTGAGCAGGTCAGAGCAAACATGGGAGAACTCCCTTCTGCCTGTAGGGAACGCTTGGTGAAGGATTATGCCCTAAGCCGTTATGATTCATCGGTTTTGGTTTGTCAGGGCCGTAAGTTTACCTCGTACTTTGAAGAGACTGCTAAAAAATCGGGTGACGCCAAGGCTTCATGCAATTGGATCACTAACCAAGTTTTAAGCACCTTGAATGAACAGAAAAAAGAGATTCAAGACTTTGCACTTTCGCCTGATAAGCTTGCAGGCCTTGTTCTTGAGATTGCAAAAACGGGTTTGAATATGCAAAGAGCTCGCGAAGTTTACGCTCGAATGCTTGAAACAGGGGAAGATCCAAAAGCATGTATGGATGCACTGGGATTTAAAGTGGTTGGCGATGTAAATCAAATCATTGAGATTGTTCGAAAGGCGATTGCAGGTAATCCCAAAGCTGTTGTTGATTTTAAAAATGGGAAAGTAAAAGCTGCTGACGCCATTAAGGGTGCGGTGATGCGGGAAACCAAAGGCATGGCGAAAATGGAAACAGTGCAAGAGATAGTGATGAAAGAACTCGCAGATGCTAAAGACCCTGTTTAAATAAACAGGGCGGCTTCTGCGGCTAGTCCAGGTCCGAAGCCAAGAGCCACGCAAGGTCTTGGTGCTTCGATTTCTGCCATCTTTTTCAGGATGAACAAAAGGGTAGAACTTGACATATTGCCATGGCTTGAAAGTATTTCGCGTGAAATTTCGGAAGCTTGGGCAGGTAAAGAGAGAGCATCTTCGATTGCTGTAAGAATGCGTGGGCCTCCAGGGTGCAGCGCCCACGATTTAATATCATCCAACTTCAATCCGCTTTTGGCCAACCATTGCCCAAGCCATGGTTTCAGGTGTTTCTTGATCAGACCAGGGACTTGTTTTGCGAGGGTCATTTCAAACCCATGGTCGCCAATGTTCCAGGTCATTGCATTTGCGGAATCGGGAAGAATGCAAGAACCAGAGGAAGCAAGCTTCCAAGTTTCTTTGGCTACATTATCTGAAGACCCCATTACCACTGAAGCCGCGCCATCTGCGAACAATGCGTTTGCAATAATCTTTTGTGGGTCCCAGCCATAATGAAAATGCGTGCTGCAAAGTTCAAGAGAAGAAAGCAGAACCTTGGCATCTGGTTGTGCTTTTACAAACGCATGAGCTACCCGTAAACCATTGAGAGAACCGTGGCAACCCATGAAACCGATCTGAGTTCGAGCAACCGATGGGGATAGCGAAAGGTTCTGGATAAGGTGGTAATCGAAGCCTGGGGAAAAAAAACCGGTGCAGGTGACCGTGATTAAATGACTGAAGTTTTCGGATGAAATGTTAGCGTTTTCTAAAGCTTGCTTGCTGGCTAAAAGAGCAAGAGGCGGCCCGAGTGTTTGAAAATGCTCCATACGTTGTGCCGTAGTTGGGCCAAGGTCATCAGCCTTTCCATTTGGAATAAAGGGCGAACCCGTTTCATTTTTCTTTTGCAAGATATCATCAAGNNGCAAGATATCATCAAGAACAGGCCTTCCTAGAATGATTCCTCGAGTTTTAATCCCTGTTTGAGAGTACCACTTAGGCAACCAGTTTAATTGCTCTTCAGAGTGGGGGCAAAGTGATCGTGCCAGTTCCAATGCTTCTTCCTGGAATAATGTGCCCTCGGGAACAGCGGTTCCCCAACCCAAAAAAGCAAGATGCATATTGATTCCTTAGATGCTTGTTGCAGCCTTATTTGGTTTATCCAGCATTGCGACAACTGGTTTTGATAGGAAAGGAAAGGCCTTTAAACCCATAAGAGCAAGTTTCACAAGCAATGGCCACCTTAGCAGAAAAGCTGCAGCCTTGCAAACCCCCTGCCTATTGATGATGTGAGATTTGTATTTTGATATCCATTGTTTTGCTAGTTCAGGTTCCCAGCAACCAACGCCTTTGGCTATCAATGGTGCAACAAAATTGGCACCTGTAAACGCCCATGCCATACCCTCGCCGGTAAAAGGTTCGATATATCCTGCAGCATCACCGATGACAAATAATCGTTCTGTAGCAACCTGTTCAATATGGCCGGTAAGTGCAGGCGTTCCCCGCCATGGCGCAATTTCGAGATCCAAGGGTAAAGGCCATTCCATTTCCTTAAGGAGCGCTTTTGCAAGAGGGCCCATGCCACCATGTTTTTTAATGGCTAGCGGATCAAAAGCAGCGGCGAGATCGAGTCTCCCATCTTCAAGTCGAACTAATCCGACATAACCCCCATTGCCTGAAGTCATAAATAAAGTGCCGGTTTTATAAAAGTCGGGAGGATCAAATACTGTGACCCCCGCTCCGATCCGCGTGTTATTGGATGCAAGGTGAGTGGTGATATTTTTGCGCACGAGAAGCCTGCCACCAAGGCCATCTGCGGCGACGACAATTTTTGCTGTAGATAGGAATTGGAGTTCCCCTTGCTTAAGAAAAACTTCGCGGGATGAAGTAGTTAGCTGGCCTAATTCTGCCAAAGTGGTGTCTAGGAAAAATGCGCCTTCACGCATGGCCTCTTGGATAAGGCTGGAATCTAGGCATTCTCGCGAAATAACCATTTGTCTTTGTAGAGGGAAGGTGTGGTTGATTTTTTTGCTACCTAGGCACATTTCGTTTAACAAGATTGCTTGATTTTCAGTAAGTAGATGGTGGAGGCCTGTTTCTTTGAGTGTTGCTATAGCGTTTCCATTAAGGCAGCATCCACAAACTTTAGGCCTGGGAAACGCTTGTCTATCAACCAAAAGAACACGAAGTTTTTTTCTGGCAAGCAAAACGGCGGCAAGCCCTCCTGCAGGGCCCGCACCAACAATAATCACATCCCAAACCTGAGATGCGCATTCTTCAATTCTTATATTTGGTTTTATCATTTTTTGACCCACGATAGCAAATACCTACAAGGCCATCGCGTTTCAACTTTAACATTTATAAGACCAGCTTGGTTAGCCAACTCCAGCACTTCTAATTGATTGAATGCCCCTGCTACGGATCGCGGCCCATCCATATGAACCACCGGCGATCTCGTTAGTAAATGCGATGCAAGCCAAACCATATTCCAGTTAAGCCAGCTTCTTTCTAAATCATTGATTAGGATTGCAACCCTTGCAGATTTTGCCATGCGTTTCATCAGAGTGATAGCTTCATTGTTATCAAGGTGATGAAGAAAAAGTGAACAGATAACCACATCATGGATAGGGAAGGGTGGCCCATCGAGAGCATCGGTTTCAAAGCATTGGATGGGTAAATTATGTTGCTGTGCTTTTTCTCTGACGAGATTTAATGCGAATGCAGATTTATCCGTTACGCTAAATTTGATGTTGATGCCTGAATGTTTGGCTTTTTTTGAGAGGGCGAGTGGTATGTCTCCACTTCCGGTTGCAACATCTAGGACTGAAAAATCATGAGGGTTAGCCAGTGCCAGTGTGCGAAGAGGTTTCCAAAGCAAACTTACGCTGTTGCTAAAGTAGTTAAGCCTTGACAGTCCCCTAAGAGCGTGAAGATGCAAAGCTGGATCAATATCAGGTTGATCCATCCATTCGGGCAAACGATTTCTTTTAGAAAGATCTGGCATGAAACAAAGGGATTCCTAAATAAAGCGCATCCTACATTGGTTTGTAATTATGATAGCAGGGAAAGCAACAGAAGTAAAAACCTGGGGTCAAGGTTGGTTCGAATTCTGGTCAAGGTCATCTGTTTTGGGATGAACTTGCCTGCTAATATCTTTAAGCGAGAGGGTGGCTATTTTTCCTAGATAATATAGCAGAATAAACATAGCAAGAATACCAACACCCATGAAGGCGAAGTACCAGAATCGGAAATTTTGATCAGAAGAGTTTGCAAGATCAGATGGTTTATTGCTTAGCACTAGCAGGTCCGATAAATTCTCAATCGAAGTTCCAATAAGAATGTAAAGTATGGAACCTGGGAGCATTCCAATCATTGATCCGAGAATAAAAGTGCGAAGTGGAATTTTAGTAGCACTGAAGGCGTAATTCAAAATGCCATAGGGCATAAAAATTGCCAATCTTGCAAGTAGGACAATCTTAAAGCCTCGCCTTTCCATTAGGGTGTCAAAGTTTTTCAGGAAGCCTGATTTCTCAACCTGCCTTTCAACGAAGTCGCGGAATAGAAATCGACCTAGAATAAACATCACTGCTGCCCCAAGTGTGCTTCCTACGTTTGCGATAAGAACCCCAGGGAAGAATCCGAATAGAAATCCCGCCGAAATGGTGATCAAAGATGCAGGCAATGAAAATATACCAAGCAGGAAATAGAATGATCCATATAAAAACATTCCTTTCCATCCAAGATCCTTGATCCATTGAGCCCCTGAGACGATTAATTCTCGAACATCAATCTGGGTGAATAGAAAAATAGCAGTCGCCGCCAGTCCCAATAGAATCAGGATTTTAACTGAACGTAAGTACCGATTGTGGAGTCTTGGCGGAGTCTGCATAGTTTTCATTTCAAGCTTGAATAGTTTTGCCATCGAAGAGTAGTGGGAAGAATTGCCCACTTAGCGATTGCCCTTTGGGGACAGGTGGAACGCCTTTAAGCAATGGTTCATCACTTGAAGAAAAAGTGCCATCAAGGAAAACATTGAGAACAACAGCCCTGCGCGGGAAGGCGGAGCGATTTTCAAATGACCCATGTATGGTAAGTGGGTGATGAAAAGTGGCGTGACCTTTTTTAAGTGGAACAGGGGTGGGGGTGAACTTGTTATATTGCGAAGGCTTCAGAACAGATTTAATAGATTCCATGTCGCCTGCAAGCCCCGTGATGGGTAGTAAATCCCACTCATGGCTTTGGGGAATGTAATGAAGGCAGCCGTTTTCTTCGTTGGCATCATCGAGTGCGATCCAGCAGGTGAGATGCTGCATTGGCTGTGTTCTCGTCCAGTAGGAATAATCCTGATGCCAGGCAACAACGCCTCCATGTCGGGCGGGCTTGCAGAAAAGCTGATCATGCCAGAAGCGAACAGCACCCCCCAGTAATTGGGAGGCAGGTATAAGAAACCCAGGCGCCCAAAGTATATCGTGGAAAGAGGGTTTGATTCGCCAAGCACCCAAAGCATGGAATAATATTTTGTTCGGGTCGGTAGATTCGTTGGAATGATATTCGTGGAAAAGTTCATTGCCCGGTGATTGGGGGTTGGAAAGGTCGACCAGTTCTTCCAAGAGTTTATCTGCTTGGAAGTCGCTAAGAACCTTGATGTCTGGTAAATACCCTTGGGTTTTAAAGAAGTGAACCTGTTCATTTGAAATTGAAAATGATGATGGATTCTTTTCTAAGTCGGATTGAAAGAGGTTTGAAACAGGTTTGGCGGCAAGTGAAAGATCTTGAGTCATGATAAAACCTTATGAAAAAGCTGTTGAAAACAAAAAAGCCAATTAGATAGAGTTTATTCGTTTCAATCGTAACTTTACCATGTCAAAGATAAGAAAAAAGTCGAACACCCATCAAGGAGGGCGGGATTAATGAAATATAATTGCTTGACATTTGTTTTTAGAAAAAAGAAGTACCATGAAGCGAAGAATTATATTTTTTTCTGCCTGTTTGATGCTTTGTACCCTTGATTGGGCTGAAGCTGGCCCCGGGTGGTATGGGGGTGGTGACTATACCGCAAATTATGCGTATGGCTGGGTGGGGCAGGGCTTGGGAGGCTATCCTGGTCCATTCCCAGGTAAAATCCCAAAAGATCCAGATAGGGAATTCACAAAGAACCCTAGGCGCTTTTTCAGGCAAAACTCCAGAGGCATAACTCCGCCTCCCCCAATAAGCATTCCAACAACCCCGCCGGTTTCAAAGGCTCCAACCAATACCGGTGGAGCGACATTCTTGGTAATTCTTCCTGAAAACGCAGATTTATTTGTGGATGGTAAAAAGTCTGATCGCACCGGGAAAAAGCGTTTGATTTTTAGCCCTGAATTAGTCCCTGGAAGACTTTATTCTTACACATTCAAGGCGATTTGGAAGGATGCGGAGGAACCCAAAGAAGAAATTAGGGAGGTTTTTTTCAGATTGGGTGATGAACTTAACGTCCCTCTTGGGGAGCAGAAATAATTTGCCTGGGTCATTTACCTTGATATGATATTGGACAATCTAGTCTTGTTTTGCTTTGGAGGGCGCTTTGATGTCTATGGATCGTATGGCAATTTGTAATTACTTCCTTTCGCTTCAAGATTTAATCGTTAGCACATTGGAAAAAGAGGACGACAAAAAGTTTCATGTTGATAGTTGGGAAAGGGCTGCCGGAGGCGGTGGCCGAACCAAGGTGCTATTGGATGGTTCTACCTTTGAAAAGGCTGGAGTTAATTTTTCTGATGTAAGTGGTGAATTTTCGGAAGAATTCGCCAAGCAAATCCCGGGTGATGGGCGTGCTTTTACTGCCTGTGGTATATCTTTGGTTCTTCACCCTAAAAATCCGTTTATCCCAACAGTTCATGCGAATTTTCGTTATTTAACTCGAGGTAATCGTGCTTGGTTTGGAGGAGGTGTTGATCTTACTCCCTATTATCCTTTTCGCGAAGATGTGATTGCATTTCACAAGGTATGGCATAAAGCCTGTACAACTCATTCGAATGTTGCTGATTACGATAAATTAAAATCTTGGTGTGATGAGTATTTTCATCTTCCACATAGGAATGAACCCCGGGGCGTGGGGGGGATATTTTTTGATTATCTGGACAAGAATTTGGATCAAGTTTGGAGTTTCGTGCAAGAGTGTGGGAATTCTTTTCTTTCTTCTTACCTGCCTATTGTTCAGAAGCGTAAGGCCCTTCTATTTGGTGAGGCTCATAAAGAATTTCAAGAATATAGACGTGGGCGCTATGTAGAGTTTAATTTACTTTACGATCGAGGAACGATTTTTGGGCTTAAAACCGGAGGTCGAATCGAATCTATTTTGATGTCGTTACCATTAAAAGTGCGTTGGTTGTATGATTACCAGCCTTTGGTAGGGTCAAAAGAGGCCGAGTTGTATGATATCTATTTAAAACCCCGAGACTGGGCTCGAGAGGTTTAAAGTGAGGTTTAATAACTATAAGCCCAGTATACCAATACTAGGCTTTAAATGGTTATTTTGGCAGTTAGGTGTAGTCTGGGTGACCAATTTTACTTGCGGTGTCTAATTTTTGCGCGCATTCTTCGCTTTTTGCGCCCTACTTTTCTTCGACCTTTGCTAGTTCCCATATAATTCCTTCAAAATAAGATACTTACATTCACTGATCCTTAATCTAATATTATAAAAAAGTATCATCATATGGCAAGGTTTTGTTTTTAAGCCTATAAATTATTATGGCAGTTGATGTTAGTTAGGGGAGTTTGATGGAATCGGATATTGTTTCAGGAACAGACCATATCGGTTTAATGCTAGCTTTGTTTGCAGTGCCAGTGCTCGTTTTTATAAATGGCTTTTTTGTTGCAGCTGAATTTGCTTTAGTTTCCGTACGTAAAACTAGAATTGAAGAGATGGTAAATAAGGGCATAGTTGGCGCATCGAAAGTCCAAAAAATTATCGGAAACCTTGATCAGACTATTGCAGCAACCCAACTTGGCATCACTATCGCAAGCATCGGTCTAGGTTTTGTTGGTGAGCCCGCTGCTGCCCGTATTGTTTTGCCTTTATTCCAATGGGTAATTCCCGATTGGAAAGAAGTCACCGTACATGGAATTGCCACGCTTATCGCTTTTATTGGCGTAACATTCATTCATGTAGTATTTGGTGAACTAATTCCAAAAACTTTAGCATTGCGGGCACCGGAAAAGGCTTCGATCGCTGTTTCTTCCACCATGCTTTTGTTCAGTTTCTTTACTCTTCCAATTATTAAAATAATGAATGGCACAGCATTGTTTATGATTCGAAGAATGGGCATTTCAGTTTCCGATATTCCGGTAATAGTACATTCTGTGGAAGAATTGAAATTGTTGATCGAAGATACAGAAGAGGCTGGGATTTTAGAAGCAGAGCAGGCGACTTTTCTTCAAAATGTGTTCCAACTTTCCTCTAAGACGGTTTCCGACTGCATGATTCCCCGTGACAAAATGGGTATGATTGAATTGAGCTTACCTTTCGAGAAAGTTATGGAACTGATTCGCGATGGTGGCCATACACGCATGCCCGTGTTTGATAAAGAAATTGATAATGTCGTTGGCATTGTTAATACGAAGGATCTTTTTTACCTGATCAGTGCCAAGGGAGTTGTTGTTCTTGAAGACGCCCTTTACCCTGTGATTTTTATGAAGCCAGAATCTACCATTGCATATGCTTTAAAAATTTTTAAGAACAGTCATCGACATATGGCAGTGGTTCGGGATGAAGTTTCTCAGCAGGTGCTGGGGTTAATAACCTTCGAAGATGTTTTAGAAGAAATTGTGGGCGAGATAGAAGATGAGCATGACAGACCAGAAGGGTCGTCTAGAATATTCCGAGCGACCATTCGCAAGCGGCGTAACTAAGATCGAACTGTGCGCCAGCACAAAAATGTTCCAATAAAAATTATGATTGCATCTGCAGCCCAAACCAACATAACTGGGTCAATACGGCCTTCTTTTGCCATACCTGTGCCACAAAGCATCAACGGGTAGTAGATAAGCACAATTGGCAGAAAACACGTGATAAAGGAGCTAAGGAAATCACTTTTACTTAACCATATCCCGACTGGGCAACCAACAAGAATAAAACAAAAGCAGCCAAGGCTCAGTGCAGGTCTCATCAACAATTCTACATTCAAAAAGAGGTATTGCTGCTTGGAATGTTTTAGTTTGCCTTTCAAGTTTTCGACATGCTTGGGCAGATCTGGATTTGCAGAGGCAGTATTAAGCGCTAGTGCTGCTGTGTCTATTTCGCTTAATACTTTTGTCATCTCTTCCTGGTATTCTACTCGCTTGTCGAGGATTTCTTGCCAGGTCATATCTCGGGCCCTTCGATTTGCATCGTTGTTCATATTCGTGGGCAATGGAACTTCCCAAACACGATCTTCAAAATAACCCTTGCTACCATCTTCGAAAGTTGCGATGCCATGTTTCATATGGATCATCAATAATTTTCGTTCACGATCAACAGTAAGCTTGGCTTCCCTTGCTTGTGCAACTACATCAATTGCACCTTTCGCATCGCGTCTTTTGAAAGTTGGGTTAATCAGTTTTTTTCCCTGTACCCCTTTGACAAACATTGAGTAGGGGATGTTGGAGTGGTTAATCATGCCGTTCTTTTTAAGCATGGAATAGAGCAACTCTTCCGCATCGTTAAACACCATTGCACGCAATAGATGATGCGTATGGGGAATGATTTGATAATACAAAACCATTGTAACAGTGCTCATGATAAGACCCAGGCAGAGGCCGGGGAATATTATTTGCCCAAGATTAATTCCTGATGCGCGAATCGCAAGTACTTCATTATCTGCAGATAACCGGCCATAAACGACGCAGGTCGCAAACAGGGTAGTTGCAGGAATGGTGTAGGGCAGGGTGCTAGGGATTAAAAGAGGAATGGCTCCGAGGATTTGAGCTGGGCCCAACCCTTGCTGAGTTGCTTCCGCAACAATGCCCGCCATTAATAGAATTCCGGTAATCCCTACCAAGGCAAGGAAAAACACTTTAAAAAAAAAAAAAAAAACCATTCTTTGAAGTATTCCAAACACCAGTATACATCTCCAACCAATAATTGTTGCAAATACGCAATTCT
>JAPLNF010000219.1 GCA_026692965.1 Planctomycetota bacterium
AAGATCCATCGCAATCTGTTGGCATTCCCAATTCACCTGAAACGGTTGCTCAAAATGTTCCTCCCCCTCCAGGTTTTGGTGGCGGCACTGGTGCTGCTCCCTCGCTAGATGTTTCTGGCCTTGGAAGTAATGTTGGTTCCCTTGGCGGCATGGGTGGGGTTTATGCCCCAGGTGGTATTGCTGGTCGTAGTGGCGCCACTAGAGACAAGCTTCTTACTGAAGGCGGTGGCAATGCACTTTCCGAAGCTGCTGTTGCTCGAGGTCTTAAGTTTTTTGCTTTGCACCAAGCTGATGATGGCCATTGGTCACTTGAAAAATACGGTGATCATTATCGAACCGCTCCGATCGGAAATCCTGCTTCCAAAATAATTAAGCATAACACTGCTGACAAAGCCCAAAACAATGATATCGCAGGAACAGGATTTGGTTTATTACCTTTCCTTGCTGCAGGTATCACCCATAAACCCTCGGGCAAAAAAGCCCAAGAAGATTACAGCAAAACCGTTATGGGTGGCGTTAACTTCCTTATTAAAAAACAAGGTAAAGATGGTAATTATGGCGGTGGGCTTTATTCTCACCCCTTGGCAACCATCGCTATGTGCGAAGCCTATGGTATGACGAGTGACCCATTGATCAAAATCTCTGCCCAAAAAGCTTTAGATTATTTAATTTATGCACAACATGATGGTGGTGGCTGGCGCTACGGCCCTAAACAACCAGGCGATACTTCAGTAACCGGGTGGTGCACCATGGCATTAAAGAGCGGCCAAATGGCTGGTCTAAAAGTCCCAACCGAACGATACAAAATGGTTGAAAAATATCTTGATGGCGTCCACGATCCAAAATCTGGTGGCTATGGCTACACCGATCCAGGTGCGGCCCCTGCAATGACAGCTATCGGTATGCTTTGCAGGCAATACATGGGTGTTAACCCAAGAAATCCAGGCCTTTTAAAAGGTGTGGAAATCATGAAAGCCATTCATCCAGGTGTTAGCCCTGCCAATTACAACATGTATCAAATTTACTATGCAACTCAGGTTATGCACCATATGGGTGGTGAAGCTTGGGATTTCTGGAACCTAGGGCCTGAAGTTGGTGGGGTTCGTAAAAATGGGGTTCGCGATATTTTAATTGCGAAGCAGGTTCAGGGAACAGATCCTAAAAAAATCATGCTCTCTGGAAGCTGGGATGCGCTTGGCGCTCACGCCGATGCTGGTGGCAGGCTTATGGCTACATCCATGGCTCTTCTTACCATGGAAGTCTATTACAGGCATTTGCCTTTGTACCGTCGCGAGATGGGCGGGGCGAAGTAATCTAACCCGGTCTTCCTAAATCACCAAGGGCCTGTTGCTTTTCCAACAGGCCCTTGCTATTTTACCCACCCGACTGAATATTCCGACTTTTCGTCACATTCCCTTTCAAGCTCATACCCCGCATTACCGATAAATAAAACAGTATATCAAACATTTATTGGCATAGAATTAACTCTATGCCGGGGGATTCGATCATGTTACGCAAATTATGGCTTAGCTCCCTGCTTTTAGCACTTACTGGAACAACCATTGGTTTGGCCTATTCTGAAACCCCGAGCACTACTGAAATACAAAAACCAAAAGAGCGGTTTTTAACTGTAAATGAAAAAGACAAAGCCCCAATAAAGTGTAAGCTAATCTTAGCTTGGACTAATAAAACCGGGCAACAATGCTACCTAGTTGAAGCACTTGAAACTGGTGGAAAAATCACCATCGTTCAAAATGCCCCCAATTCAAAAGAAAAAAACTCAACGACTAATTATCACTGGGTGAATGCAATTACCCCGCCTGCCAATTCCCCTATTCCCCCTGAATATAACTCCTCAATAGCAAAAAATTTGCAAAAAGAACTACCCAAAATTGAGGCAACCACGGCTATCAATAATTCAACCGTTGTGCCTATGCAAACTGCGATTCAAAAAGATACGAAACCGTTAAAAATTGAAACAGCGACCATTAAAAAAGAAGTGGCGAAATCCGAAGTTGCTACTTCAAGCGGAAAACCTTTGGCTACTGAATTCATAACTATTCCAGCACCAGGCGCTGATAAAATCGTTGTAGTACCGGAGAAAAACAAGAAATTATTTGCTTCTAAAACTGCACCAGCCAACACCGACAAACTCATTATTCTCCATGAAGAAAAAAGCCTTATCGCTACCACCAGTGCTGGGCCTGAAAAAGTCATATCTATCACAGAAATCCCTAACAAAACGCCTTTAGTTACCAAGGTGAAAGATAAAGCAATCGATTCTTCGACCTCGAGCAATCAAAATGCTACACCTATCACGGTTAATTCCGCTGCACCTAAAAGCGAATCTAAAGTTGCAGAATCCACGGGGCCAAAAGAAACAAAAAAACCTGAGATTGAACAACCCAAAGCCCAAGACTGGCGAAAATCTTGGGGCAAAATGGATTCATCGCAGGAAAAAACTCACATTACTAAAAGCCAACCAGTGGAGCATGAACTTCCCCATGCAGATCGGACTAAACCTGATCCACTGAAAAGCGTTGACTATCTGCATCCCAAGCTAGAAGAAAAAATAGCCAAGAAAGCTGTAAAAGCTGTGGGAAGAGAAAGCTCAAACCAAGAAGTGGAAGCGATTGTTTCTGGGGGTAACTTTCCTAAAACAACTGCAGAACTAGCGGAAAAATCGACTCCCAAAACTACCCCTACAGAAACTCTTAAAGTAACGCCAAAGGAAAAACCTAAAACTATTCCAGTTGCTAAAGTTAATGCTAGCGCGAAAATTAAAACGGAAACTGTAGAAACACCAGTTGCTAAAGTTAATGCTAGTACGAAATTTAAGACAGAAACCGTAGAAACAACGGCCCCCCTGCCAATCATTGTTATCAAAGAACCTAGGCAACCAAGAATCGTTCTTTCCAAAAAGAAAGAACCTACCGAAACTAAAACACCAGATATCCTAGGCCGCACCATGGGACGCATTTATGGTTTCTTGGACAAGCCTAAAGAAATTAACGTAAATGAAGAAAAAGTTCCCCCAGGCAACGGGTCTGTTATAGCTGCAGGGGCGCCACCTGTTAGATTGATTCCTTATAACCCCAATGGACAACCCCAAGTTGCAGCACCATCTATCGCACACAACATTATTCCACCCCAAGCACCGCAACTTTATCCTAGCTACCCAAGTACAAATATGGCTGGTAATAGTTATCCGACCCAAGGCATGGCAAATGCCTTTACCTCGGTCCCAAATCAGAGGCCGATCCCTTCGGATGTTGCATCAACCGTTGTAATGCAAAACGCATTTAATCCAACAATGCCAAAAGAAGGCGATATGCCTGCCCAAGGATTTAGCCCTCAAGGAATTAATCCAAATAATGCTATGGCTCAGAGCATGGCCTCAGGCCAAATGCCAGCCAACATGATGGCTTACATTCAACCTGAATCAACCGTAATGCCTGTGGATACTGTTCTAATGGAAAACGTTGTGATGCTAAAAAATGCAAATCAACCTTCCCAAAGGGAGTATGCTGCGGATCAACTATCCAAAATCCGAGGGGTATCCATGAACCTGGCAGTTCAGGCCTTGGCAACGGCAGTTAAGGAAGATCCAGCCCCATTGGTAAGAGCAGCATGTATACGCTCGCTTACACGCATGAAAATCAATACTATAGAAGTGTTGGAAGTAATTAATGAAAAGAAAACGGACTTAGACCCAAGAGTTCGAATGGAAGCTGATCAGGCGATTATTCAACTAACTTCTGGGTCAAGTGAATCTGGTAACAAGATTCGCCAAACTGGTTCGACCTTCAAAAGGTAATTTTCGGGGTTACTTTCTCTTACTTTTGAATGTTTCGAGTTTGCAGGAGCTTTCATGATTCCTATTGATTTAAAAGGTAAAGTGGCACTGATTACTGGTGTAGGTGATAATGTTGGTTTTGCTTGGCATATTGCAAAAACTCTGCAAGCCGCTGGCGCCACACTCTTTTTCGCAGTCCACCCTAGGCTGGTTGGTATTGTTGAAAGTATTATGGAGCGCGATACCGATGCTGAGAGTCGAATTCTGCCTTATGCTCAAGGAAGCATGAAAATTCAAAAGATTCTTCCTTGCGATGTTAGCTTTGACACCATGGACGATGTAGACGAAAAAACTAAGAATGACAAACGATATGCCAAGCATGGCGATTTTTCAATCAAAGGCATGATTGATGTACTTTCGCAACATGTTAATACGGTTGATATCCTCATTCATGCTGTGGCATTCAGCCCAGAAATAAAAAATTCTGCAGTTAACACCTCAAGGGCAGCTTATCTTACGGCCTTAAGTGTTAGTGCTTATTCCCTTACTGCCCTTAGTAGGGCTGCACTTCCTTTGATGGAAGATAAGCCAGGCGGCACTAGCGTAGTTGGCCTTTCCTACATCGGTGGCGAAAGAGTTGTTCCACATTATGGTGGTGGAATGTCCACCGCAAAATCTGCTTTGCAAATTGATGCCAAACAATTAGCAAGTAATTTGGGACCAAAAGGCATTAGGGTAAATATTATTTCCGCAGGCCCTTACGCTTCCCGTGCTGCAAAAGCTATTGGTGATATTGGCCAAATGATCGATCACGCTACCAGCAGATCGCCTTTGCCACGCCCAATTGAAGCCGATGAAGTTGGCAACGCAACAGCCTTTTTATGTAGCCCATTGGCATCTGCAATCACTGGGCAGGTTTTATATGTTGATTGCGGCTATAATGTAATGGGCGTCTAACAACGTTGTTGATTACTTAGAAAAAACCATTACTCCACAATGAGCTAGCGTAGGGATGACTTTAACCAAAGTCATCCCTGCTTTATTTAGCCATGCCTGATATTCTTTTTTGCTATAAGCCCTGCCTTCGGTTAGGGAAAAAAGAGCAGCAGAATACAAAGCAATTTCCAAGGGGCCATCAAGTTCATCATTTAGAAAAACATCGTGAACAAGAAGTAACCCGCCTTTGGGAAGGGCATTTACAAGTTTATTGATAAGACGAACACATTCGGGTTCATCCCAATCATGCAAAATATTTGAGAGCAAAACAACGTCCACGCCTGCGGGCACAGGATCTGCGAACATATCGCCCGGAAGATTTTTAATCCTCGGCACTAGCCCTGCTTGATTTACAAAATTATCCGCAACTTTCAAAACCTCTGGGCCATCCCAAAGTATAGCATTTAAATCTTTATTTTTTTCAAGCAACGCAATCGAATAGAGCCCACTACCCGCGCCAACATCAAGAAGTATTTTGTTACCTAGAAGAGGGAGTTTTTCTGCAAGCACAGGTGCGACATTCATGGCCCTTCCAGAAAGCGACAAAGTTAGATTCATTGCGCTTTCGGTTTTATCCATTGCGGAATCTAGGCCTTCACGAAAAATAAAAGCTGCACCTACATCAGGCTTATCTGCATGAACTGGTTTTGAAACTCGGAGTCGATTCACCATTTCCAGCACACCAGCGGTTTGCCCAGATAAGCCAATATAAGAAGCAATACTATGCCTTGAATCTTTTAGAAGCGTGGATTTAGCAATTTCAGAAAGGGTAAGATTACCATTGTTTTCCAACAATAACCCTGAAGCTTTTAACCCAGTAATCAACACAACCCAAGCTCGCCTTTCAAGCCCTAATTTGGCTCTCAATGACTCAGAACCTACTTGGTTTAAAGCTATTTCTTCAAAAAGATTAAAATGTACAACCGAGGCGGTTAGCAACTCTGTTGCATAATTCCCACGGAATAACTCAAATATGGCTGCAGGATCAATCTTAGGACACACCATCGGAAAAATACTTGCTGCCATTTTTACACCTTTTTTATTACGCTAATCATTTAGTCAATCAATTATTCTATCATG
This sequence comes from Planctomycetota bacterium, assembly GCA_026692965.1. Taxonomy (GTDB): domain Bacteria; phylum Planctomycetota; class Planctomycetia; order Gemmatales; family Gemmataceae; genus UBA969. The sequence goes on from JAPLNF010000219.1 coordinate 5,873, forward strand.
CCCACGAATTACCTGTAAAACTTCTTCCCTACAATTCTTATGTTTTGCTAGCCAAACGGTCAATTTATGCCTAGATTATCATTTATAAGTCATTAAGAGTTGGCAATGCTTGGCATTTCCTCAAATATATAATGACACTGTTTTGCATCTTTTCTAATGGAAATAACAATGAGCAATTCTGAACCTAAAGGCGATATCGCATTAATTGGCCTGGCTGTAATGGGCCAAAACCTAATTCTTAACATGAATGATCATGGTTACACTGTGGTTGCATACAACAGAACCACTTCTAAGGTTGACGACTTTCTTGCCAAAGAAGCCAAAGGGACCAAAGTAATTGGCGCCCATAGCATTGAAGAAATGTGCAAGCTGCTCAAAAAACCAAGACGCGTCATGATGCTTGTTAAAGCTGGTCAAGCAGTTGATGACTTTATCGAACAAATTCTTCCACACCTTGAAAAAGGCGACATCATCATCGACGGTGGTAACTCGCTTTTTGGTGACACTGTAAGGCGAACCAACTATTTGGAATCAAAAGGGATTCTATTTATTGGCACAGGCGTTTCTGGTGGCGAAGAAGGTGCCCGTCGTGGCCCAAGCATTATGCCAGGCGGCAGCCCTGATGCTTGGAATCATGTCAAAGCGATCTTCCAGGATATTTCCGCAAAGGCTGAAGC
>JAPLNF010000220.1:0-2993 GCA_026692965.1 Planctomycetota bacterium
GTTTTAATCCCAGTGGCGGGTTTAATACCCCGGTTGCGTACAGTTAAACCCCAGGGTTGTCGCTGATTTGCAAGAATAATGCCTGCGGTTGGTTGGAAATCCATTATCTGAATATTACTATCCACATCGGAACCATGGCGAATCATGTGGATGGAGATGGAAGATGGCATATTTTGCACAAGAGTTTTAAAAGAGCTTGATTCATTCTGCCAACCTGGTCTTTGCATGTCAGAAAAGAAGAATATTTTTCTTTGACTGAAGGACGAAGTTTTCAAGAGATCGATCGCGTTGGCAAAACCTTGGTAAAAATTACTGCTTCGATCTGTTGGTTTAATTTGCAAAAGGGCATTAGCAATTGCATCGGATTCGTTAGAGTTGTTGTAGCTTAATTCCACAGTATGGTCGGTTAGGCTGATGATTCGGGCTTTTGAACCCGTGGGTAAGTTGCCTAAAAGTTGCTTCGCAGAAGTAAGGGCCATATCTAATCGGGAAGTTTGGCCTTCTAATGTAGACATACTCTGGGAATTATCGATTAGTATTACGGCGTCGATGGGGCCACTGCCAAAAAGGGAAAGTGTTGAAGGCCTAGCTAATGCGAGCGCAGCAAGAATTAAAATTGCCATACGAATTAGAAGCAGGATCAAATCGCGGAGGCGTACTTTTTTGCTGGTTTCTTTGAGGCTTTTACGCAAGAATTCCATGGGGGCCCAACGCACGACGGTCGGTTTGCTTTTGCGTAATAAATGCAAAGCCACAGGTATTCCTGCAGTTAAAGCACCAAAAAGCATCCATGGAACCAGAAAATGCATAGTCAACCTTTATTGAATTTTTGCAACTCGTTTTTTCATTAGTCTTAGGGCAAGCATCTTAAGTAATTCATCTTCAGGCGGTTTGTCCGACCTGATTAGTAAGTGTGTTGCCTGAAGCCTGGTGCATGAAAGATCAATTTCATCGAGCCAGGTTTTGATTTCTTTTTGGTAGGTGGTACGAAGTAATTGAGGCCTTGTGACCAGCGATCCGCTGCTTTCCAAATCTTCAAATAATATCTGGCCTTCCATAGGGAAATCGATTTCATCACTGTGTAAAACTTGAACCAACAAAAGGTCATGGCCACGGGCTCGAATCTCGAAAATCTCTTTGAGTAATAATGGCCAAGGTTCAAGGAAATCGCTGATAACAATGACCATTCCCTTGCGTATTTGCCTTTCGGAAATCTGTCGTAAGGCAGTTGACAAAAGAGGTGGGGTGTTTTCTTGTTCTCTTTCCGGGCCCGGTACAAGAGCGGTAATTTGGTTGAGAAGAATTTTTAAACGATTAGATTTTGTGCTGGGGCTGAATGTAAGTAATCGCTCGGGATGGGCAGGGCTATCCACTGTTTTAAGCCCAACCGCATCGCCCTGACTGGCAGCAATTTGGCAAAGCACGGTTGCTAGTAACTGAGCCATTTCGTGCTTGGATTTTCCTGCGGCACCGTAACTCATCGAGCCTGATAAATCCAGAAGCACATGGGCAGTGTAATTGGTTTCCTGCTCATATTGCTTGACGATGTATTTTTCGGTTCGGGCATAGCCACGCCAATCGATATGTCGAAGATCATCACCTGGCACATATTCACGATGTTGGGCAAACTCGACCGAGAAGCCTCGGGTGGGGCTTTTCTGGTCGCCAACTCGCAGGCCTTCTACGAGCGTTAGAGCACGCAGGCCAAGGTACTTGGCTTGCTCTAGAAGTTTTGCCTGATTATGTGCTGGAATTTCGTTCATTCGTGTTTAGCTATTGGTTGACAACTTTAGTTTAGATCGTACTTCTGCCAGAATTTTTCTAGTCAGATCATCCGGTGCAATTCCGTCTGCTTGTGCGGTAAACGAAGGAAGCAGCCTGTGCCTGAGAACTGGGTAAGCAACGGTTTCGATATCTTCGATGGTTACATGAGGCCTGCCATGTAGTGCTGCTCTGGCTCTGCCAGCAAGAACCAAGCTGATGCTAGCTCTTGGTCCAGCGCCCCATTGAATCCATTTTGAAGCAAAAGATGCAGCTTCTTCGGTGTTTGGCCGGGTAGCGCGGGTTATTTTTCTAGCAAATTCCAGTGCGGTATCAGAAACAAGTATTTGCTTGGTGATCTTTTGCAATTGTTCAATTTCATTGCCATCAAGAACCGTGTTAATCGTTTCTGCATCTAAGGCGCTTCTGCGCATAATTTCATCTTCTTCTGTATCGGTGGCGTAACCCACTTGGATTAAAAACAAGAATCGATCGAGTTGCGCTTCTGGAAGGGGGTAAGTACCTTCTTGTTCAATGGGATTTTGGGTTGCAAGTACAAAGAAAGGTGAAGGCAGGGTGTGATCAACCCCCCCAACGGTTACTTTTCTTTCTTGCATAGCTTCTAAAAGGGCGGCTTGGGTTTTTGGTGGTGTTCGATTGATTTCATCTGCAAGAACTAAGTTTGAGAAAATAGGACCTTGAAGAAATTTGAAAGCGCGCTGCCTAGTTACAGGGTCATCTTGAATAACTTCAGTTCCTGTAATATCGGAAGGCATTAGGTCGGGGGTGAATTGAATTCGTTTAAATCCTAGGTGCAAAGCTCTTGCAAGAGTGGAAACCATCAAGGTTTTTGCCAAACCGGGCACGCCGACTAAAAGAGCATGGCCTTTGGCAAGAATTGCGAGCAACAGTTGTTCAATAACTGCATCCTGCCCAACAACGATCTTGGCAACTTCTTTGCGAAGGGTTGTGCATTTGGCGCCAAAGCGTTCCAAGGCTGCAAAATCAACTTGATTATTCTGGCTCATTTCTCATCATCTCGGTTTGTAGATTTCAAAACACACGCATGGAAGGAACACCCATTTCATGGCAGGAAAAACTATCGTAGCAATCAGATTTACAAGGTAAAGCTAAAAGTTGTTAAAGTGGTTGGTTATTTATGAAATTCGATAGTTAAAACTAAACTTAACTTGTTTACTCATGTTAAATAAAGCTTTTTATTCGTCTTTTAA
>JAPLNF010000220.1:3090-25462 GCA_026692965.1 Planctomycetota bacterium
TTCCGGTGAGGTGTTTAAGTGCATCATCAATATTTGGATAACGGAACTCGAAATAATGCTCCAATAATTTTTTTTGATGTATCCTTGTGCTACTTAGCAATAAATCTTGAGCTTTCTGGCCCATGAATAATTTTAAAAGAGATGGAGGCACTGGTAGGAAGGTTTTTTGATTAAAAACTTTTTCGAGGCTACCTATAAATTCGTAATTAGTTACGGGGTTGGGTGCGACAAAATTAACAGGCCCGAACACTTTTTCGTTTTGCATGCAAAATCGAATTGCCCCCAATAGATCGCCCATTGCAATCCAGCTCATGTAAGCAGAAGATGCTTTTCCCCAGTAAGCCCCCATGCGCATTTTAAAAGGGATTAATAATTCTTTTAATGCTCCACCTGCTGGGCTTAAAACAATACCAAAGCGCATGTTGACAACTCTGATTCCTGATTTTGTTGCGCGTTCGGTTGCACGTTCCCATTCTTCTGCAACTTCTGTTAGGAAGCCTTCGCCATGGGCCGAGTTTTCATCAAGGAGTTCATCTTTCCTGTCGCCATAGATTCCTGTTCCCGAGGCGCAGAGCAAAACTTTGGGCGGATTCTTCAAACCAGAAAGAACTTTGCTTAATGAAGTTGTGCTAAGAACTCTGCTGTCGCGAATACGCTTTTTTTTTGCCTTTGTCCACAGTCCCTCTGCGATGCTTTCGCCTGCCAGGTGAATTACAGCGTCTGCATTTTCAAAAATTTCAGGATCGGGATCTCCTAGATTCGGGTCCCAGTAGGCGCTATTATCGCTGCTACTTTTCTTCCTGCCTACTTTTTTTACTGAAAGTCCGATTGAATCAAGATAAGCGCAGAGATTGGTTCCAACGAATCCTGATGCACCGATGACCACCACTTTTTTAATCGGGCTTTCTTTTGCAAGAATGGAATCTTCAAGGTCTGCGAGCATAATTGCATGGCGATAGCGGAACATCTTTTGAAGTTTTTGTTTGATCATAGCGCCGCCAAAAATTTCCCCAAGGATACCCATGGGTAGTTTGTATTCAATGTGGTCGGTGAGTGTGGACCTGTTTGGGTTCAGGGGTGAAACGCGGTGTTCATGCTGCCAAAATGCGAAAGGGCCTGTAATCTGGATGTCGGTGAACGATTTGCCTTCGGTGTAATCCGTATGTTCAGCAATCCATCGTTTCCAAATGGGCCATATTCTTACATCAATGATAGTCCTTGCGCCTTTTTCTATGCCCTTACTTCGTTCTATGATTCGAACTTCATCCCAAGGAGGTGAAAGCCTTTGGAATGCAGATTCGTTTTTATGCCAGTCAAAAACTTCTTTTGCTGAGAAGGGGAATTCAGAACAAAACTCGATGATATTTTTAGTCATTGATTGTTGCCTTTATGGGATTTAGAAGTAAGGGCATAATTGGGATTGGTTGATTGGAGTTACTATTTTTGCCCGATAGGTTTCTAAATCGATTCGAAGATGATCCTGCATTATGAAAAGCACATTGATTTTCTTTGCAAAAGTGCTTGCCAATACATTGCTGTAAATACCTGCAACAAGAAAAGATTTGGATGATGGGTTAATCATTAGGGTTCTGTTCAATAGCGTAAAAGACATCTCCTGGCATTACTATCAAGGGATGGGGAAAAATCATCCAGCAGTCGGCATTCGTTGCACCCATGAACAGGATATCATCTTTGTTTTTTGAGGGGACTGGGTTTTTGCAAATGATAATGTTGGTATGGGCTTTTAATTCTGGGAGATGTATCTTTTCGATTTTTCGCTGTTCTGAAAAAGCGTACTTAAAAAATGGTTCGTGGTACAGTTTCAATTGTGCAATCTCTTTAGGGTTAAACTTAATCAAATCTTAATCTTATTATAGTCGAAACAAATCTCATCAATCACTCATCTTTGATGAAGTTTTTAAATTACTTGTTAGGTGGCAATAATAGTTTCGTCAGTAATTCCAGCACACCTGATTTTTACTTCCAACTTCAGGGCTAATTAATTTTAATGCATCCGCTTTTGTGGCTGCAAGGTAGTCGTAAACCCATTTGTTTTTTGGGAGGCTGATTTCATGGCTTTTAATGTCAAAAGTTTTTTTAATGGCGGTGGTGTTAGAAAAAATCGGAAGCGCACTTCTCCTTTTTTGGAATTACTTGAGGAAAGATTGGAGTGTGCAACACGCGTGTGGGATGGAAGCGCAATCCCCAACGGTACCAATGTTCCGCCAGTTTTTGGAGATCCAACATTTAGCTCGTTTCTTAATACTTTGGCTAGCAACTGGAACCCTTCGAGTGGGCAACCTGGACTGCCCCAAAATGGTGATAGCTTACTTTTTCCCAACCTTGTAAATAGTAGTCCTTCAGTTCTGGCAACACCATTTGCGGGTGTATTTGGAAATCTTTCCCGACCTGATCCTAATGGCGGTACCTTGCCTATCCCGATATCAGTTAATGTTATCAACGATCTTTCCCTTGATTCAAATGGTAACATGGCGCCCTACCTGCCCGGTGGTGTGCAGTCGCTCGATTTTGTTAATAACATTGATCTTTTTGGTTCTGGGTATTATATCTTTGCACGGGATTATCCACAATTTGGTCCTGTAACACCCACCACTTCTCCGGGGCCAACTCTTGGGTTTTATCCAACCGGGGGTGCCTCTGCTAATCCGTTGAATGTTCAAACTCAAATCAATGCGGTTTACTCGGGAAGTTCCGCATCTTTCCCTGATAACACTAATGCCAACTGGGTTTATATGCCTGTCAAAATAGGGCAGAATAACTCTGATTTTGTTTTTAATGTTGCTAATGAAGGATCGTGGCTGGTTTTTTCAAATCGAATAGACGGAACTGTTGACGCCAATTACATCAGCATTTCCAATGTGAATAATAATAAGGTAATTAAACGCGGATCCGGCGTACTGGTATTCGATGGAAAGAATTCCTACCAAGGTGTTACTTCTGTTGAAAATGGTGTTCTGGTTGTTTCCAACGATCAAGGGTTGGGTAGTTCTTTGGTTAACGCCAATGTCGAAGTCAATGGTGGAACCTTGCGCTTGAGTTCCTCTGACTATTCACAAAATGCAATTGGGAATCTTTACAATGGCGGGGCGCAAATTGCTAATCGGAACCTTATTCTTTTTGGTGGAGATGGTTTTGTTCCAACTCTTGGGACATCGGGAATCAATGTTGGAATTCCACAGGGTTCTTTGGATGGCATGACTGCTTCTTCAGCAGTTCCAAATCAGTGGAATGGCACCGTGACTTTGGTTGCAAATTCTTCTGCTATTCAGACTCCTGGTGCACTTAATCCCAATGGTGATGCAAGTGTTGGCCAGCAGTTTGGAAGCACGATGGAAATTAATGGCGCGATTGGGGGTTCTGCTGGGTTAAGAAAGTGGGGATTGGGGACAGTAGAGCTTACACAAGCGAATACCTTTACTGGTGATGTAACTATATTTAATGGGTTTTTAAATGCTCAAAACGATGCGGCCTTGGGTATTCCGCCACAAAGCTCTTCATTAAAACAAATACTTGTCAGTCAGGTTCCTGCGAATCTTTTGAATCCTAGTAATCCTACGCCCCAATTTGGTGCTTTCACCATTGGTGATTCCAATATAGGTGGTCAGTCTTATGTTTTTGGTGCAGGTTACCAACTGGTTATTCAAGGGGGAAGTGGGCCTGATCAAAATCCGGGTATTCCTTTTACTAATTCTCAAAGATTAGAAGGGCTTGGGGCTTTTCAGATTATATCGCCTTCCAATAATCCAAACTCTGCGGAATGGCAGGGCAATGTGGTTATTCAGGATGATGCATCAATAGGTGGTACACCTGGGGGCAATTTAAAAATATCTGGTGATGTATCGCTTTCTGCTGCAGATACTTTGGAAAAAAGGGGATCGAATACTTTAACATTATCCGCAGCGAATTTTGATTTGCTGGGAAAAGTTTTGGTAAGTTCTGGAAATTTGAAGCTCACCAATAGTGATTCCATTGTAAATGCCAGTTCAATTACTGTTACTCAAACTTCGGCATCGCCTCCTGGGCTTTCTGGTGCGGGATCTCTTCAAATTGAAGGCACTGGCCTTAACTTCACAAATAATATTACGGTTGGTAGTACTGGTTTTACTGGTCTGGGCGCCTTACAAAGCAACGGTGTAAATTCTTGGTCAGGTGCTATTACCATTGATCAAACTTCCTCTTTTGGGGCGTCAGCAGGCGGTGAGTTGCAGATATTAGGTAACATCACTCAGTCTTTGAACGCAACAACTTTGAATTCGCAGTTGATTAAAATAGGAGCGGGCACGGTTAAAATTAACGGCCCCACCACTCTAACTCTTCCTGTTTCTGTGCAAGAAGGTACTTTACTTTTGCAGAATTCTAACTCGCTTGGCTCTAGCCCCGCTGGTGCAATTACTGTCTCTACCTCGGGCGCATCCGGCCCTGCCACGCTTGCTTTGCAGGGTAATATTGCAATCTCAAATAGAACTCTAAACCTTGATGGTGATGGCGTTGGTAATCAGGGCGCACTTCGCAGTGTCTCGGGTAATAATTCTTGGGCTGGAAACATTACACTGGCTGGCACTTCACTTAGTGCTGGCATTGGGGTTGATCAAGGTACACTTGCTGTTTCCGGAAAAATCGATGGGGGGTCTACTACTCTTCGCAAAGAAGGTGCGGGCACTCTTTTAATTACTGGTTCGAATAATTCGCAAGCGGCCTCGGTTATTAATGGCGGTACCCTAATTCAGATTGGCTCAGATAACGTTCCTGTAACTGTTCAAAATGCTTCCACACTTATGGGGTCTGGTAAAACAGGTTCTCTTACAGTTAATTCAGGTCAAACAGTCTTTTTGGCACCAGGGCTTGCTACTAATGCCACCTCGGTTCTTTCCACTGGTTCTTTAAATATTCGGAGTAATGCAGCGATTCTCACCATTGATTTAAACGGGTTAGGCGCATCTTCCCCCGTTGCTGGTTCAGACTATGATCAGTTTAAAGTTCAAGGGAATGTTTCTCTTTCTGGTAGCCCCGTCCTCGATCTTTCTCTTAACTTTTCCCCTAATGTTATCGGTACTAAATACACCATTATCAATAACGATGGTGCTGATGCTGTTGTAGGTACTTTCTCAGGCCTTGCTGAAGGGGCACTCGTTACCTCCAATAATTTTTCCTACAGGATCTCGTACGTTGGTGGCGATGGTAATGATATTACTTTGACTGCTTTGGGAGTTGTTACCACCACCACGATTTCTTCTTCGGATGTTGACAACGCTTCGATCTATGGCCAAGCCATCACCTACACCGCATCGGTAAATGGTTTAGGTGGCCCAATATCAGCAGGAACCGTTCAATTCTTTGACAATGGTTCTGCGCTTGGCTCTTCTGTTGCTGTTGTGGGTGGAAGCGCAAGTGTTAATGTTTCAACTTTAAGTGTTGCTAATTCACCCCATGTCATCACTGCCTCTTATACTGGCGTGGGGGTTATTGCTTCCAGTAATTCCACCACCCCGATTGTTCATGCTGTAACTAGGGCATCAACTTCGGTTACGGTTTCGAGTCCAGTGGCTGTTTACGGAACTGATTTGCCTTTGACATTTACTGCAGTGGTAACTCCGCAGTTTTCAGGTGGGTCTGCCACAGGTCAGGTCTTATTTGATATTGATGGTGTTCTTCAACCGTTGCAAACCATTAATACCGCTTCAACAAATGTTGCCACTGGGGCAAGGGTTGCAACTTATACAACATCGTTTTCTGCGACAGGAACCCATCTCATTCAGGCTCAATTCATCGGGGATACCAACTACTTAGCATCCTCTTTTTCAACAGCCTATTCACAGTCTATTCTCACTACGCATGCCACTTCTTCCCAGATTGTTTCCTCCCAAAATCCTGCTAGCAGGTTCTCGCCCATCACCTTCACCACCACGGTTGAATCGGTCAATCCTGCGGATGGAGTCCCCATCGGGAATGTGGTTTTCCTCGATAATGGTGTTGCTATAAGTGGTCAGATTCCTCTGGTCAATGGGGTGGCATCTTTTCAAACCAGTAATTTGCCGGGGGGTAGGAGGAATATCACTGCCCAATACCTGGGCGCCCCAGATGTTTCCAACACCTTCTTTTATTCCACTGCAACAGCAAGCCTTGTTCAATCGGTTGGGGCTTCCAATAATCTCATCATCGTGGGAACCAATGCAGGGGGCGGGCCTCAGGTTAATGTTTACGACAAGATTGCTAATACTCAGGTTAGCTTTTTTGCATTCGACACCGCGTTTCGTGGCGGCGTTCGTGTTGCAGGTGGCGATATCAATGCGGATGGTTTTGAAGATATCGTCGTTGCAGCAGGACCGGGTGGTGGGCCAAATGTTAAAGTTTATAGCGGCGTTGATTATTCTGAAATTCGCAATTTCTTTGCATACGCTCCGCAGTTCTCCAGTGGTATTTTTGTTGCTTGTGGCGATGTAAATGGTGACGGCTATGCCGATATCATCACAGGCGCAGGGGCAGGTGGCGGGCCTCATGTTCAAGTTTTTAGTGGCTTGGACAATTCGATTGTTGCCAGTTATTTTGCTTATAGCACCGCCTTTACTGGTGGTATCTCGGTTGCTTCGGGTGATCTTAATGCCGATGGTTATTCGGATGTAATCACCGGTGCAGGTGCAGGGGGCGGGCCTCATGTTTTAGGGCTTAGTGGTCAGGCCCTAATCGCAGGTCAACAAGTTGCGTTGGCTAATTTCTTTGCTTTTGATCCAGGTGTTACCAGAGGTATTTTTGTTGCTTCGGGTGATTTTGATAACAATGGTTCTGCTGATATCATGGTTGCTGCTGGACCGGGTGGCGGACCTCATGTTAAAGTTTTTAATTCCTTTGGAACTGCAACTCTAGATTCTTTCTTTGCCTACCCTGTGGAATTTTCTGGCGGTGTCACCGTTGGTGCTGTTGATGTTAATGGTAATGGAACCCTTGATGTTGTTACCGCGCCTTACACCAATGCTCCTTCGGAAATCAGAGTCTTTGATCACCTTTTTGGCGAGATTGATGATTTCTTTGCTTTTCCTGTTGGCTTTACTGGGGGTGCCTTTGTTGGCTAAAATCAATTTTAATTTGCTCTGATTCTCTTGATTCTTCAACCTCAATCCTTCATGATGTGAATGTTCACAACCATCATTCAGAAGGATTGAGCCATGAAGACTCGCTTGCTAATTTGCCTTGTAATTTTTGTTTGCTTTGGCGCTTCTTTTTTAAAGGCAGAAGAATGGCCCCAGTGGCTTGGGCCGACAAGAAACTCTGTTTGGAATGAAAAAGGTATCATCAGGCAGTTTCCTAAAGATGGGCCTAAAGTGCTTTGGAAGAGCAAAGTATCTGGAGGGTTTTCTGGCCCTGCTGTTGCTGGCAATAAAGTTTTTGTTCCAGACTTTGTTGTTAAATCTGGCGATAGCACCAACGATTTTAACAAACGTGATGAACGCTCAGGCAATGAAAGGCTCCTTTGTTTTGATGCCAAATCTGGTGATCTTCTTTGGAAATATGAATACCCTGTTGTTTATAAAATCTCTTATGCATCCGGCCCACGGGTGACCCCTTCGGTTGTTGATGGCAAAGTTTATGGCTTGGGCGCTGAAGGCAATTTCTTCTGCCTCGATGTTAATACTGGTAAGCCTCTTTGGACCAAAGATTTCAAAAAAGATTATAACGCTCCCACCCCTCTTTGGGGCTTTTGTGGCCATCCATTAATTAAAGGTGATTTGGTTTATTGCTTGGTTGGTGGCGAAGGTAGTGTTGCTGTCGCTTTCAATAAAGATACAGGCAAAGAAGTTTGGAAAGCACTCTCCGCATCTGAATCTGGTTACTGCCCACCCACCCTGATCAATGCGGCTGGCGTTGATCAACTTTTAATTTGGGATGCAGATAAACTGAACAGCCTTGAGCTTGTTTCCGGTAAGGTTTATTGGTCGCTTCCTTTGAAGCCTAGTTATGGAATGTCGGTTTCTGCTCCGGTTAAAGATGGCGACTTACTTTATGCAGGGGGCATAGGCAGCATTGGTGCTGGGTTCAAACTTTCTTCTGATAAACCTGGTGCCTCCATCCTCTGGCAGGGTACCCGTGAATCTGCTCTTTACCCCTGCAATAGCACGCCTATTGCAGAAAATGGTGTTGTATATGGCACGGATTGCCATCAAGGTTGGCTGGGTGCTTTCAAGATGCTATCAGGTGAAAGGCTTTGGACAGATTTCAAACCTACCACCGGCAAGCGTACTACTCATGGCACTGCTTTTTTGGTTAAAAATGACGATCATTTTTATCTTGCTTCCGAGACAGGGGATTTGATTTGCGCCAAGGTTTCTCCCAAAGGTTATGAAGAAATCAGCAGGGCTAATCTTCTAAAACCAACCAACGCAGCATTCAATCGTGATGTGCTTTGGTCGCATCCTGCATTCGCAAACAAGTGCATTTACTGGCGCAATGATGCAGAGCTTATTTGTGTCTCCCTTGCTGAATAGGGCGATACTTATTTTTTTCCAGAGTGAGCGACTCATTTACCAGATGTAATTCCCCTGAGTGATTCTTAGCAGCATAAGAATGGGGCTTAGAAACCCTGTTGTATCGAATGCTTGGTAATAATTCACGGGGTAGGGTTGAATCATTACAGGTGGATACGGCTGAATCACCACAGGGTAGGTCAGGTTTTCGTTTGGTACTGTAATGAATGAAAACCGGTTGTTGAATCGATCGTAGCAGGTAATGTAGTTGTAATTTCTATAGTTATATCCGTAAAAATATCGGTTGTTATTTACCCATGAGTAGGTGTTGAAGTTGTTGGTATTGCCCTGGTTCCTAGAAATGGGCTGAGGGTATTTTCTTGTGTGCTCATAAAAATCCCTGACCGTTTGTTGATGATAATTAGTCTGATTAATAGGCATGTTTCTTCGGTTGTTGCTATCTACGAAAGTAGTATACCGGGGGGGCGGTTCTTGAATTGGTGCTTTGGTCGCTCCTGTTGTGGGGAGTGGTTTTTTATCTGAAACTATAGGCCTGCGAAGAGGAACGGGTGTAGGTGTTGGCTTAACAACTTCTGGGATAGAAACCGGTGGATCATTAGGCTTTTTAGGAAGTGGTATTGGTTTAGGCTTAACGACTTCGGGGGTAGAGACTGGTGGGTTGGATGGTTTTGCAGGGACGGGCGTAGGCTTAACGACTTCGGGAATAGAAACCGGTGGATCATTAGGTTTTTTAGGAAGTGGTATGGGCTTAGGCTTAACAACTTCGGGGGTAAAGATAGGTGGATTGGATGGTTTTGCAGGAAGAGTTATTGGCTTAGGCTTAACAACTTCGGGAATAGAGGCAGGTGGGTTGGCTGGTTTTGCAGGAACCGGCGTGGGGGATGGCTTAACAACCTCGGGAATAGAAACCGGTGGATTATTGGCCTTATCCTTAGGAGGGTTTGGGTTGCTGGGTTTAGATCCTTCTGAAATCGGGGGGCGCTGTTTATTAGGCGTAACTGCTGAAGTTTTTGGGTTAGGTTGTGTTGGGGCGGGATTTTTTGGCTTGATTGTATCTGCTGTAATTTCGGTTGTAATTAAGAAAATGATCGCAACTGATTGGGCTAAAATCATAAAGTCAAGTTTCGCCCTTTTGACTATGTTCATTGCATTTATCCCCTAATTGATGCTACCTAATTGTGCTCTCGCATAAGTAATTCACTTTCTGATAATTCTTGCATTCAGAACCGAAAAAAAATCTGACTTTTTATTTGGGAAGGCGTTACGAAGTGTAGCGCAGTCGATTGGCCTCATTCAGATTCTTGGAAAATGTTGTATGGGCTTCTTTGCCAATTTGCTGATTTTCGATTGGTAATCGGGGGTACTGGCTTGCTTTGCGATTCTGAATATCCAACATTGTTTGTTAATTAAATTGTCAGTATCAAGTTATTTTGTTGACATTCAGGCGTAAATTGCCGAAAAAAATAGTAATTATTATTAATTCTAAGAGAATTTTTATGAATCGCTCCAAAAACTACAGTCGTGTTGGGTTTACACTCATTGAATTGTTGGTTGTAATTGCAATCATAGCTATTCTTATTGGCTTGCTTTTGCCTGCTGTTCAAAAAGTGCGTGAAGCTGCTGCTCGTATGAAATGTCAGAATAATTTGAAGCAAATTGGATTGGCCCTTCACAATTATCATGAAACCGGTGGCGCTCTTCCCAAAGGTGGTACCCAGTCTCCCGCTGGAGGCTATGGCCATTCAATGTGGATTTTACTGCTGCCTTTTCTTGAACAGGAAGGCCTTTACAATAAGTTGGATTTGATAGGCGCTACCAATGCACATACGGGGTTGATTTATAATGGTACGAATGTCGCAAATGGTGCGGTTTTAAGTGAGAAGGTTATTCAAACCTTGCTTTGCCCATCTTCCCCTTTACCTAAATATGTGCTTGTTGGTTCAACGCCTGGCCAAGGGGTAATGTCGGCTACCTACACTGGCATTTCTGGGGCTGTTGATCACTCTTCCTTGAATGATCGCGATGGAGAAACGTATGCCCATAATGGCAAGGGAAAAATTTCCAAGGGCGGAGCACTTATTTCTCTTGAAAATAAAAGACTAACAGACATAAAAGATGGAACTTCTTCTACCATTGGCGTTGCGGAGCAGTCCGATTATTGTGTGGATGTTAACAAGGCGAAGATTGATTGCAGAAGTGATTTTGGTCATAGTTTTTCCATGGGGCCCGGTCCTGTTGGGGATAATCGGCATTGGAACATTACCTCTGTCAGGTATAAAATTAATGATAAAACTTGGGAAAATAAAGGTGTGAGTGAGGTTTTTTACGGGCAGAATCGCCCCTTACAATCCGCCCATTCTGGTGGAATTAATGCCGTTTTTATGGACGGCGGCGTACGCTTTCTTACTGATGGTCTATCCCTTCAGACTCTTTATAATTTATCGAATATTGATGATGGTAAAATTAGCTCTGATTACTAATGCATGGCTGGAGTTTTTCATGCTTCGTATGGTTGTAATAATTGTTTCACTTACCGCTTTTGGTTGTGCTACCGAAGAGCCCCGAGGAACAGTCACGGGAACAGTTTTACTTAATGGTGTTCCTCTTTCCGAGGGCACGATTTATTTTGAACACCTTGCTAAAGGGGTGGCGCTCACAGGACAAATCAAATCGGATGGCTCTTTTAAATTGGCATCCCATCAAGGCACTGGCCTTGTTGTTGGTTCTTATCAGGTTGCGATTTCTCCTGAAGCTATGCTTATGTCTGCGGATGAAATTCCTCTTGTTGGAAAAAATCCAAGAAAACCAAACGATGTGAAAAAGTCTAATTTGCCTGAAAAGTATTTTAAAACTTCCACCAGTGGAATAGTTGCGGAAATTAAAGAAGGCGACAACCCGCCGATTGTTTTTGATCTTAAAAAGTAGCGTTAGTCTTTTAAGGTGATGACTTTTTTTAGAATACTTTCTGCAGCAGTTATTCCTGACAAAAATGCACCTTCAAACCGTCCGCCATTCACCCAGTCACCACAAATCGTTAACCCAATTGATTCATCATGCAGATCCGTTGGATTTATAAAGCTGCCCCCGATGCTATATCTCCAGCGGTGAGCAGTTTTATAAAATTGGGCGGGCAGGTTTTGTCCAATGGCGCATGCATAAGCTTCTAAAAGCTGAGAAATTACTAATTCCGGCGTATCTTCCAGATGATGAGCTGACCATTCGGCACTGGCATGAAGCACCCAGCAATCTTTTGTTGCATCACGACCAGGTTTCGAACTATTTCTTGCAACCCAGGAAAGCGCTGATTCATGGATGAAGGCACCATCCCAGGGCACCTCCAATTTGTTTTCAAATCCTACAAGCACTGCCCAGCAGGGCGCCATCGGGGTTGAGGAGGCTATTTTCGAAATAGGGTGGTTAGCAAGTAATTCCGCAGTTTGTGGTGCAGGTAATGCAGCGATCAAATGATCAAAACCGTTGTATGCAATCCCTGCTTCATCCAAAAGAATCCACTGGTTTGATGAATGCTTAACTTCAATGATTTTTGTTCCACGCATGATCTCTAAATTTTTTGCAAGATCTGCAGCCATCGCAGTCATTCCGGGGGTGCCTACATATCTTGGAATGATTTCTGTGCCTGTAATTTCTTTATTGTTAAGTTTTACGATTCTGCCTTTCCATTCTGAAACTACTCCCAAGTTTTCCCAAGTATTTACAAAGCTTTGCAGGATGGGGTTGCGTACCGTAAAATATTGGGCCCCGTGATCGAAGGATAAACTGGGTTCCACACGACGAGTTGAAGTTCTTCCTCCAACACCTTTACTTTTTTCGAATACAGTTAAAGGTATATCGTTTTCTGCAAGGTGGTACGCGCAACTTAGCCCTGCGATTCCTGCACCAATGATTGCGACTTTTGGTTTTAACGATGCCATTGCTGCCCTCGAGGAATTTTAATAAATGCTAAACTTTAGCCTCAACGCTAGGTTAGCGGTTTGGAAGTTCCCAATTTCATACATAGTCTTGTATTGCTTACAGATATTATCCGAAACATTAATTCTGTCCTCTCCGGCAAAAATAATTCTTGGAAATTATTTCCTGCTGCTATGATGGTTAAAGATTTCTTTATTGCTATTATTCATTCTTTCTTATCGAAGATCTGAGGGATTTATGGCTTGGAATCTTGATGATGATGGCAAATTTAAAAACCCGATCAGCGGGCATATTGCCACCACTTTTTTTCTTCGAAGATCCATTGCGATAATCCGTGAAATTACGGGCATGGAATTAGATCACCCTGAATTTGGCATTAATTGTTTAAACACCACGGGGATTATAGCTCAGCATTGGGATTTTATACCTTCCGCCAAATCCCACCCTGATACGGTTATAAACCTTTGCGTGGTGATGGGAATCATGGAGTGGGTTGATTCAACACGAAAAAATCGCACCGATGGTGTTCCGGCTACCAATCCAATTAATCGTAAAAAAGCCGAAGATTTGCTTCCTTTGGTTAAGCAAATTGTTTACGAATTATTTCCTTTATTCAAGCAGTTTTCTGAAGCCCAGTCTTTTATGGGGGGCTCTTTTAATCATGCAATTCGTTATGTCGAAGAGTTGGATCTTCGGTGGAAAAGGGGATTTCGCGAGAAAATGGTTTGCTTACTGACACTTTACCCCAGCATCAGGCAATGGACATTAAATGATAAAGTTATGGGTAAGATTGCTAGCGAACTAAATCAACTTAGCGAAAAACCAAAAAACTAACCTTATTAACCGCCCATGTTTTGTGCATCTTTGGGTTGTGTTTTTATGCCAATGATATTAAGGTGGACGATATGGATATCAATGTCTAAATTGTTGGTGTTAATTAAATCCAGTTTGGAATTTGGGCTTTTTGAATTACTTCAGGATTTTCTTACCCATCCAAAAGGCACAAAAACTTGGTTAATCACACATCCCTTTTTTCCCGATTTGCCAAATGGACTTCGTCTGCAGCAGGGCATCCAATTACCTTTACATCTGCTGTATCAATTATTTTGCTTTGGGCCCTGACGGGTTCGTTTTTTAATTTTAGTGACACTTGGCAGCTTGTGATTAATACTGGCACTACCATTGTTACATTCCTAGTTGTTTTTCTTGTACAAAACACTCAAAACCGTGACAGTGCTGCGATTCAGCTAAAGCTCGATGAATTGATTCGTGCAATGAATGGCGCCCATAATTCTTTCCTCGATATTGAAAACATGACCGAACAACATATCAGGCAGATTAAGGAGCGCTTCGAAAAATTGGCGGAAAACGCACGAGAAGATTTAAGAGGCGGCTTAAAGGATATTGGTACCCCTGAAGTTGATGTTAATTAAGGAAGTATTGTTTGTGATTTTGCTAAAATTAACTTCCTTATAAAATAGCATTATAAAGGTCTTTATATTATTGTGTAAGTGTGGTGAAGGTTTCTGCTCATCAACTCTTTATTATTTTCTCTGCAATTGCTTGTTTTTTAGGATGATTTTTCGGTTCTGTAATCAAGTAAAGTTGTAAATTTGGCTTCGATTTTTTCAATCGAAGGCTAAATTTATCCTATTTTCAGCTGAGCAATTTTCGATGTCTTGGAATATTTTTGCTCGGTGGAGTGATTACCCAAAACCGGTTTTTAGCTCCAAACGAAATCAAAAGTACCCGCAGATTAAGAATTATCGAAATGTTAGGTAAAGCTAAAATGGGATGCTTGGGTGGATTAATAGGGATTTTAGGGGGTATGGGGTTGTTTTGGCTTGGTTAAGTTTCTGTTGAAAAGAGATTAATTTCTGAGTTTTGCGTTCTGAAAATCCGTCGTGTTCCTAAAAAAATATTGGCCATATTGTTGGTAATCCACCTGATTTTAAGTGTTCGTTTGTACACAAATCGTTTCAAAAGTGTGTTTTTTATCTGTTTTTGATCATTTTTGGCCCCTTTATTTGCCAATCCTCAAGAATTAACCTATTTTCTAGAAGCCTTTTGATTCATTCGCTGTTTTTGCGGGGTAAGGTTGCCTTTAAATCTTTTGATTTTTTGTGATCTTTTTCATGTGCCCATGCGTAGTTGTTTGGATAGGGTTTTTAGATTTTTTAGACGGTTAGATTAGGAAGTAACGAATACTTGGTTTTTTACTGTTTTGAAGCTTTTTACTTAGCATTTTTGACGATAAACAGGTAGATTACAGTGCTCGATATTTCTTGATTGTTTTTTTATTAATTAATTGTTTTCCTCTAGGGACAGTTTTTTAAAAGTAGGTCTAAATGAATAAATATAAACTGCAGCAATGGTTCAAATCGCTCTTCGATTTTGAATCATTATCCAATTCAAAACATCCTAGGTCAGACCGCCTTTCGGTTGAGCTTTTGGAAATCAGGCTTACCCCTGATGCAAACACCATGCCCGGATTTCATGATCTAGGTAATGATATTTCAGATAACAACTGCCCTGCAAATTCAATCACTCTCATTGACGACATTCGCCTTCTGCAAAACTTAACCGACTACCGTGCTAATCAGGTTTATTTTTCCTCAAATAATTCTTCTGACTTTCCCGCTTTAATGTTTCAATCTGTAAATAAACTCGATGCTGTTGCTTTGCAGGCCGCCACCACCAAGGGCGTGGTTATCATTGATTCTGCTCTTGTTGCAACTATTCCTGCGGACGAATTAAAAGGTTCGTTGGTTATTTCGATCGATAGCAATCGCGATGTCGTTAGCCAGATTACCACTGCGCTTGAAGGTCTTTCTGATGTGCCAGTGCTTAGAATTATCAGCCATGGTGATGATGGCGTATTGTATTTCGGGAACCAAGCATTTGATTCCACGGCTTTAACTTCCAGTGCAATGCAGGTTGCATCATGGGGCAAATCGCTTACCCCAGATGCTGATATTCTTCTTTATGGCTGTTCGATCGCAAACACCGATGCAGGAAAAGCCTTTGTGCAACAGTTCGCAAGTATTACTCAAGCCGATATTGCAGCAAGTAGCAACTTAACCGGCAAAGGTGGCGACGAAGTTCTTGAGTTTCAAGTCGGACAAGTTTCAAATTCTCTTATTGCTAGCGCAATTGATTACTATAGTGCCAATCTTACACTTGCTCAAATTACTGTTACCACCACTGCAGATTCAGGCGCAGGTTCATTAAGGCAGGCAATTACCGATGCCAACTCAACCTCGGCAAATGATGAGATTGTTTTTGCTTCTTCGCTGTTTACGAATGGCGTTAGCACTATCACTCTAGGGTCTGGCGCGCTTCCAACTATCGCAGCAACTACAAGCGCAGGCTCGCTAACCCTCACAGGCCCCGGTGCTTCTGCCCTTGTCATCAACGGTAATAACGGCAACGGAAGTCGCAATTTTAGTATTTTCAATATCGCTTCGGGTGGCAATCTTTCGATTTCTGGTGTAACTGTTTCCGGTGCTAAAACCACAGGCAATGGCGCTGGTTTTAGTAATCTTGGTACCCTAACTGTCACGAATTCCTTAATCTCTGGGAATTCTGGCGGGAACGTAGGGGGTGGCATTTATACTCGTGGTACTCTTACTGTTTCTGGCTCCACATTTACGGGTAATTCCGCAAATTACGGTGGCGGCCTTTATATTAGTAAATGGTCATCATTCGGAACTGTTTCCAATTCCACCTTCTCAGGCAATACCGGATTTAGGCAAGGCGGCGGCCTTTTTAACAACGGCACTCTTACTATCACCAACACCACAGTATCGGGCAATACTTCCCCTGGAGCTGGTGGACTCCACAGTAATGGCACCATTTACATTGCCAACACCATTATCGCCAATAGTACCAACGGCGTGGATTACTATGGCACGGCTAATTTGATTTCCCCTGCCACGGCATCTAGCAACCTCGTTACTCAATCTGGGCTTGCTTGGGCCACCACGGTTACCAGTGCCCAACTCAATCTTGGCCCTCTGCAAAACAACGGCGGCCCTACTTCTACCATGGCATTGGGTGCAGGTAGTGTTGCTATCGGAGCTGGCAATGCTACCGTAAGTAATGCCTCCCCAGTCAACGGCTTGGATCAGCGCGGCATTACTCGCTCTACCACCTCGCCCAGTATCGGCGCTTACGAATATCTGCCATCGATTAGTTTTTCACCGCAAACCACCCTCGCGACTTGGAACAAAGCCGGCAAGGTGATCACTGTTGATGTAAATAACGATGGTAAGAAGGATATAGTTGTTCAAAACATCGGGTACGGAGAACCGAATAACGGTCCAAGGCACGACTTTGTTTATGTGTTTCTTGGGAGGGGTGATGGTACCTTTGAAACCAGAATAGATACCGCCACTGGTTCCTACTCCAATTGGCTTGGTTCAGGCGATTTTAATGGTGATGGCAAAGTTGATTTCGTCACCCCTAATTACTGTGGTGAATCCATAACAATCCTTCTTGGTATGGGGGATGGTACATTCAATCGTCAAGATATGTCTAATGCAGGAGGCACTACTTCGCCTTCCTTTGTCACTACAGGAGATGTGAATGGTGATGGGAAAATCGATATTCTGACCACCAATCAAAACAGTAGTAATGTAAGTGTCTTCCTTGGCAATGGTAATGGCACGTTCCAAGTCCCGACTCTTTTGTCTACCTCTGCTATACCTTCTAGAATTGTCGCTGGTGATTTTAATAGCGATGGCAAACTGGATATCGTTGTTCACACTGCGCCAGGAAATGTTCCTGCCAACACTCTTTTTCTTGGCACCGGCACCGGTAGCTTTACTTCTAATTCAATCATCGGCATCACGGGTGAACTTACTGTTGCAGATTTTAATCGGGATGGTTTTGCTGACATCGCTGGAACTGAACCTAATGCTGTCAAGGTGTTGTTAAGCAATGGTAATGCTACCTTTAAGGCGGCACAGACTTTTTCAGCCCCTAATGTTGGCGCATCAATTATTGCAACCGACCTTAATGGCGATGGGTTTCTTGATTTGCAACTTCCCCAATTTTATGCCAACACCCTCGCAGTGCTAAACGGCAATGGTGATGGTTCATTTAAAGCGCAGGTTAATTTTGCTGTTGGTTCGAATCCTTTTACCGTTGCATCTGCAGATTTCAACAGCGATGGCAAACCCGATATCGTTGTTTCAAATCTTAACTCTAAAAATGTCAGCGTGCTATTGAACACTAGTAACTATGCGCCAACGCTTGCTGCTATTTCTGTAAGTGGTACCGAAGATAATGCCGTTACTTTCAGCGCTGCCAATTTCACCGGTGGAACCGTTGCCTCCCCCGGTATAGCTTATGTTGGCCTTCAAGCAGATATGGGCGCGGGCTGGAGAACTGCATCCACACCCAAAACTTATGATATTGATGGGAATAATGTTCTTGGTAGCAATGGTTGGTGGTTACCAAATTATACTTTAAGTAGCCCTTCCTATATAACCAGTTTTGCCAACAATAGTTACTATCCTGGCAACGGTGGTTATGCATTGGTTGATAACCCGTTAACTACACCGGGGGCATCACCTTCGCTTATTTATTCTGGCACTACGAACGGTCAATTCCCTGGTTATGGAATCAAATCCATTAATTCTGTTGTTTCTTTTACTCTGACTGGGGTTGTTCCCGGGACGATTCGTGTTGGAATCATGACCGGAAATACAGATGTATCTGGCGCATTTGGGGCCAGCGGTTATCAGATTATTTCTGCACCATTTGATAGCGGCATGACCACCGAATTGCAAACCAACGGCGCGGTATATAACGGCAACCCTGATTGGGTATTCTTTGATATTACTGGTGGCATCGCTGGCCAAACCTATTCGATCTATGCTAAAGGCGGGCCTCAAGGTAATGCAGGCATAGGCGCAATCTCGTTTGATTCGATTACGGTTACACCTACCTATTCCGATGCTGAAAACAACCCATTAGTAAGCATCACTATTGCAACCCTTCCTGCAACCGGAACCCTGAAGCTTTCAGGTGCTGATGTATCTACTGGGCAGGTTATTGCTGCCGCTAATCTTGGTAACCTAACTTATGTTCCTGCACTAAACGAAAATGGAATCAAGACCTTTACGGTAACCGCATCGGATGGTGCTGCATCTTCTTCCCCTGAAACCACCGTAAGCATGAATATTGCTGCGGTAAATGATGCACCAACGCTTTCGCCTAGTCGGGTTGTTGTGGCGACTGCATCGGCCTCTGTTAATGCAAATTCTGAAGTTTCTTTTTCAGAAACACAATCTATCCCTCCTGGGGTCACTGTTTCTGGTGTTAAAGTCACGAGAGATTTCAGCACCTATTGGCCAAGTTCAAATCCTGCATATGCTCATGTGTATTTGAAATTAAATGGAGTTGTAGTCGGGCAGTTGGGTTTTAACGCAACGGGTACCAATGGCGCCTATACCTCCGTATCCACTGAGTTTTTTGGCCCTCTAGCCTCCTATATTCCAGGGGGTATTAATACTTGGACCATTGGTTCATTATGGAATCCTGTAAATCTGGCAAATATTAAGATTCAACTCTTTTATGCTGATGCTTCTGCACCTGCTATTGCTGTAAACGGTACCGAAGATACCCCACTCAATTTTACCGCAGCAAATTTCACCAACGCTTATGGCGATGCCGAAAATAATTCTTTGGCCACCATCACCATTGCAACTCTTCCTGCAACCGGAACCTTAATCCTTTCTGGTGCTAATGTTTCTCCTGGGCAGGTGATTTCTGCGGCTAATCTTGGCAATTTATCCTATGTGCCCGCGCCTAATGAAAATGGAGCAAAGACCTTTACGGTAACTGCATCGGATGGCAATTCATCATCCGCTGTTGCCACTGTGAGCATGAATATCGCTGCGGTAAGCGATGCGCCATCAATTGGTGGCATTTCTACATCTATCAATTATATTTCAACAGATTTTACCACTGCGCCTGCCAATGCAACCATTTCTGGAAGTGCTGTAGTTTCCAATGGTGAATGTGTTTTAACTCCCGCAGCAAGTGGCCAATATGGTTATTTGTTATTCAACACCTTGGCATCTAACCCCACTGCCTTTTCAGCCCAGTTTGATTATCGGGTTGCGGATGGCAGCGGAGCCGATGGCACTAGTTTTAACTACGGTGTGATCGGTTCGCCAAGTGGCGACGAAAGTGGTATGACCAACACAGGGTTGGTTGTTTCACTGATTGAATATGGCACTCAAAGGGTGCAAATAAAACTTAATGGTACAGTTCTTCAAACTGCTAATGTCACTCTTATAGGTTCTAATTATCAACGCATTGTTGTCAATATTGATGGTTCCAACAAGCTTTCAGTTTCTGTTGGTGGTGTGGCGGTGGTAAGTAACTTGGATTTGGGTGCCACTTATGGCAATGCTGATAAATCCACTTGGAAATTTGGTTTTGCGAGTCGTTGTGGTGGCGCAAATAACAAGCACAGTATTGATAACCTTGTTATTTCAAATAATGTTGCCCCTGTAACCGCATTGGAGCAAACTCCAACAGTTCTTGCAGGTTCTTTGACCCTTTCTGATGTTGATAATTCCACGCTTGCATCTGCAATTGTAACCATCGCCACGGGCCTGAAAACCAGTGAAGATGTTCTTGGTTTTGTTGCTCATGCTACAAACTATGGAAACATTACCGGTACCTATAATTCTTCCACAGGCGCCCTATCGTTGATATCAGCAGGGGCAACCGCAACCTTGGCACAATGGCAGGCAGCATTGCGGTCTGTTACCTACGTCAATACCTCCGATGCGCCAGATACAACCACGCGTGCTGTTTCGTTTGTAGTAAACGATGGCACGGTTAACAGTGCTGTTGCAACTCTTACGGTGAATGTCACTTCGGTAAATGATGTGCCAGTTGCGATTGCTGATGTTTATACAACAACTGAAGACACGCCTTTGGTGGTGAGCCTTGGTTCCCCTGTGGTTGATCAGCAGCAAACGGCTTGGAACGCTGGTTTACCATATGGTGGTTATCAAACATTTACTGCTGGGCAGACAGGGTTTTTAACTAGTATCGATTTAATGCAAAATGGTGGGGCATCTAATCCACAGCAGGTCACGCTTACTATTTATGCTGGTGATGGAATTAGTGGTGTTGCTCTTGGTGAAGTAACAATATCTGAAACGAATTCGGGCGATTTTATTCAGACATACACTTTCTCTCAACCTGTTGCCATAGTTTCAGGTGGTGTTTATACCTTTAAGGTTCTAAGTAGTTCCATTAGAGGCCTTGTTGGTTCAAGTAATACAAATGCATATGTAAATGGTAGGTTTTATCAGTCTGGTGGTTATACTGGCGATCTCTGGTTTAGAACATCTGTAGCGACTAGCCAAGGTTTGCTTGTAAACGATTCGGATGTAGAAAGCAATTCACTTACCGCAGTTATAGTAACCAATCCTTCTAATGGTACGTTGGTACTCAACTCGGATGGTAAATTTACATATACCCCTAACGCAAACTTTTATGGAACGGATACTTTTACTTATAAAGCTAGCGATGGCTTAAGCTTTTCTAATGTTGCAACTGTTACGGTAAATGTCACTGCGGTTAATGATGTGCCAGTTGCCAATGGGCAATTGATTTCGCCAACGGAAGATACTACTTATTCTGGTACGCTAACGGGTTCTGATATTGAAAGCAGTTCCTTAACTTATTCCGTGGTAACGCAGGGCACCAAGGGTGTGGTCACGATCACGAACGCAGCAACAGGCGCATTCACTTATGTGCCCAATGCCAATGCAAATGGGTCAGATAGCTTTACCTTCAAGGTAAATGATGGAAGTTTGGATAGTGCGCCAGCAACCGTAACAGTGAGTATTTCTGCGGTAAACGATGCACCCGTTGCGAATGGTAGTGCAACTCTTCCATCTATTAATGAAGATTACGTTCCTGTTTCTTATAATGCTTACGATTCGTTTGTAAGTGGACCAGCCGCTCAATCTGCGAGCAACCGATGGCAATATTTTGGTGGGACTACCTCTTCTCTAACTCTTCTTCCAAACTGGAAGACTGATGGAAATGAAGTCATAACCAGTTTTCCACAATGGCATCAAAATTTAAGTTCCAAAGGCCAGTATCCTTTTGTACAACAAATTACAAGCGCCTACGGGCCAGTCTCTGCCGGCACTCTGGTGATTCATCCTGCTGATGGGGGTTCTTCTGTATCGGGTGCGGTTTCTATCGGCTGGAAAAACACGTCAAGCAATACCGTCTTCGTGGATTTTGGTCTGACATTGCGTCTTCCATACGGGAGCTCCAATGGTATTGAGTATTTCCTCCAGCGTGGTTTGGTGGGTACTGCCAGATATCAGTCATTAAATTCCGGTACAATTACCCAAAGTAATTCACCAGTTGGAATTAGTTCTAGTGCACCTACAGAATTGCAACCCGGTGAGTTTATATATCTTGTTGTTGATAGCCGTGTGAGTTATGCGTGGGATCACACAGAGGTCAGTAATTTTACGGTTACTGAGAATGCAAATCGAGGTGCAACGGTAGCAAGCCTGTTCGGTGCTAACTTCTCAGATTCGCTAGACAATTCCGCCAACACCTTTGCTGGCGTTGCCGTGTCGTCCTATACCGTTGATAGTGCTAAGGGGAATTGGCAGTATTCGTCCAATGGGTCGACTTGGTCAAATCTGGTATCTGCAACGAGTAGTGCTGCCATAACTCTTAAGGCAACTGATTACCTTCGCTTTGTTCCTGCTGCCAATTACAATGGCCAGGCAACTGCACTTTCCGCCAACTTGATTGAAACAGGCGGAGCGGCAATCACTAGTGGCGCCACGGTTAATTTATCCGGTACTGGCTCACAACTTGTGTTGGGTTCTAGCAATGTAATTGGTTGGAGTTCGGTATACAGCGGCGCTTTCGCGGCAGAC
>JAPLNF010000221.1 GCA_026692965.1 Planctomycetota bacterium
AACCATATTGAACACCAAGATCATCGTGACCACGATTAAAAGGCTCGGTGTTGGTTTTACTAATAGACACATTTTTGTAAAAGTGATTATCAAAATTGGGATGGTAAACGCCGTAGGATGCCTGGTGAATATCAAGATTTTCAACCACAAGAGAAGGAACCTGAGGCCTGAAAGCATAGTGGATATCCCAGATTTTTAAATTGCGAACGACAAAAGGATGGTTGAGATCCGGCCCCACTCGGTTGACACCCTCGCCTAGGTTAACGCCATAAAGCCCATGGCTACTATGAACCTCGTTGCCATCAAATTTAACAAAGGGAAGCGTTCGAATATCCGTGGTTTTATAGGTGCCATCGGGTTGCAGGATTTTGAAATCAAGCTTCTGCGCGCTTGTAGGTGTTGCTTCATATCGGAAACCATAAAGCCCGCACTCTGCAGCAATATTATTGGTAAAGGTGTTAAGGCTATTGGCCCACCAAAACCCGGCGCCTTCATTTTGATCAAAGCCCAAAACCTGCTTGGGATGTTTCTTCCCGGCTTTCGCCATAATTGCAAGATTACGATCCAGAATATTATTTACTTCCGTGCCATCTTCCAAAAAGAACCCATGGCCAATACTTTGATAGCCCACATTGTCATTAACATAAAGATAATTGGTTCCATGAATGGTTACCCAACGATTATGGCTATCCCAGATGGAGTTTCCTTTGACAAAACCGCCACGCATAGTTTCGCCTGCCAGATGAAAATGAATGCTGTAACGACCGAGGGTGTTTTTCTTACCCAAGTGCCTGAATTCGGTGTAGGCAAGCGAACCAGTTGAATCTCGGTGATACATGGTATGGCCTCGTTCGCCATCGGGGTTTGCCGATTCAATCACGATGTTTCGACTAAGGTTGGCAACTTCAGCACGATAATTTCCATCGCCCGAATGATTCATGGTAAGCGGGGTGTCAATCGTAATTTCCTGGCCTTTGATGGCAGAGATGGTGCGTTCTTCTGAATCTGATTTGTCTTTTTTTAAGCCATGGGTTCGTGAACCTGTGACCACTATTTTGTCGCCTACTTTCCAACCATTAATACCTTCTGCAACATTCAGGGTTTTATCATCAACAACTGCATTTTTCGCCAACTTAACCCATGATCGGTCAAGTATTGCGCCATGGGTTTCCCATCGGCCTCCGCAACAAACAATCGCGGGGCAGGAATCTTTCTTCATGCCTTCTTGATAATGGAGCCGAATGATTGCTTTTTTATCTGCATGAACAGGGTTAGATGCGTTACCAATTTCGAACACAGGCATATTCGCAACTTTATCTGGCGCAACAAAATGCCCATCGCATTCAAAACCCTCTTCGCTGTATTCATCGCCGGGTTGAACCCGAATCAGACCAATTTCAAGACGGGTATCTCTAGTCGGATCGAATCGTAATTCTCCGCCAATTTGCATACCGCGAATTATTTCTGTGGAAGCGACATCGTAAAGCACTTTGTGCCCGGTTCGGATAATTACTTTGTCGCCTGCCTTGGGTATTTTTTTAAATTCCCAAGTTGCGGGATCAGACCAAGTGCCACTTTTTATAGTGCGAACTGGAACAGTATCTGCCCCTGGTAAAAACGAAACCGCGAAAATCGCAGCGATATAAAGTGAATTCATGGTAAATTCCATTAGATATAAAAGGCGGGAGTTAATTACCTAACCTCAAGTGATTATTGCACAATACCCTAAGAGTTTAAACACTAAACTTTCCTTCTAGAGGTAAAAACCACATGAAAGCATTCCATCAAATATCAAGAATCTTTTTACTAGTTTTAATTTCCATAGGCTTCTCAGATGCAAACGTCGTTTTCAGCCAAAGTACTGAAGAAATTGCCAAAACGCTTTCAATCCTTGATCCCATGATAGCCAAGGACAAGTTCCAGGAAGTATTTAAGAATCAGGATTGGGAGGAAGTCAGAAATCAGATTAAAAATGCAAACGCTAAAAGTAGTGTCGAATGGAATGGCATTGAAACAAAAGAGGCATGGCTAAAATATTCACAAGGAAAGATCGCGCAATTAAAAACATCATTGGGGAAATTCCCAGAGGAAACAACCCAATTGAACTACAAAGTATTAAAGTCTATTCCAAGGGAGGGGCATACCATTGAATGCATTGCATATGAAAGCAGGCCTGGGTTCTGGGTTACTGCAAACTTATACCGATCTTCCAATCCAACAAATGAAGAACCTGGCATAATCATCTGCCCTGCGCACCACACTCCTAAAGAGAACAAAGAACTACAAGAGATGGGCGCCCTCTGGTCTCGCGCAGGTTGCATGGTTCTTGTTTTGGATAATCTTGGTCATGGTGAAAGAAGACAGCACCCATTTGATGGACCCGATTCCTACCCAAAGCCCTTTCGTTTGAGCCGGCAGGATTATTATTTTCGTTACGATCTTGGTGCTCAATTACAACTTCTTGAAGAAAGCCTGATGGGTTGGATGTATTGGGATATCCACCGTGGTGTGGATCTTTTATTAGCACAAAAAGGTATAGCTAAGGACAAGATCATTTTGTTGGGAGCAGTGGCAGGCGGTGGCGACCCAGCAGCAATAGCGGGAGCACTTGATAAAAGAATTGCGGTGGTGGTTCCATTTAATTTTGGAGGCCCCCAACCTGAAACCAAGTACCCTCTTCCAGCAGATGCAGAAACCACTTTTAATTATGCAGGTGGTGGCAGTTGGGAATCGACAAGAAATTTACGCTTGTCAGCAAAAGAGGGTTTTCTTCCTTGGGTAATTGTTGGCTCTATCGCACCCAGGAAATTAATCTATGGTCACGAATTTTCGTGGGATCAAGAAAATGACCCCGTATGGAAGCGACTGAAAAAAATCTATCAACTTCATGGAACAACAGATTCCCTTGGATTTACAACAGGTAAGGGAAGCGTCAAAGGTTCTTCGCCAGAAGATTCTCACTGTACGCATATTGGCAGAACACACAGGCAAAACATTCATGTGTTATTAGAAAAATGGCTCGATATCAAGGGCGTTAAAGACACGCCTTTAGAAGGCCTAGCTTCCGTAAATCTGAAATGCCTAGAAACAAAAAAGGCGCGCGATGAACACCCCGTTAAAATCCAAGCCCATCTAGAAAAGCTTGCCCAAAACCAGATTGATGATGCATTTAAAAAATATCCTACACCCATGACTGGCGAAACTCTTGCATCGTTCAAGAAAGATTGGAGTAATAAACTGGGAGTGATTGAATCAGCCATGGCTGCTGAAGTTATCAGCAGAGAAAGCTCAATCTCTGAAACCATTTCAATTACTAAAGCGCTACTCAAGACTGAAAAAGAACATCATGTACCATTGCTGCTTCTTAAGTCTGCGAACATCAAAAACCCTTTAAACAAGATTGCGATAATGATTTCTCAAGACGGTAAAAAGAGCTTGCTCAAAAACCGCTCATCGCAAATTGCAGCACTTTTACAAGAAGGAGTTACAGTTTGCCTGCCTGATATAAGGGGCACGGGAGAGTTAAAAACTGGAACCTCCCGCGGGCGAAGCAGTGGTTCAACCTCCCTATCATCTTCTTTAATGATGACGGGCGATCTGCGAATCACAGGCCAACTGCGCGATCTTCAAGCGGTGATCGCATGGCTCAGAAAAGAATCCTCCCCTGCTCTACCCCAGTTTCTAATGTGGGGGGACTCGCCTTTGAACGCGTTACCAATCAGCACAAACTTCAACCTCCCCCGCGATGATGATTCCATCCTTCCCATGCAACCCGAACCTCTTGGTGGCCTGCTAGCCCTTTTTTCTGCATTATTTAACGATGATGTAAAAGCAATCACCCTCAAAGGTGGACTAGCTTCCTACGCTTCCATATTGAAGCATCATTTGGTACAGATTCCCCATGAAACCTTGATTCCTGGCATATTTAACATGGGGGATATTTCTTTACTAATCAACGCACTTGGATCACGGACAATTTTTCTTGATCAAATGGTAGATGGATTAAACCTCGAAGTTACAGAAACGAATTTAGAACAGCTCATCATGAATAATGCGAAAGAAAGGAAACTGCCCAATAATATCCATCTTGGAGAAGCGAACCTTAAAACAATTCTTAAAAGCCTGCCAACAAACTAAGGCATTCAGCCTTTAAATACCGAGCAATCCCCTATTCTAAATGGGTCTTTGAACCTCATCAGCCACTTCCATTAATTGATGTTTGTACATTTCAATTTATAGGGTAAACTTATAATCCTCACCTTTAATGGTTCATACGAGCATGTTTGTACAAGGAGTTATGCATTGACCCCCACCCCAGGCTTGCTTAGGCGCGACTTTTTAAAACAAATAGCCATCGGATCAGGGTCATTTGGCACATACATAATGCCAAGGATTGCCAGAGCTGTCGAAACCTCCAAGGCTCGTTCTTGTATCTACATCCTTTTGCAAGGTGGTTTATCGCCGTACGAATCATTCGATCCAAAGCCAGATGCCCCAGCAGAATATCGCGGGGAGTTTAAGCATGCCAATACCAGCGTACCGGGCGTGATCTTCAGCGAACACATCCCTCTACTTTCACAACGATTAAAAAACCGATTCAGTATTGTTCGCAGCGCTTATCACCCCTCCCCCAGCCACAATGAAGCACTACACATGGTGCTAACCGGATGGCCCTGCCCTGATGCCTCAGTGGAAAAGAAAAACCGCAACGAGAACCCCGGCATAGGGTCGGTGATAGCCAAGCTTCGTGCACCTAATAAGCCTGGCTTACCCGCGTATGTATGTATTCCGCATAGTGGCCAACTGGGTAGTCGTGTTCATTATGCATCCGCATCTTATTTAGGTTCACGGTACGAGCCACTTGATTCTGGGATGGTGCCAGAAAGTGCAACCGAGCTATA
>JAPLNF010000222.1 GCA_026692965.1 Planctomycetota bacterium
AACCACCCGGTCAACAGCACATCGTTCAGTTCCTCGACAGGGTGCGCAAAATACTCCGCAAACTTGATCAACTGTTTGGACAGGTGCGGCTTGGTCGGCAATACGCGCCATCTTCTTGATGCAGGCGCAGATATCCGGGGCGTGCAAGAACTACTTGGGCACAGTAGTCTGGGCACCACTCAGATTTACACCCATGTTACAACTACAAGATTAAAAGAAAGCTACCAAAAAGCCCATCCGCGGGCCTAAGGTTTCGAATGGAGTCGATCAATGGTCGCAAATTGTATTCATAAAAACAAAGCTCTTGCAAAAATGATTCTCCTCGCTTTGATTTTTATCACTGGGACTCCAGTGTTTGCAGGGGGCATAGAGTGGCGCACAGATTACTTGCAAGCCAGACAAGAAGCTGCGCAAAAAAACCTGCCCATTCTCATCGATTTTCACACTGACAATTGCTTTTGGTGCAAGCAAATGGATCATCGGACATTCCGAGATCCAGCTCTGAGTCAAGCGATGATGGAAAATTGGATTCCCCTAAGAATTAATGCAAAAAAAGAACCGGCCCTGACAGATGCCTTAAAAATCCGATCCTTTCCAACCTTGGTATTCGCAGGGCCAGATGGAAATATTCTGGGCTTTTTAGAAGGATTCATCGAAGCTCCTGCACTTCTTTCTCAACTCGAACAACACAGGGGAGACTCTATTACCCCTGATTGGATGAACCTCGAGTATAAGGAAGCCACTGTTGCAATTGCAGCCGATGATTACCCAAAAGCAGTTTCACTCCTCAAAAAAATCATAGAAGATGGAAAGCAAAGGCCGATTCAAAAAAGATCCATGGTCCTCCTCCAAGATTTTGAAAAGCAAGCGACCGAAAGAATAGCCAAAGCAAAAAAGAATCTCGAACAAGGCAACACTTCAGAATCGATCCAGCTATTCAGAGAAGTTTCCAGACAATATGAGGGAACAAACGGGGCCAAAGAAAGCACCCAAATTCTCGCAAGCCTTGCAAATCGTCAACCCAATTCAGAACCATTTTTAATTTCCAACAACTTGGCGAAAGAAGTGCTTGCTCTAATCAGGCAGGATTACAAAAGTTCAAATTTTCTTTCGTGCCTGGATCGTTATGAGTACATGACTGCAACTTTCGCAGAAGCCATGGAAACCCAAGAAGCAGGCATCATCATCGCGGAAATAAAAAGCAATCCTGAATGGATGAAAACCGCATGCGAGCAAATGGGTGACAAGCTTGCAAACCTTTATTTATCGCTTGCTGATTCGTGGACAAAAAAAGGGCAACCCCAACAGGCGATCTATTATCTTGAAAAAACCTTACAAACATTCCCAGGAACAAAGTACGCAGAATCTGCTCAAGTAAGGTTAGCGCAACTACTGGGGCCCTCGATAAGGGCAGTCGAATTGAAAAACAACAAATAGGAATCAGCTTTCGAGCAAACCCGTAGTCTTACTAAGGGCAGCAGAATGAAGATGCCCATTGGTTGAGAGCATCCCTTTGGTTTGCTTGAAACCAGGTGCTCCATACACGACAGGGTTACCCGAAAAGTCGGTTAATTTCCCACCTGCTTCTTCCACAAGAATATGGCCTGCACAAATATCCCAGTCATGAAAAGCAGGGTAATTATTGGCATATAAATCGCCCTCGCCTCGCGCAACGATTGCCATCTTTAATCCAGCAGAATAGGTTTCAAGCACAGTTCCAGGAGAAAATGCCGATGCGGCCTTACTAGTTTTCCCCGGCTTCGCATGGCTTTGAACCAATATTGCCTTGCTTAAATCAGCACAAGTTCTAACTTTGCATGCAACAGTTTCCTTACCTGGTTGCATCAAGAAACACCCCTGCCCCTTGGCAGCATAAGTGGTTTTTCCATTTGCAGGTTCATGCACAACACCAACCACAACTTTGCCCTGATCCATCATGGCAACCATGACTGAAAACTGATCATTCTTCATTGCAAAGCCACGGGTACCATCGATCGGATCAACCACCCAGGTTCTGGTTGCTCCCGAAGGTGATTCAGAAAGCGTGGCAGTTTTTTCTTCAGCACAAAGGGAATCTAAAGGAAACTCTTCACGCAAAACTTTAAGAATAATTTCCTGAGATTGTTTATCTGTTTCCGTGGTGAGATCTGCAGGAGCATTTTCGTAAGGCTTTAAAGTTTTATACACCTCAGAAATCAAATCACCAGCCTTATGAGCAGCCTTTAACGCAACTGCTAATTCTTTGCTATACATAATTCTCTTTTCTAATTGCTTTTACTTTGCAACCATGATGGCTTGAACGGGATTATTAAAAGATTGGCTCTTAAGCTTAGCATTTTCAATATCAATCTTACCGTCTTGCAGCCAGATCTGATATTTAAGTTTCAAGGGTTTTTCTTTAGTGATCTCAGTTACAAAATAAGAACCAAATCTTCCGTAAGGGCGCTCACTAAATCGAGCTTCCTTGGGGTTTGCTAGGTTATCGAGATACAACGCAGTGTATCGCTTATCATTAAGAACAAAGCTCATAGCATTCCAAGGAAGATTGATATGAGTTTTTAAATCGGGCCAATTCCGGCTCGCACCAGGCTTATCTTCGCCATCAGGCCTGAGATAGATTGTTTCCTTAGAAGTTTTTTCTGCGACATCATTTGACGCCCGAAAATGAAACCCAGCATGCTGCGGATCACCATCGAGCAGTACAGGGCCACCCGTAGTCCTAACAACAGATTGAAATTCAACAAGTTGCCCGCCCGGAACGTTGTAAACAATGAGTTGTCTTTCTTCGACAGCAAAGGTCTCCTTGTTTTTGCCATTCCAAGCAATCTGATCTTTTTCAGATGCAAGAACAGGACCAGATTCACGCAACAGTACTTTTTCAAAAGCCTGATGAGTATCATCCTTACAATGCCAGATATCAACTTTTACATTATTGCCATAGGTAACTTTGCTGAACCCGAGAAAAATGCCACGATGGTGAGTGAACTGCCCACCTGCACCTTTGGTAACCAAAGCACCTGAATTATCAAAAAGATGATGAAAGGGCTTATAAGAAGCTTCCCTTTCCTTGCCGTCTTTTAGAACAGGATGCACAAACTGAAGCACAGGTTTACCCTCAAGGGTAACTTGGCTTAGCTCAGAGTTTTTATCTTCAAAAGAAAAACTAGGGGAAGAATTCTTGGCGTCAGAAGCCAACCAAGTGCCTGCTAAAGTCGCACCATTATCTGGAATGCTCAAAGCTGGCATAACCACAACAAGGTACTGTTGATTTCCCTTTGCAGTCAAATCAGCGGAGAATTTTTCAACTACTTGCCCAAGAAGGTTGGTGGTTCCAGCGCCTGACAAAAAGCAAGTTTTACTTTTAACATTGATGCCCGCGGGTATTGCGATTTGCACAGGTGTGCCTGCAGGAATTTTAGCTGGGCCTTTTAATTCGACCTGAAAATCCTGAGCAGCCAATCCCGACAACAGCACTACCATGGCATTCAATAAAGCATTCATCTGTTATTCGCCTTTTAGTAAGAATCGTTAGTTAAGCTACAAACAACTGCATAATTAAAACTAAGAGAGTCCATAAAAACGCACAGCATTATCATGAAACAACTTTTTTTGCTCTTCTTCTGATCGGGATTTAACCACCTGCTTCAAGGAATCAACCCACTCCTTATAAGTCGCAGCAAGGGTACAAACAGGCCAATCACCGCCAAACATTACTCGATCTGGGCCAAAGCTATCCATGGTGTGGTTGATAAGTGGCGCCAAGTCATCCACTTTCCAGGCACCTTTCGTTGATGAAGCAATGAACCCGGAAATTTTTTTTTTTTTTTTTTTTCGCTTTGCTACCTCGACCACACCCTTCTTCCAAACCGAATTATCCTTGCTCTTCAAATCCGGATTTCCACAATGATCAAGAATAAAGCGAGTATCAGGGCAGGAATCAATCAACTTTGCAACATGATCAAGATCGGTACCACGAACACACAAATCGTAGCTAAGATTTCTTTCACCCAGCATCCGGATGCCACGCACAAAGTCAGGGTGATTACAAAACCCAGGAGGAGTCGCAGGTACATGCAAAACCTGCCTGATACCTTTGATGAATTTATTTCCTTTGAAGTTATCGAGGTATTTGCCGAATTCGGGCGATGCGGGTCTGCCAGAAACCACTGCTGCAACCATGGTAGTTTTCCCACTATTGCAAATATCAGTGACAAACTGGGCTTCAGCAAGTTGCTGCTCGGGCGTAACATCCACTTCCATATAAACAGATTTAACAACGTTCAGCCCTTCAGTAGCCTCAGCGTAATCTTTAAGGACAAAGTTACGGGCAAGAGGCGCTCCTTCTTCAACCCAAGGAAGCTTGAACTGTTTTAAATCCCACAGATGCTGATGAGTATCCACAATAGGTAACATTGCTTTTTTCTCCGCTAAGACTTGAGAAGTAATTCCCAAGGCAAGAGTTGATCCGAGTATTGAATTTTTAACAAACGTTCTGCGATCCTGATGATTCATTATAAATCCCCCTTTAAGTGATTACCTTTTATCCCTAAGGGAACCCAATACTGCAAGGACTTTCTTGGAAGTTTAATGCCTGAAGTGCCTGAATCCGCTAAAGATCATTGAAATACCGTTCTCATCGCAAGAGGCAATTGCATCTGCATCACGCATAGAGCCACCCGGTTGAACGATAGCGATAATGCCAGCCTTTGCAGCCTCATCGACGCCATCCCTGAACGGAAAAAATGCATCAGAAGCAAGTACTGCACCGCGCGCATTTTCCCCGGCCTTCTTCAAGGCGTTCTGAACAGCATCAACCCTGCTCATCTGCCCTGCCCCGGTACCAAGTAGTTTCCCATCCTTAACAATAACAATGGCATTGCTCTTCACATGCTTACAAACGACCCAAGCAAACTTAAGATCATCAAGTTCTAGGGGTGTAAGTTTCTTCTTGGTTACCGACCTTGCACTCGAAAGATTTTCGTTGGAGGCGTCTTTATCCTGCACAAGGAGGCCGCCATCCACTTTCCGAATTTCCATAGTCGGTTTTCTTGCAATCATAGGGCCAGTAGAAAGCAGGCGCACACTTTTCTTCCAAGTAGGCTTGTTAGTAAGAATTTCAAAAGCTTCCGGAGAGAAACTTGGTGCAACCACGCATTCAAGAAACCTGC
The DNA here is from genome assembly GCA_026692965.1 of Planctomycetota bacterium. Taxonomy (GTDB): domain Bacteria; phylum Planctomycetota; class Planctomycetia; order Gemmatales; family Gemmataceae; genus UBA969. Next base: position 5,169 of record JAPLNF010000222.1, read on the forward strand.
CTGGTTCCGCCATGGCCAGCGCAGTTGCTTCATCAACTTCGCGATTGAATCCAACAATGCCACCGTAGGCACTAAGAGGATCGCCATCGTAAGCGCCCCTGAAAGTATCCACAAGGTTCTTTGAAACAGCAGCACCACAAGGGTTATTGTGCTTGAGAATAACCGAGGCAGGTCTGCCAAATTCACGCAATAAGCTAAGGGCGCTATCGATATCAAGCAAGTTGTTGTATGAAAGTTCTTTGCCATGCAAGATAGTCGCATTGGCGAGAGAATCCGCGGGTGGATTCAGTTCTGTGTAAAACGCAGCAGTCTGATGGGGGTTCTCGCCATAACGCAAAACCTGTTTGCATTTGAAAGAAAAAGATATCTCATCAGAAAACCCTTGGCTCAATTGCGCCTTGAAATACTGGCTGATTGCAAGATCGTATTGGGCAGTATGAGTAAAAGCATCCCAAGCGAGCTTCTTCCTAGTCGCAAGACTAATCTTCCCACCGGTGCTTTTAAGCTCTGAGATGATAGCAGCATATTGTTCAGGGCTTGTAATCACTGCAACATCATGGTGATTTTTCGCAGCGGACCGAACCATCGAAGGGCCACCAATATCGATGTTCTCAACCACTTCCTCGTAGGTACTCTCCGGATTCGATGCAACTTTTGCAAACGGATAAAGATTACAAATAACCATGTCAATTGGATGAATGTCATGCTCTTTAATGGTTTTCACATGCTCAGCATTATCACGGATCGCAAGAATGCCACCGTGGATTTTCGGATGCAAGGTTTTAACCCTGCCGTCTAGCATTTCGGGAAATCCAGTGACTTCAGAAATATCAACAGCAGGAATGCCTCCGTCAAGAAGCGCCTTTTTTGTTCCACCAGTCGAAATCAGCATCGCCTTGTTATTCACAAGTTCCTTTGCCAATTCGATCAGGCCAGTTTTATCACTTACACTTAACAACACACGATGAATAGGAACTAAGCGACCATCCACGGCAAATCCCCCGAAAAATAAAGTTACTTCCAATAATCCAAATTCTATCAATGCTGAAAGAAGTTTCAGTAATATTCCTAAAGGATCGTATTAATTAGGTTGGCCCCAGCACCACGGTATAACGGTTGGATTGAATTCGGATACCGCCCGAAAGATGCACTTCAAAGCCATCGGTAGCCATATTATGAGCAATTTTTTTCCATTGTTTATGATGAATGGCATCGATGGGCCATAATTCCCGGGCAAAGAGACTTCTCAGAAAAAGAGATAATTTCCAAGTAGGGAACTTAGATAACGCAAGCCTATCAAGCACGACCTGATCAATAACCCGGGGCTTTTCAAGTTTAAGCCCTATTTTTCGTGCCAATCGTTTTTCCAAAGAAGAGTACGCATGAATATGCCCAGCAAGACCTGAAAGAATACCCTCAATGGCAGGCTGATATTCATTTTTCAACAGGGGCAGTAAATCGAGACGGATTTTATTTCTTAAGAAACGAGTTTCCTGATTACTAGGGTCTTCCCGCCAAACGATGTTATTATCTCGCAAGTATGCACAAATCTGTTCTTTGGAACAAAAAAGCAAAGGCCTACCTAATCCCACACCCCTAATTAAAGAGCGTTTTGGTTTAATGCCAGCCAACCCTTGAACTCCGGAACCACGCAAAATACGCATCAGAACTGTTTCGGCCTGATCATTAGAGGTATGCGCGGTAAACACCCAGTTAACCTTACTTTCGAGCGCAAGATCTGAGAACCAATTATATCGGGCGAGCCTAGCGTTTTTTTCCCAACTAGCACCAACATTCAATTCATCAGGATTAAGCTTCAGCGTTTTAAATTCAACCGGCGTATCGGTTGCTTCCTGAATTTTATCGATAAACAAGCGCACAAATGCCTCATCTGCATCGTTTTCAGCACCCCTTGATGCATGATTAACATGCGCAACAATCAACTTCGAAACCGTCTCTTTTTTTATCTGGCAAGCAAGGGCGTGGGCCAAACCAATGCTATCAGCGCCGCCTGATACCCCCACAATGATCCCTGAATTCACATTCTTACAACTCGCAAGAAAATTCTTTACCTCAAGGAGAACAGGGGAATTTGCACTGCGAGGCTTCATGCTTTTAATCAAGCCCCTTGAGTGTTTTTAATGTCGATGTAATATTTCCGGATCGCATAAAAGTTTCACCAACAAGAATTGCTTTCGCCCCAGCACTCTTCAACTTTTCAACATCCTTGTTAGTCTGAATCCCACTCTCACTAACCACTAAAAAGCTCTTGGGGATCTTAGGCAGCAAATCAAGCGTATGATCCAAACTTGTTACAAAAGTACGCAAATCCCGATTATTAATACCCACTAACCGGGTGCCACTATCAAGAACACGAGTTAAATGGTAGGCATCATAAAGTTCAACCAATGGCTCAAGGCCAAGCTTGATTGCTTCCCCCACCAGATGTTTTAAATCATCACCTAGAAGAACCTCTGCGATAAACAAAATAGCACTTGCGCCATGAATCTTCGCTTCCAGAAGTTGATAATAATCGATTACAAATTCTTTCCGCAAAAGAGGGGTTTTAACAGTTTCAGAAACGATTTGAAGATCGTTCAAGCTGCCTTGAAAAAAATGTTCATCTGTTAACACACTGATACAATCGACCCCACTTGATTCGTATTCTTTGGCAATACTTGCAGGGCAGAAACTTTCTCGCAGAACACCTGCCGAGGGTGAAGCTTTTTTTATCTCAGCAATAACCCCAATCCCTTTGGCATTGGCAAGCGCATCATAAAAAGAACAGGGTTGCGGGACATTGCCCAAACGTTTTAAAAGCTCGGCCTCCGGAATGTTTTTCTTGCCCAGAAAAACTTCTTCCTTCTTCCTTGCTACTATTTTGTCTAGAATTGTTTCCATGGTACTTTCCAATTTGGCTTTCACTTAACCTGATTGTTTCGCAAATACTTACATAACCCTATGAACGATTCCTTAGATCATCTTACGAATTCAACCCACACAGGAAAAACTGGTTTTGAAAACCTTTCCCCCGCCAAGGTTACACTTTGCCTGTTATTGCTTTTACTGACTGCTTCGTTGGTCCCTTTTGTAGTTCAGAAAAGCAAACTGCTTGAAAACCAATATGGCCCAGAAATGGTTGTCAAGTCAAAAGATTACACCAATCCGGAAGAATTCAAACTACTGCGAACCCGAATGGGATTATGGACATCCGGCCTTACATTGCCTCTTCTTGCAGTACTGTTCCCCTTTTTGATCATCGACTACACAGGATTGAACAAAAACGAACTAGGCTGGAATAACACTAACCTTCTATTTTCAATCCGACAAGCAGTTCTGGGTATCACTACTTTAATCCCAGCAGTTTATCTTCTTCAATTACTTATGATTAAGATACAGCTTCTTCTTCCAGGCCAGCATGTTGCAGATCACCCCCTAGCTCAACTGGGAGGAGAAAAGTTGATGGGTTTGGAATGGGTGATGATTTTCTGTTCTGCAGTAATTGGCGCCCCACTCCTTGAAGAGCAAATCTTCAGAGGCTTAATCCAACCGTGGATCATTGCAAAAAAGAACGGGATACTCATTACGATCTCCTGTGCAATTTTTCTAGGAGTCATTCAATTTAGCGATGATTGGTTTAAGGCTTTTTCACTCGCTTGGGGTGATAGGTCAATGGAAAACGATTCTAAATTGCAAATACATTTAACCAAAGCTTTAGCGCCCTTAATTTTCAGCCTTTTAGTTTCGATTGTAATTATTATTATCAACAAGAAAAACAGGCTCAATGCTGCAATTGGTGCAACTGCGCTGCTTTTTGGCATGATTCACGCTTTCGCATGGCCATCTCCTGTGGGTTTGACTTTACTTGGCATGGGTTTGGGCATGGCTTACGCAAAAACCGGAAATATCATTACACCAATATTTATTCACATGGGTTTTAATTGCCTAGCGTTTGGAATGCTGTTACTTCAAACGACTAAGGCATAAATGGTAGTGAACAAGAAACAGCCGTTTGCTTTGTTCCTTCGCACTTAACTTCAAAACTAGTGCCCAATTCATGATTACCTCTGCGCAAATAGCCCAGAGCTATAATCTGTTTCAATCTTGGTGAATAAACAGAAGAGGTCACCCGACCAACTTCGTTGCCATCGCGAAAAACCAATGAGCCATGTTTAACGATATTTTTTTCTAGCAACAAGCCAAACAATATTCGGTTCACCTGACCACGATCACGAGCCATAACAATAGGTTCCTGCCCCAGATAACAACCTTTTGTAGAACAAATAGCCTGTACGGCCCGATTTAACTCGGGAATAAAGGTGGTGTCTTCTATCTCTTTTCCTGCTTCAGGGTAACCTGCTTCCACACGCAAAATGTCTAGGGCTTCAGTTCCCCCGGGTGTTGCGTGGTGAGAAATCAAAGCTTTCCAGACCTGAACCGACCGGCTTTTCAAACAAACAATTTCATATGCAGGAACATTAAAATCAGGTTCAAAGCGAATCTGGCAAGATCCCGCAGTGTCCAAAGATCTAACCAAAAACTGATGTATTCCCATTTCGGGAACTTCTTCTTGAATCAATTTTGAAATCAACTCTTTGGATTTTGGCCCCATCACAAGAAACTGTGCGTAATCTGCAGTTCGATCTGCAAACGCAACTTGTTCACTAATTAGGTAATGGTCTAGATGTTGTTCAATTTTACGATTCTGATCCGGTGCACCATCCAACCAATAAGCATGCCTGCCAT
>JAPLNF010000223.1 GCA_026692965.1 Planctomycetota bacterium
GATCCTTGCGGATGGCCCAATGGAATGGGACAAGGTGCTGGAAGAGTTATCAGGTACACGAATATTGGTTGCAGCCAGGCATGAAGATGACTTCGTGCGCATCAAAGATCACCCCGATCTGACACTCATCGAGATTGAATCCGGCCCCACCCCTACCCAAGAACGCATGAGCCTTGCATTGCTCGAAGCAGTACGATCTGAAAAACTCAGGCAGGGCGCAGAGGTAGTGGTTCTTTACAATGGTATTGAAGTGGGCGAAGAAAAGCCCGACATGATAGATACCCTCAGCCTGATCAAATTAGGCGAACATCTCGAAAAATTAAGCGCTCAGGATCTTCGAAGGCTAGATACTCAAGTACCCTTAGAAACACTCCGGGCAGTGGTCGACCTTGCGACCGAAATAGGCAGGGAAGGCAGAGAAGGCCACCCCATCGGGACTATGTTTGTCGTGGGGGACACACGCAAAGTGATGGGCCTTTCACGACCCATGAACTTCAATCCTTTCCGTGGCTATAGCGACGAAGAACGAGATGTCCGCAATCTCGCAGTGCGCGAACAAATCAAAGATATCGCCAAACTGGAAGGCGCAATTATTATTCGAAGAGATGGCGTTGCAGTGGCTGCATGCAGGCGAATCGAAGCTTCCTACTCAGGTTTTACCCTTAGTATGGGGTTGGGAACCAGGCACGCATCTGCAGCAGCTATTAGTAAAAGCACTAAAGCAATTGCTGTAACAGTCAGCCAATCTTCCGGCACGGTTCGTGTCTTTCAAAACGGCGAAGTTATGCTTCATATCGAACCATTCGCCCGCCCTATGACATGGGGTAAGTTCCGGATGGATGCGCTTGAAGACAAGAAGTCCTAGGCTCGCTTTCAAAAAACCACTTCAACGATTATAACTTTTAAAGATTACAGATAATGATTTTGCATTCGACATAGATGCAGGGGAATAAACATGCAAATAAAATCGATTTTGTGTTATGGGGTAATGCTTCTATTCCCGTTGTTGTTGCTTTCTGCGCCACAGGATGCCACCAAAGCTGGAATCGAGATAGTTCAAACCCCAGCACTGGATGCAATTCCTGCGAGCGCCCTGGTTGTTGTTCAAGTAAAAGGAATTGAAGGAACTCTGGCAAGCTTGAATGGATTCGTAAAAAATGCAGTGCCCGATGCGATGCCATTGAATGAGAATTTCATCGTGAATGGGTTTTTAGAGTTTTTAAGAGGTCGAAAATTAACTGGCCTAGCTCCCAACGGGCCACACTTTTTTGCAGCGATGGAATTTCCCCAACCCAACAAGGCAGCGAATCCAAACAAAGTTCTTGCTGCAATAAAAGTAACTAATTACAACGCTTTTCGAGAAGGGGTTTTAAAAGACTCTGAAATCAAAAGCATCAAGCTTGAGAAAAATGCAGAAGTGGTCACCATGGAAAATGGGTCGACCTTGTTTTTTATCCCAAGAAAAGATCAAGTGCTTGTAACCCCCGACCGAGAGATCGCAAATCTGATCGCAAAAAGGCCAACCCCAATCACGACCAAAATCAGCAAAATACAGGCAAATCGATTGCAGGAACCTGATCTCGGCATTTTTGTAAATTTAGAGGCTATCCACAAAGATTACCCTCAATCGCTAACCCAAACAAAAAAAGAGATTGAAACCTCTCTAAAAGATTTGGAATCCATTTTTGGAACAAGGAAACTTCTAGGGAGCGACTTAATCAGCCAAACAATCGCTCTGACATTCAAAGGAATTGAAGACAGCAAGGGGATGGTATTTTCGATAGATTTCCGGCCAACGGGGATTGTGTTTCATGGCGAAACAGAATTCAAAGCAAACACGGAAACTGCAGCGTTTTTCAAAGGATCAAAACCTGATGCGATGAAAGATATGCAGCGCCTGCCCGCAGGCAAAACCTTATACATTGCGCAACAAACCCAATCTCCGGTAATGAAAAGTGTAGCTTCTTATTTCATGGGGCTAACTCCGGAAGAAAATCAAAAAGCTTTGGGCAAAGATTTTGACATGTTTTTGCAACTTGCGAACAATCGCTACGATGCGCTCTCATTTCCGCCTGAAGGTTTGCAAATCATTCAATCCGCAAACCCTGAAGAAACAAAGCTCCGGTTTCTAAACCTTTTAGAAAAATTAGGCAGAGGAGAGAAATTCCAGAATGCGGTTTTAAAGCAGGTACCAACAATTAAAAAGGGAGCAGAATCTTTGGAAGGCCAAACTTTTGATCTAGTATCATTCGAATGGGATTTGGAAAAAATGACAAACTTGATGGTACGGGAGACAAAAGGAATTCAATTCTGGAACAAATTTCAGAAACTCATGATAAAAAAAATGATGGGCAGGTCCATGAATTTATGGGTGACAACCACAAAAACCGAGGTAATTTTGGTAACCGGGGAAGATTGGAACAAAACTAAGAGAATTTTTGAAGATTTTAACAAAAACGCCAACAACCTAGAAAAAATAATCCATTACCCTATATCCAGAAAGGACTTACCTCAAGAATCTACTCTAATAATATTATTAGACCCCCTGTATTACTTAAAAATCATTTTAACGGTGCTCCAAGAAGTGGAGGGCGGGCCGTTGGCATTAGATTTAACCGGATATAACCCAACTTTCATGGGATTTTCCGCTGTTTTTGAGGAAGATAGGGCTGCGGTTGACAGCGTAATTTCGGCTGCATCTGTTCAAGAAATCTATTTTCGTATGATTAAGAGGGTTCTCGGTAAGTGATTTTCCTAATACATCAACCTAAATATCTTGAATCCTTGCTAGAAGTGCTTATAAAGAATGTTGCTATCGCCATCTTGGTTAATTCCAAGTCTGGTGATGTTTGCGGGTGTAGCTCAGTGGTAGAGCGCCACGTTGCCAACGTGGCTGTCGTGGGTTCAAGTCCCATCACCCGCTCTGTATGTAGGCCGAAAGAATTTTGAATGCAAAGCTTAACGCTAGCTATCAAGATTCTTTCGGTTTGGTTTTTTCCAGAAAATGTTCGGGCCATGAGGGGTCAGCGGACATTTAAACTGGCATGGCAAATTAAAATGATCATCGTCATGCTGCCTATAGTATACTGGTAAAGGATCCCTCAAAATTATCATGTTGGAAACAGATTGCCATGACTGAGACCAAAACCGGATTGGAAGTTCAAGAAACCCACAAGCACGATCATGATCATGCCAACTGTGATCACGATCATAGTGCGGATCAAGATCCAAAAGCACCTGTGAAGTTAACTCAAGAAGTTGATATCAAAGATGCAGGTCCTTGCAAAAAGCACATTAAGGTTTCGGTAAGCAGGGCAGATATCCAATCCAGAATGGACGACCATTTCAAAACAATGGTTACCGATTCAAGCGTAGCAGGCTTCAGGCCAGGCAAAGCGCCTCGCAAGATTGTTGAAAGACGTTTCCATAAAGAAGTTGCAGGTCAAGTTAAGAACGAAGTAATTCTTGCAAGCCTTGAACAATTAGCTGAAGACTTCGATATTGCACCACTTAGCCCACCTAATTTAGACCCAAGCTCAGTAATCATCCCTGAAAATGGACCGATGGTTTACGAATTTGAAGTCGAAGTAAGACCTCAATTCGACCTTCCTCCCTATAAAGGTTTGAAGCTGATTCGCTACACCCATACTTTCACCAAAGAAGAAATCGATACCCAAGTCAATTCTATGGTTGAACCTTTGGGTACCAAAGTTGACAAGAAAAATCCTGCTGTTGCAGAAGGCGACTACCTCACTTTAGATGCAATCATCAATGATGGGGACGCCAAGATCGGGGAAATCAAAGACCTCGAAATCCGCGTTAACAAGCAACTTGCATTCCGTGATGGTGTTGCAGAAAAGTTCATCGAACAAATTGGCGGGGCAAAGCCAGGCGAAACCCGCGATGTAGATATCAAACTGTCTAGCGTTGTAACCAACGAAGCATTGGCAGGCAAGGTAGTTAAGGCAAAGGTAACAGTCAAGGGATTGCAAACCTTGGAATTACCCGAACTAACTGGCGAAATATTAGGCGCCTTTGGCTGCAAGAATTTAGATCAGTTCCGAGAACTGGGTGAAGTTGTACTCAAACGCAGGTTGGATTATCAACAACGCCAATCATCCCGAAATCAAATTCTAGAACTTATCGCAGGTACAACTAATTGGGAATTGCCCCAAGATCTTCTGCGCAGGCAGGCTAAAAAAGCCTTATCACGCAAAGTTATGGACATGCAATCCAATGGCTTGAGTGATAACGAAATCAACGCACGGGTTCGAGTTCTGCAACAAGATGTTTTAAAAAGCACTGCTGCAGCCCTCAAAGAACACTTCGTTTTGCAGAAAATTGCTGAAATCGAAAAGCTGGAAGTTAGCGATGACGATTTGAACCTCGAAGTCGAACGCATTGCACAGCAGAATGATGAATCTCCACGCAAAGTTCGTGCAAGATTAGAAAAAGAAGATTTGATCGAAGCACTTGCAGTGGAAGTAATTGAACGAAAATCATTGGATTTGGTACTTGATTCTGCAGAATATACAGAGCAACCTCTTCCAAGTCATGATACTCTGATCACCGGTACAGCAGAAGCTGATGCGGCGCCCCAAGATCAAGGTGTTTCTAAGGAATAGTAAACTCGTTTCAGGTAGGAGTCCCTCATGCAACCTTACGGATTCGGACCCATGGCCAATATGGCTCAGCGCCAGCGAGATTACACTCGCCAGCGCAATTATGGCACCGGAGATATTCTTCTCGATAACCGTATTATTTTCTTTGGCTGCTCGGGCAGCAATGTCTACGAACCGGTAATCACCGATGTAACTGCCAACATGGTGATCCAGCAGATGCTTTATCTGCAAAACGAAAACAAACAGACCGAAATTTCGTTCTATATCAATTCGCCTGGTGGCTCGGTTTCTTCGACCCTTGCCATTTACGACACCATGCAATTTTTGGAATGCCCTATAGCCACCTTCGGTATGGGAGTTGCAGCGAGCGGCGCAGCTATCCTGCTGGCTGCAGGCACCAAAGGTAAGCGCTATTGCCTTCCCCACGCTAAGGTGATGATTCATCAACCTTGGAGCGGTGGAATTGGTGGCCAAGCTTCGGATGTAGAAATTGAAATGATCGAGATTCTTAAGGAAAAAACCCGATTAAATGAGATTCTTGCCCATCATACCGGCAGAACTCTAGCCGAAATCGAGGCAGAAACCGAAAGAAATCGGTACTTTAATGCTGCGGAAGCAAAAGCTTTTGGCTTGGTGGACGAGATCTTGACCCGCACCTCCGAGGCAAAACAGGAAAAATAGGACGCTGGAATGGTGGATGAGTCACCTTCCTTGCCATATTTATTCATTTTACCCCAACCCGGCTGCCGATAACTCATTTACGAGCCGGGGTGTTCCTAAGGAACTATCCCATGCCTCTGGTACCTTATGTGGTTGAACGCA
>JAPLNF010000224.1 GCA_026692965.1 Planctomycetota bacterium
GGTTTCGGGTAGTCATCGAATTGGAAATGATGAACCTACACATTCTCTTTGTCTTTCCGCAGACGAAAAATTTATTTTATGTGGGGGTAATAAAAACTGGGTTGAATGTCTCGACTCCTTGAATGGGCAAAAACTTTGGGGTAATTTTAATCATTCTGGAAAAATTTGGTGTTCCAGTATTTCTCCCGATGGGAAATATGGTTTTACGTCTGGCGAAGATGGGATGATCCGTTTTTATGAAATGTTAACTGGTAGAGAGATGCAATTGCCTAGAAATGAATTTCGCCCCATGTTTTCAGGAGGTTTTACCAATGATAGCACTGTTTTTTTTAGCAGTTCAAATGAATTAAAATTATGGAGTATTAACGGGCCGGTCTTATTAGATAAATCTCAAAATCCCCAGGGTTTAGGTTTCCTCTTTTCTTTTCTACTAACCCAAGGACTCGATAATTTTATTTATTCTGTTTCATTGTCAGGTTCCGTTTTTTGTCATCAAGTGGTGGGTAATTCATTGATCGAACTTTATTGTTGGCACAATGAACAGAAGGAAATGGTTTTATCTGGAATCTCGGCACATCGTGACCCTATCACTGGTGTTGAAAAGATTTTATTAATTAAAAAATACTCAGAAAACACTTTGAAAATTTCTGACAATTACAACTTCTATATTTTAACAAGGAAAAATGAGGTATTTGAATTGAAAGAAATGATTGGCCATAAATTTTGGGTTACAAGCGGTCAATTTACCCAAGATGGGAGATATGTAATAACTACCAGTCTAGACGCAACTTGTAGGTTTTGGGATGTTAATTGAGCTTATTGTTTAAGTTAAACGATTTTTTTATGATAAAAATTCAAAGACAGATCAAATAGATATATAGATAAGTGCCCTTTGTTTTTTCTTTTTAAAAGGAATTATTAGATGCGTTTGTTATTGGTATCTTTTTGTTTAATTTTATTAGTTCCGTTATTTGGTTGTGGAAAAACAAATTCGGATGTTAAAAAATCATCTGACGATGCAAAAATTAATTTTATAAAAACATTTCAAAAGTATGAAAATAATGCACTTGGTTATTGGGTTATAAAAAGGGTTGAGGATATTGAAGATGGGGGTATGTCATGGGGTGATGCGGACAAAGAATTCTTCCTTGGTGGTTTTACGATGGAAACTCAAAACGCTTATCGGAAATGGCGCACCTTGCGTACTAAGGTTAAAAACGCATCCGAGTAATTATTATTATTTTTTAGAGGAATCGTAATGGCAAATATTTGGTATTTTCAAGCAGATGGAAAGAAAAATGGTCCGTATTCTGATAAAGAATTAAAAAAATTAGCTGACAAAATGGTTGTTACACCAACAACGCTTGTCTGGAAAAATGATATGGAAAAATGGAAGCCTGCTTCCAAAGTAATTGATTTGTTTAATTCGGGTGTGTTTGATTCATTACCGGATATCCCAATCGATGAGGGTGAAAATACTTCATTAAATAAAAAGCCAGTATCGCAGATAAATAATCAGCGTAAAAAGTTTGAAGTAGACGCGGATGGTTTATTTTCTAATACTTATTTATTGTCAAAAATAAATCGAAGTGTGATAAATTATAGTTCAATATGCATTTGCATTTTTGTTATTATTTCAGGTATTTGTATGCCATGGTATTCTTTTGGTACAAGTGCGTCTTTTGCTGGAATGGGTGATGTTGAGGATTTTAAATCTATCGGCGCTTTTAAAACTTCTTCAGGTGTATATTTTTCCATTTTGTTTTTATTTTCGATACCTATCCAGTTTTTACCATGGAAAATATCATCTCTAGTTTCTCTTGGTTTAAACGGTTTGATGCTTTTGATTTTAGCAATTGGATTTATTTCCGTTTTGCAGGGCAGTGATAGGTCTTTTGGTTCTTTTGGTGGCGCTCGAGTTTCTGCACAATATGGGGTTCTATATGGTTGGCCTATATGTTTGTTAGGGCTATTAGGGTATTCTGTTTTGCCTTACTTGAATTTTTTTGTTTTTCGTAAAAACAAGTAATCTGTGCATTATAAACCAAACTTAGCTATTGATTTGCTGCTATTGATGGCGCCTAAATAATGGTGGCGATCTTAGAATAAAATAAACTTTGTGGCGATGCTATCCGTCGGCCAATGCGAAAGGCATTAACCTTACAGCGCTGCTGAATGCTGCAGAGTCAGTGGATAATCCTTCCGCAAAGCGTACCCCCATAAGCACTCATGTGCTGAATACTGCTACTGGAAAGCCAGCCGCTGGGGTAGCGATCGTGCTACAGTACCAAACGGGGAAGAATTGGGAGGAATTGGGGCGGGGTTTAACCGATTTACAGGGGCGTGCAGCGGATCTTTACCAGACCAAGAAGCCACTTCAGGCAGGAACCTACAGGCTGGTCTATGAGACGGGGGTATATTTCAAGGGTCAGGGAACCAAGACATTCTTTCCGCAGGTGGAGATCATATTCGAGGTTGAGAAGACAGACGAGCACTACCATGTGCCCTTGTTGTTAAGCCCTTTTGGGTATTCTACATATCGTGGCAGTTGAGAAGTTGGCCGGACCCCTTTAATTTTCTTTAAGGCTTGTCCTCTTTTATTTCTAGTCTGTGATTAAAAGCCTAATACGATCCTGCTACTTCATTTGCGCCTAATAGTAATCCATGTAAAAGAGAGCTGCCCCCTTTGGTTTTTCCAAATGGTATAATCCAGCGTATGCGCTTGATCAGGATGCGTAAACGTGATTAAATATCTTTGTTGCATAATATAAATGCCAACCTGCCAACAACACAGCTAGGCCGGAGTATAAGTGGTTTTGTAAGTTGTTGGCGATCATCGCAATAGAGGTAATCCATGAAACTTGAAGGCGTAGTCCATAACGGGGTCATCGTGCCAGATGATTCCCAGGTGCTTTCGGAGGGAACACGAGTGCGTATAGAACCAGTGAATGCGGAAAAAAAAGCTACATTTGGTGAGTTGTTCGGAGACTTGGTAGCTGATTGTACCGATTTGCCGACTGACCTTGCAGCACAGCATGATCACTACCGACTAGGGACGCCGAAGCGATGACCGTTTTTATGGATACCTACGGATTGATCGGCTGGATCAACATGCGTGATGTCGCACACCAGCGGGTCAAGTCGTACTTGGATTCTTACTCCGGCAATATCGTGACTACCGAATGGATCTTGCTTGAGTTCGCAGACGCCTTTTCGTTGTCGAATACGAAGTTGTTCGCCATCGAAGCTATTAAACGGATTCATCGATTGCCAATGTTTGAAGTCGTCGGCTTCGACCCAAAAGTTCAGCAGGCAGGGTTCGAACTTTATGAGAGTCGTTTAGATAAGGACTGGTCGCTCACGGATTGTGTTTCCTTTGCGGTGATGACGCAGCGAGGCCTGACCGAAGCTTTGACTGCGGACCACCATTTCGAGCAGGCTGGTTTTCGGTCTGTATTCAAGTAGCGCGGCGCAAAGTTGTGGAGTTTTCAGGGCAAACTAAATTTAAGCCTGTACGAGTCTATAGAAGTTGAAATATCTTCATTTAATGATTGCTATATTGATTTAGCAGGTTCAAATTTACTTGAAATTGCCGGTTGTGTGTTTTTAGTGTCAATAGCTTAGTCTGCGATTAGGCCGACGCTTTGTTTCACCAAAGCTTGGAATTCTTTTTCAGGCCAGGCTTTGTCGATTTCTATCCAGCGATGGGCAACTTTATTCAGCGTTTCTTGTGCGGAGCCATTCGGGCTATTCAGATAGTTTTTTACTTGTTCAACAAGAATGGTTCGTCGTTTCTGGTAGCCAGGCAAACGGCTGCACAATGCAGGATTTTTAATATCGATGTGGGAAAGATTTGCTCGGATTGTTTCTCGTAAACTTGTAGTTCGTTGCGAATCCAAACCAAATGCATCAAGTCGTATTTTATCAAGTTGTGAATAGCGAGTGTAACCAGCAATGGTAGGTTCAACACAAATGCGTTCCGCAATTTCAGGGCTTGCAAGCTCTATCAAGAACTTGAAGGCCAGTTCCTTTGATTCGGATTTTGCATTGACGCAACCAAGGTTGCTGGAAGCGCCAAGGTAAGGGATTTTATTACCTATGGGCAAGGGCCTGAACTCGGTGGAAGATCCTGGGTAATAACCATCGGACCCGGGGATGGAGCAAATATTGAATTTATCTTTCAAGGCTGGGTTGCTTTGGGTTTTGTAAACCAGACTTGCATCTGCAATGGTAAGGGCAGCGTTGCCTTGTAGGAAGGTAGCGCCCGATTCTGTCTCGGGGGAGTTTGCCCGGAATTTTTGTAATAGTTTGTATTTCTCTAAGCTTTTGACAAATCCAGTGGTGTTGATTAATGGTTTTCCAGTTCGAAAATCATACTGAAAAGAAAATACTGCGTTCTCGATTTCTGGAGTAATTTTTTCGGAGGGGCTGACGGGTTGCCTGGTGTAGCCAGCAGCAAAACTCAGAAAATCTTTCTCGAAATCTTCTTCAGAGGACGATAAACCGGGCAGGCTTTTGCCTGAATTGAAATTAGCTTCAGAAAAATACTGTGCGATTTTATGATAATCCGACCAAGAGTTGGGTTGTTTCAGAGGGGTGTTGAATTTTGCTTTAAAACCATTTTGGTGGATGGGATTGTTGAATAAATCCTCTCGATAAAGGCAAACTCGTGCTTCTCCAGCAAGTGGGAGTGCAACTATTTTTCGTTGCCAAATCAAAAGCTTTTCACGATAGAGGGGTAATAAGTCGGACCAATTGATTTTGTCGCCTGGTTCTTGAATTGAATCTGAGGCGAATGCTAACAGATTAGCTTGGGAAAATTCCCCAATTTCCTCAGGTTTGATAATCCAGATATCGGCTTTTATTTGGTCTGAATCGGGTACTGTTCCTGGACTTCGGGTAATAATTTTTAGATCTGCGCCAAGTCTGTTAGAAACTACAAAACCTTGGGCTTTTATAACCTCTTGGGCTATGCCTTGGGGGCATGCGATTACTAGAGTGGGCTTATTAGCTGGGATTTCTACTTTTGTGGTGTTTTTTTTGCCTGTACAGCCTGAAGTTGCGAGTAGGCACAGGAGCATAATTAAAACACTGGGTGAATTTCTTTGCATTGTTAAACTCTCTTTCCTTAAAATAGATAATCATTTTATGAGATGTTATGCAATGATGTAACATGATTATTTGATGATGATCGAATTATGACATTTGGCTTAAGAGGTTTTTGTAATGAAAATCAGTCTGGTTGTTTTGACTGCGGGTAAAATGATGGGAAAAGAAATTCCCATAACTGCTGCAGAATTTCGAATTGGAAAAGATCCTTCATGCCAGCTAAAGCCTGCTGCCGGAGTTTCGGACAAGCACTGCGCTTTCTTGGTAAAACAAGGGAAACTTTTTCTTGTAGATTTGGGAAGTGCTGAAGGTACTTTTGTAAATGACAACAAAATATCAGCAGAAGTCGAATTAAAACCAAAAGATAAAGTGAAAGTTGGCCCTTTGCTGTTTGAAGTTAAGATTGAAGCACCAGCAGCGAAGCCCGCAGTTGCAGCACCCCTAGCAAAGCCCGCAGTGGCAGCACCAGCAGCGAAGCCTGCAGTTGTGGCACCAGTAGAAAAAGTTGAGCCAAAAAGATCATCGGGTGATGGTGATGATGATTTGGACGATTTATTGTTTGATGATGATGATAAAGCACCTAGTGGTACGAAGCCATCGTGGAAAGATGCGATACCCGAGGCGGGCGCGGAAAAGGATGCAGGCGGATCTGGATCAACTTCGGAGGGTGGGGCCAAGCCTGAAGAAAAACCAAAGCCTACAGCAAATACTTCAGATGCAGCGGCAGCATTATTTGCAAAATTCCGGTTAAAAAAGTAGTACATGGCAAAAGAAAAGCTGGAAACAATACTTCCCAAGCCATCTCTTTTGCCTGCTTCTAAAAAGCTTTTGGGAAAAGCTTTGTTGTTCTGGTTTGGGGAAAGAAAACGAGACCTTCCCTGGAGAAAAACCAGAGATCCATTTGCTATATGGGTTAGCGAGATTATGTTGCAGCAGACTCAAGTTGCAACGGTGATTCCTTATTTCGAAAGATTTTTAAAATCATTTCCCACGGTAGAGTCGCTTGCTGCTGCAGATGAGCAGGAAATCTTGAAGCTTTGGCAGGGCCTTGGTTATTACAGGCGCGCAAGGCACATGCACCAAGCCGCGAAAATGATTGTCGCAGATTATGCAGGGGTTTTCCCTAATACCCCTGAAGCTCTTTCTAGTTTACCTGGTTTGGGTCGGTACACCCGAAACGCAGTTTTATCTCAGGCCTTTGATACTAAATTGCCTATTCTTGAAGCCAACACCAAACGGGTGTTGGCCCGGCTTTTCGCATTAGCACACGATGTGGATTCCTCATCGGGAAATAAGTTCCTTTGGGAAGCTGCAGAGGAGATATTGCCTGACAGAGATATCGGAGAATTTAATCAAGCGATGATGGAAGTGGGTTCCTTGGTTTGCACGGTGACTAACCCTAAGTGCAACTCGTGTCCTCTTTCCCCTTTTTGCATTGCCAAGCGAAGCGATCTTGTAACAGAGTTGCCGATCAAGAAAAAAAAAGTTGTGGTCACACAAGTGCAAGAATTAGCCACGGTGTTGGTAAATAAGAAGAGGATTCTATTGGGTAAACGGCCTGTAGGGCAACGCTGGGCGGGTTTATGGGAAGTGCCTCATGATACTCCGGAGGAAGGCGAGACAGAAGCGAAAGCGTTGGAACTCATTTCCCGGAAGTATTTATCTTTGGTTTCTAAAAACTTTCGTGAGATAGGCAAAGTGGTTCATCCGGTGACCAGATTCAAAATCACGGTAAAAGTTTTTATGGGTGAAGTTTCTGGTAAAGGGGCATCTGATTATTACGAAGAGTTGGCTTGGGTGTCTTTAAGCGACTTAGATAAGTACCCGAAAAGTTCGCCACAATCCAAAGTGATTGCTATGGCACTAAAAGCATTAGCGTAAAAAACAAATGGGTGTGGATTATAAAAAGGGGACAATATGAAAAATAAGTATTGGGTAGTAGGGATACTATTGTTGGCGGGATGTGCTGAGGAGCCGAAGGCTTTGACTGTTGGGGTGCGGGTTGGAAACATTGCCCCAGAAATCAAGGCGGAAGATGCTTCGGGTGTGAAAATGGAATTGAGCCAGTACAAGGGTAAGGTAGTGTTGTTAAGTTTTTGGGCATCTTGGTGCGGGCCATGCAAAGAGCTTTTGCCTTACGAAAAACAGTTAGCCAAGCAATTTGAAGGCAAGCCATTTGTTTTACTGGGTGTTAATTCAGACATAGATAAAAATGCGTTGGTGAAAGCCCAGCAGCAGTTTGGCATGACATGGCCTTCATTCTGGGATGGGTTGGGCAGTATCAATCGGGAATGGGATATCGAATTTCTTCCCATGCTTATTCTGATTGATGAGCGGGGGATAATCCGTTTCAATTCGAAAACCATCATGGATGACATTAATTCGTTTAAAGATCTAGCGGATAAGATAGAGCGGGAAATTCAAAAAGTATTGAATAAAGTTGTGGTAGAAAAAAAATGATGGAGCGACTTTCGGGATAGGCGCTCCATCTTGCGGGAATGATTTGTTATTGCACTATCTATTTGATTATGAATTCAATGCTCACATTGTTTTCTGCAATTTCTGGCATGCTGAACAAGGTTTTAGCCAAGTCTTCTTGTTTGCTTCCTTGAGCTACATCAATCAAAAGCACTCTAGAGCCATCTGGCTTTTCAATTACTTGAATTGATGCGGCCTTTTTGCCACAGACTTGCTCAATCTGTTTCTTTAATGCTGTTAAAGCCATTTGCTTATTAGCGTTAGGCGCAGATGCATCTTCTTCGGAATCAAAAGAAATCGAGCCTGTTGCAACATTGGGCTTTGTGGAGGATTCCACTTTTTTGCTAGCAGTAGTTGCGGGCACGGTTTTACTTTTATTATTTGAAACCGTAGCGGCTTGGACTTCTGGTTTCGCAATCACTTTTGCAGTGTTTGGGGTTGGTTCTTTTTTCACCAAAGCTTGTGATGCTACAGATGTGCTTTGTTTAACCTCTGCTATTTTATCTAGTTTTGCTGCAGGCTTACTTGCAACGTTGGTTGCTTTTTCAGCAAACATCTTTTCATTGGTAACGGGCTTAGCCTGGGTTCTTGTTGCAAGGTAGGGCCTGCTATAATCGCCATCTTTATCTGAGTTTGTTGCATATCGGGCTGGGATTTTTTCTGCAACTAAAGGTTTTTTTGTTTCAGGTGCGGGTGCATCCACTTTTACCGAAGGAAATCCAAGCATATCGGATTTTACAGGTGCAGAACCGATTGGGTCATGGGCTGGAATGAATGTGCGGGCAGCAGATTTTGTTACGGTGTCCACTTTGCCTTTTATAGTTTCATTTTCAACTAGTACTTTGGGTGCAGCTAGTTCTTTTTTATCTGCAAGCTTTGGCAATTCTTTCTTCGTAGTAACTGGTGTAGCTTGCTTTACTATGGGAATGTCTTTTTTAATTATCGGAGCAACTGGAGTATCTTGCTTTACTACGGGAACGTCTTTATTAATTACAGGAGTAGAGGCAGTTGTTTCTGGTTTTTCTGATTTTTTGTTTAGGTTCGGGAAGCTTGGGAAAACTTCTGTTTTTTCTTTGGTTGTGCTGGTTGTTTTAGCTTCAACTGTTTTGGTAACTGGTTTTGCTTTATCTTCAGTTGCAACTTTTTTTGCAGTGCTTTCTGCAGGTTTTACTGGTTCCTTCTTTTGAACTTGTTCACTCTTCTTCGAGTCCCAATCCGTTGGAATTTTGGGTGTCGAGAATACATCCACTTTTTTATCTGGAGTGGGTAAAGGCTTGGCAACTGGAGTTACTGGAACCAGACTTTCTGGAAGTACCTGCGGCCTTTGTTCTTTGCTGTTAGTGGTTTTTGGTGATTGCACGATATTTTGCGTAGGTACTATTGCGGGTGCAATTTTGTCGGAAGGCTTCGTTGATACGATCGCCTGCGTGATTTCTTTGCTAGTTGTTGTAGTTGGATTTAATTGGATTGCTTCAGTGGGAGCGGTGGTTTTATCTTTACCTACAATCCACTTAGTGCCATCTTTATTTACCATCGTAACGGTTTCTTTTCCCATACGCATGGGCTGGACAGTCATTTTGTTGACGACTCTTTGGCAGCCAGGAACTTTACGAAGTCGTTTGCTGATTTCGAGTTTGTCTTCGAGGGTAACTACGGGGCCGGATACTATGATCGAACCATCTGCAGAAACAGCGGTTGATAATTTTGGGTAAGCGCTTTGAAATTCGGCACTGACCACTTTATTGGTGTTGGCCTGAAGTGTTTCCACTGGAACTTTTGTAGTTTTGTTAAAAGAGACGGGCCAGATTCTAATTTCGCTGATCACTTTGCAAGTTGTAAGCCTGCTTGCAAGGGCGACAGCATTATTCGCAACAGTGTTGTTGTTCACATTGCCATTGAGAATCATTTTGCCGTTTTTTACTGAAGGAGAGATATCCGTTGTCGAAATCAAGGGATCAGCGAGGAATTCGATGTGAATTCGCATTGCTTCCGCAAGGGCAATAGAATCTTCTGCTTTGTTTTCAGTAGTTGGCTTTGCAGAGGCGATGATAACGCCGGACTTGGTCTGTTCTGCTGCGTTTATTAAACCAGTACTAGAAAACCCAGTTAGGATTCCGAAAGCACTCAAAGCTAAAAGTCTTTGCGCTGATAATTTCCATTGCTTGCGCATGATATCTGTCTCTCCAAAAGTTCGCTGATTTCGAATCCTAGGTTTAGTATCCAGCCAGGTCTTTGGTAAAAGATTTCTGGAGTTCAGGGGTTCCTGCATAAAGATGCAAGTGATCCTTGTCGATGTACACGACTTGAATTCTGGGGCGTTTGATTTTTACAGGAAACGGATAACCAGATTCAATGACTTCGGTGTAATAGATGGTTGCTTTCCAATGGCAGTGATGAAGTTGTGCGGGTCCAACTAGTGGGAAGAATCTTGGTGGATCAATTTTATCCACGAGCCTTTCGGTCACAATTTGAACATCATCTCGGTGCTCTTCATACACGTAAGGGAAACCGCGTGCCATGTGTGGCATTGCCCTGATGACTTGAGCATCGTCTGGTGCATCTTC
>JAPLNF010000225.1 GCA_026692965.1 Planctomycetota bacterium
GATGATGTGAACGCCCTTGGTAGGTTTGACAAGATCTGGGCCTGTCTCGCCCGCAAGTTTTCGAACTTGGTCGGACCAAGGCCCGGTGGCATTTAGCACCACCTTGGATTCGCATTCAATTTGCTCGCCAGTCAGGCAATCACGCATTTGAATTCTGGAAAGTCTGCCTGGAAAAAGATCCAACGCAGTTACTTCAAGATGATTGGCAACTGCTGCCCCATTTTGACTGGCTGCCTCGATAACTTCGATGCAAAGTCTGGAATCATCCATTTGGGCATCAAAGTATTGCAGGCAAAGTGGTGGGAATTTAGCCCATGGAAGATTTTGCTTTCGAAGGTCAAAGGGGGCGATTGTTTTACTGGGTGCAATGTTGGCAAACCCAGCCAGCAAATCGTATAGTTTCAGGCCTGCACGCCATTTCCAGGCAGGCACCCGGGAATCTGCGTAAACAGGCAATAAAAAGGGTAATGGTTTAACTAGATGCGGAGCATTTCGCAACAATCTGCCACGCTCTTGCAGGGATTCATATACCAATGATATTTGGCCATGTTCGAGATAGCGTAAGCCACCGTGAACCAGCTTGGAAGAGATCCCCGAGGTTCCAGAAGCAAAGTCTTTTTTTTCGACCAACGCAACTTTCAACCCGCGTGCCGCAGCATCATGTGCAACTCCTGCACCAGTTATTCCTCCGCCAATCACCAAAAGGTCAAACTGCCTGTTGGTTATTAAATTCAATTCGTTTCGCATGAAGGTAATTTTGCCCAAGATTATAAATTTAACAATACCAACTCTTGGTAGATTCATACCTAGGAATGGTTTATGCTGTAAAGAGATTAGTCTGCTTAAATTCCATGACATTGGTAAAAGTAATTCCTTAAGTACACAAAAACTAGGCTACTTAATGCAGCAATATTGGCTCAGTGAACCCGGACAACAAACCAAAGGCCCCTTTTCTTTATCCCATTTAGAAGAGTTGGCAAAGAATAACAGCGTATCGCCACGGGCCAAAGTTTGCTCAGTGGGAAATTCAGATTGGGTAGATTTAAAAAAAATAACGAATGCAGTATCAAAGCCTGGTTTAATTCAGCCTAAAACGCCACAAGTATCTGGGGGTCAGGGTTCCTACATAGCCCCCCCTGCCCTACCTCAAATCACTGGGGCGAATAATGCGCCAGCCATTTCCTCACCTCCACAAATCCCAACTCCAACTTTAACCAACCCGAATATACCTTCCCCTCCCCGTACGGTGCCAATCATTGCGATTTTTGGCCTTATGTTTGGATTGTTTTTACTGTTGCTGTCGGGATCGATGATATTTTTATTCGGGTTAAAAAATGAAACACCTTCACCCAATGAAAAAAAAGAAATCTTAGCTAAAGTTATAAAAGTTGAAGAGGTAAAAAAAGCAAAGCCAGTGAACAAAGAAAAAATCTCATTTGCATCTTTAGTTCACAGACAAAAAGTATGGGAGTTAAAAGGCGAAGTCCTCAAAACAACAGTTGCCTTGCTTAGTAGTAATGACGCGAACATAGCCTTGGCGGATTTGGGAACCTTTGCGAAAGAACCCGCAGAGGAAAAAATCAGGCTGTTTTTACACGAAAGGCGTGGGCAGGGATTACTGAAAAAAGCTGCAGAGCTATTAAAGGAATTACCTCTTGATGCGTTGGAAGAATTCAAAAAAATCATCCCTGAAGACCTGCCTCCTGAAAATATGGTGCTCGACTGGCTTACCCATGAATCGTTGAGCGACTTAGGCTATTTGTTAAAGATATGGCAGGAGCAAGGAAAAGCCCCTTTAAAGGGTAATCAAGAAGTCGTTGCTTTATTAAAAGCTTTAAAGGAAAAGCCCTTATCAAGCAATAGGATCGAGGCTGAAAAAAGCTCTAATCAAATAATTAAAATCAAGCTTTTTGGATCCTCATTTGACGAAAAAATTGGGTACGATGAAAATGATAAAGCACGCTTTTCATCCTCGTTTCAATCCTTGTGTAAAGTAGAAGGAAGAAAAGATGCTACCTCGGGCGATTCACTTTATTCCTTCCGCACCGATGGCAAATTTGAAGCCAATTTCTGGCCTGCCTTAAAAACCTTTGCTACGAATGCAAACAGAACCATTTGGTTGTCGCCCATCTTTCATGATTCCCCCAACGCCGCTGCTGCATTGATCGTCAAAAACCCATCTGAACCTACTAAAACTTTGATGGGAACTGCTGTTCCAGGGGACCAAAAACTTCCTCTTCAAGAACTCTTTTCTAAACTTGCACCTTCCGTTCCGCTAATAATCAACCCAGGCGTTGGATCCGGATCAGGCTTTCTTGTAAATTTTAAAGGCAAGTATTATGTAATCACCAACAGGCATGTGATAGATGGCGCCAAACAAAAAGGGGTAAGTGTAAAGTTCTTTACTGGCGACAAAAATGACCCAGACAAAAGTTTTGATATCAACCCTACAATTGCTCGTATTATTGATATTCACCCGACTTCAGACCTTGCGTTGATAGATGTAAATGGCGCCCGCAACATGCTTGAAGAACAATCCATCAAGCCTGTTCCACTTCCTCCAAAAAAGCATACTCCTCAGGTGGGGGAAAATGTTTTTGCGATCGGACATCCAGGTGGGGGAAATAAAATTCTAACCCGCACCCTAAGTAATGGCATCATTTCTGCGGTGGGAAGAAAAATGATGAATTCAATGTTTTTGCAGGTGACTGTGCCATTAAATCCGGGCAATAGCGGTGGCCCCCTTTTTGATGATTTTGGCAGAGTGGTTGGGGTCAACACTTTTATCATCAGAAAAAGCGCAGACAAGATGGGTATTGCTCTCGAAGCGCTAAATTTTTCTCTAGAAATTTCTCATGTGTACGAATTACTTGAAAGAAATCATGACAATCTTGCTATGAATCAAAACGATGATGCAAATCAAAATGATCAGGCCGCTGCCACTAAAAAAATGACCCCCGCGATCGCCTTACTCACTGAAAAAGGTTACAAGTTCCTCAATGGAACCCAGGCTAAAAGCTCTCAATCTTTTAATCTTGGGCCAGGGGGTTCAAGAGTCATCGAATTTGATTCCGGTAAAAGCATTCTCCTAGCTATCACCTCGGGTAGCGTTGGTTCCGAAGACATCGACCTTGCCGTTACGGATAAAAACAATGAACAACTTGCGCTTGAAGATGATGTGGGCGATGCGCCCTCCATTTCATTCCGGAACAAAGAGCCCGGAATGCTCTCCCTGATTGTTTTTAACCCAACCGACAAGCCGACTTATGTTTCGATCGCTTTCCTCGCAAAATAATTTACTTCTTCGAAACCATAGCTGTTAATTTTGCCCCCAACGCATCAATTCGCTTCTTGCATTCTTCCCTTGCAGCAGTAAAACCTGCCACCGTTGGCTTGCTTGTTTTCAAATAATCCATGATTACGGCTTCTGCAGCCATGTATTCCGCACAAGCATTGGCAATAAGTGATGCGGTGCCATGAGGGATGGTGGTTACACCATTTCTGTCGGCATGAATAATGTCACCCGGAAAAATAGTAACCCCGCCAACATGAACGCCAACGCCAATATCCAATATTTGGCAATAGCCGTGAGCGCAAGCGGTCCCCGAAGTAAAAACAGGGAAATCAATTGCAGCAACCTGATCGAGATCGCGACCTGTTCCGCTGGTAATCAAGCCAGCAGCGCCAAAAGTTTTATAGGTGGTGCACATGACTTCGCCAAAAGTTGCAGATGCAGATGGTTCATCAAGATCTTGAAACACAACGACTGCAGGCCCAGGAAACTTTTTAAAGTCTTCGAGTTGCCCAGAAAGCCCAGCGTACACATTTCCACCCCTTGGAGGCGCAGCGGACCTAAAAGTTGCAGTGCTGGCATAACCAACCATAGGGGGAAGAGAGGGGAAACATGCCTGAATTCGTTTATCCATATAGCCTGAAGATCTGGGTCTTAAATCAAGCAACTCGACCACATTACAAATGGTGGGCGTGTCATATTTGCGTAAAAGACTGATTAGCTCTGGGGTTAATATTTCGAACTGCATTTTAATCTCCATAAGGAAAAGTTATCAAGAGGCTAATTATTACACATCTACAGTACAAACGAAATAATTTTGATTGTACCTTTCAAGGTTTGGATAGATAATAAGAATAGCTGTTTGTGTTTACAGTACAATGAGATAGTGTTCATGAATATTTTATTGGGTGCCACCTGGATTCTTCTCGGATGCGGACTTTTGCTCTATGAACCAATTACGGGCAACCCTAGTCCCGGAATTAAATTAGGAGATAGCACCCTAAATGCTGGGTGGTTGGCTTTATTACTTGCAGGATGGAATGGTGCCAGGCTTTGGTCATCTTTTTCCTTTCAAAAACATGATCAAATTCGAAGGTATGCGTTAATGCAGCGAGGCCGAACCAGACAAAGTGAAGAAAGACCGATTCATGAAGAATTTCGATTTGATGACCCTAAAAACCCGCCTTCCTAAACCGGAACTATGAAGCCAAGTAATCAACATGAAGTTGAATAACACTCGACAAAATCAAACCTCAGAAATTGAAGAAACTATTTCGTTAAATTGTTTCATGAAGTTACAGCCCTAGGCTAAAATACAGTTACTATGATATATTTTTCAGGAAATCGAATGACAAAAAGCGTAACGGATTTATTTAAAGTTGGCTTGGTGCTTTTTTTTGCCCTTCTAGCACAAGGTTGCAAAAAAGAAGATATTACCGCCTACGAAGTGAATCGGCTCGACCCACCGGAAAGAACCTCTTCAACGAATGAACCAGTTCGCTTGCTGGCTGCCATATTTTCCAAGGGAGATTCCACTTGGTTCTTTAAACTTATGGGCCCTGCTAGCAAACTTTCTACGAAAACAGAAGAATTTGAAAACTTTGTTCGCACCGTTCGATTTGCTGCAGAAGGTTCTACCCCACCCATTCAATGGAACGCCCCAAGCAATTGGAAAGCCGGCAAAACCAACGAGCTTCGTTATGCCACTTTCCTTATTGATCCCGAAGCAAACCCAAAGCTTGAACTTACTGTTATTAAGTTAGGCAAAGATGCTGGTTCTATTCTCGCCAACATTAATCGCTGGCGTGAACAAGTAGGTTTAGGGCCAGTATCCGAGGGCGACCTTCCAACAATTATCAAAAAAGAAACCATTCAGGGTGTTGAAGCCATACTTGCAGACTACACCGGCCCCGGTGGTAAAAAAGGTGCAATGACTCCACCTTTTGCAAAGTCTTTCCCGAAAATGCCCGCTAATCCCCCTGCAAATCAATCATCCCCCGGAGTGAAAGAATTCAAGAAACCCGAAAATTGGGAGCAAGTACCTAATTCCGCAATGAGCCTTGCAACCTTCAAAGTGAATGAAGCTGCTGGAAAAGCCGACATCACTCTTACGCCGCTTGCTGGCCCTGCTGGCGGGTTGGAAAGTAACATCAATCGTTGGCGTCAGCAGGTAGGCCTTGCCCCTCAATCGCCCGAAATGATCACTAGCGCACTGACCAAACTTCAAA
>JAPLNF010000226.1 GCA_026692965.1 Planctomycetota bacterium
ATTTTGCAAGCGCAGCTTCTTCTGTACCATCGGGTTTGCGGTCCCCATCGCCTTTGGTTTCGGCTTGTTTGGAGTTTGGCATGGGTGAATCTTTGGGGTCAGCTTTGGCATCCTTAGGCTCCGCTTTTTGGTCAGATTTTCCTTCAGCTTTTGCCAGTGCTGTTTCACCTGGAACCCCCATGGGTACATCCAAAGCCTTGGCCAACTCATTAAGCATTTCTAAAGCTTTTTCCAAACTCTTGGTTGCTTCTGCTTGCTTAGCCGCTGCTTCTTGAATATTGCCCTTAGCGGCAGCTTCGGCTCCCTTTTCAAGCAAAGCTTCCGCAGCTTTCAAATCACCTTTTAGGTTGTCCGGAACCAACGCCTCGGCTTGCATTGCTGCGTCTTTTGCCATTTTTCCTGCATCCTGAGCTTTCGCAAGTTCCTGGGTTGCTTCTAATAATGCTTTCTGATCATTCGCCATTTCCTTGGCACCCTTTTCTGGAGATTCATTGAGGCCTTCCAATGCGGCTTTCTGGGCGTCGATAGCTTTATTAATGTCGCCCTTGGCTAAAGCTTTTGCAGCATCCGCAGCAGCTTCTGCCGCCTCAGGATTTTTATCTTTGGCGTTATCAAGTTGCTTAGCGAGGTCGCCTTGCTTCTTTGCAAGATCCATTTCGGCTTTACCTTCGCCAAGTTTTTCTTTGGCATTTGCGGTGGCTTTTTCAGCTTCTTTATTTTTGTCGAGGGCTTGTGCGACTCTACGTGCAGCTTCGCTCACATCGGCTTGCTTCATCTCTTCTTTTGCTTGAGCAACAGCTTTATCCTGTTTGTCAGCCTTTACCATTTCTGCAGCATCTTTTGCAGCCATGTCAAGTTTTTCTGCAGCGTCAGCAGCAGCATCAGCGGCTTTTGCAAGATCATTGTTTTGCAGAGCTTTTTCAGAATCTTTCTGATCTTTTACAGCTTCATCCGTTGCTTCTTTAACATCGCCCTGGGTGTTTTTAGCCGCTTTTTCTGTTTCTGCCATCGCTTTTTGTACATCTTTAGCAAGATTTTTTGCGATATCTTTTGATTTTAATGCATCCATTGCACCTTCTTGTTTTGCTTTATCTAACTTCTGTGCGACCTCTTTTTGCATTTCTGCAGCTTTGGCTAATTCATCAGCAGCTTTTTCTCGCTTGGCAACATCATCAGCTTTCGCTTTTTCCTTCGCTACCTCTGTTTTCGCAGCTTCCTTTGCTTTGGTTAATTCTTCTAATGCTTCTTTCATTTTGGGCGCCGCTTTTTCTAACCCTGCTTTAGGGTCAGGGTTATTGACCGCTGCTTCCGCCGCTTTATCTTGCGCATCGGCAGCTTTTTCTAACGCATTCTTTACTTCTTCAGGAATGCTGGGTGATTCCTTGGCCGTATCAATGGCTTTTTCAGCTAAGTCTTTTTCTTGTTTAGCAATGTTTTCTGCTGCTTTTGCATCCGGTTTTGATTCAGGTTTTGTCATGTTTTTGGCGGTTTCGTTGACTTGCTTTTGTTTCTCTTCTAATTTTTCGATTTTATTAACCAAGTCTTGTGCCTTGGCAACCGGGTCTTTCGCCTTTTCCATAATCTTTGCAACTTCAGCATCGATTTTTTCTTTCGCAGCTTCTAATGCTTTTAGCGCTTTATCCTGAGCAACTTCAGCTTTTTTATCTTCTGCAGCAGCAAGAGTCTTCGCAGCTTCTTCAAGTGCAGCTTCAGCCTTTGCTAAATCTGGTTTTGCATTTTGTACCGCTGGTTCAGTAGTCTTCAAAATATCCTTGGTGACATTAGCCATGTCCGCTTCTTTTTTTGCTACTTCCATTTTGGCTTCAGGAGTCTTGGGGGCATCTTCATCTTTCATCTTTTCATTGATTTCTTTTTGATCGCGAACCATTTTGCCAACTTTATCCTGCAGTTCTTTTAAAGTTTGCAGGGTATTTTTTGGGGCTCTCCAAGCATCTGCAATTTTCTTCATCGCAAAATGATTTTGTTCGGTGTAGTTAGAAGCAGGTTTGAAATTCCGAATTGATTCCTGATTGTCGCCATATTTGGTTAAATGATCTGTAACCAAAGAAAGCGTGCCTCGAATGTTTTCAGCTTTGGCAATTCTCAGGCCTTCTTTTAGTCTATCCTTGCGCTGGTCATCTAATTTCGATTCAAGATCTGCAGCCTGTGAAAGAATTACTGAGACATCAACATTAAGGTCGCGTTGGCGATCTATTAGTTTCGTTACAATCGTTGGGAACATTGATTTGGTTTTGCTGTTTTTGTCTTCGAGCATGCCGTAAAAAATCATAAGCGTTGCATTGATCGAGAATTCTTCTTTCGAAGCTTTGGCCATTCTTTCAGCAGCAATTTCAAGAGAGCGAATTGCTTGTTGCTTCAATGCCAACTCGCGTAGTTTTTCCAGAATTTGTTGATGGCGAACATAGGCTAGTTTAGTTTCATCATCTGAGGTGGTTTTTGATTTTGCCTTCGCTGAAGTTTCGAGGTGCTTAATAACTGCAACCATATCTTGCTGGCGCAGGGATTTAAGTACGGTTGTAGCTTCGACAACCAGTTTTGATTCTTCAGTATCGTTAAGGTTGTAATAAGATAAAATGTTTAATAATGTTTCGAGGCGCTTGGTTGCTTTTTCTGTTTGTAAGGCAGTTGATTCTTGCCTTTCAATTTTCACTTTTGTGGTAGTTTGGCCTTGGGCCAAAACTGGGAGTGATATCAGAAAACAAAGCAATGAGAAGCGGATTGTTTTAAACATTATTGCACTCACTTTAGGTAGGAATATCATTTGAAATACTAACCTATAACCAATCACTTTGCCAATGCTAATTTACTTTAAAACCCTATAAATTAAGGTTTCGAGGGTAAATTTGGTAGAAAGCCTTCGAAAACTGTTGCTTGTTTGTTCTTAAGCTGCATTAATTTCTCTGTTTCTTTTTCTTTTCGTCTCCACCAAGCCAGTAATTCATCTACCCCTACAACTTCTTTAATTAGTATTTCAGACTGCCCTGTTTTAGGTTCTGCGGGGTTCATGTCGGTGACTTCAACGAAATACTCAATTTTATCGCCTACCCGAATGTTTTTTAACGGCCCAATCTGGAAATCAAATCTGCCACCTGCAAGCCTTCTGCTAGGTGCTTTCCAAGGGTCTTCCGAGGGCAATGGGTAAAAGTCGATGACAGCTTTTGCTGAGCTATTTTCAAATGATCCAGCTTCGATAAGAAATTTTCCTGTTTTTTCTGATTCAGGTTTAAACTCTTGAAGAGGAAGTGTATTCCAATCACCTTTTTCATTGATCCGATAGCGAAATTTTGCAACCGATAAGCCTGAATAACTTTCAGCTTTATACGCAACCCTGAATTGTTTCCCAATTAAAACGGGAAGGCCATCGATTTCAGTGTCTTCATCTTTGCCAAAAACTCTTACGATGCCTGGTACTTGTTCAGGTAATAGAGTAACCAAAGGTTCTTGAGTTTGCAGCACGGTGAGTTTTCGCTGCCAGTTGGGGTTGGATTCCAAGCCATCTTGGTTACTGATATTAACCTGATATCTTACATTTCCCAGTTTAAGATTAAAACGAACAATCAAGGTTTGCTTGTTTTCGCCTAGGGAGCAGGGCATTGTTTCGGGGGTAAGATTTGAATCATAATTTTTGACGACTAAAGTTGCATCTTTGAGCGGTTGCGAACTTTTGAATTCAACTTGAACCGTGCTGCCTTCAATGCCATCGATGTCACCCTTGGGGAAGGTTTTTTCATAGGGAGAACCATCAGGGCGTTTTCCAAACCATTCGGGCATAAGGATTTTCGCGGAGACCATTTCCAAAGTAGGGCGATTTTTTCGAATAACGGGTAATGGCCCAGCTCTGCCGTCCCCAATGCGTATGGTTACAAAGCCATCTTCGATTGAAGAAGCCATGGTTGCTTTCCACTGTCCATTTTCGTCAAGCTCTATGGGGATAAAAAGTGATTTCCCAGCTTGGTTTTTCCAGAGCATTTTACCCATTGCTGGGATGTAGCATTTTGTCAGGCGCAAATCGAAACCGATGCTGACTTCTTCACCTTCTGCTAGGACAATTTTTTCGGGAAGGTTAATGATGGTGGTGTTTCTCGGGATGGGCGTGTTCAAAAGAAACTGGCGTTCTAACAATGCTTTTGCAGAATCATGGGCGAAAAGCAAGGCGAGCACAACAAACAATAATACTGGTGCGAATCGATAAGAGGATTCTTTCAGTTTTTTTAATTCAAGGGCATTATTGAAATTGAAGTTGGGGTAGCAAGCAACAACTTCGCCTGTTAATTCAGCAAGAAGCTTTTCTGATTTTTTGTCAAACCGTGCTTCGGGTCTGGAAAGTTGCAGAACTGTAATAAGGCGGTGATCAAATTCGGGGAATGTTTGTTCAATTTTAAGCGCGGTTTCATCTTCTTTGAATCTTTTAATTGCGGGCAACAACACATAACTTGCAAAGCTTACCATTAATAATGATAACCAAGAGGCGGTCATGAGTAATCGGAAGGGCATAGGAGTATCTTCTTCGATATCCCAGACCCAATCTGCAAGGCAGGCAATAGCAAGCAAAGGCAGAACAAAAAGAAGGGATTTCGAAATCCCAAAAATAATGTCGATGGATTTATTAATCAGCCAAATTTTCTTGATTTGGTTTCGTATGGGACCCAGGGATTTGTAAATAAGTGCCTCTGCCATAATTAGCTCAGGTTGTTCCATCTTCTGAAAAACCATTCAAGGCTTAGTCCGATAGTAAGCACAAGAAAAAGTAAGGGGTTAAGCTTTGGTATTTCGGTATTAAAGGTGATCTGGAAAGATTTCGCAGGTATTTCGGGAAGTATTTTCTCCGCATCGTTTTCAAGAACAAACATCCCTTTGCTAAGCCTAGCGGATTCAGAAAGCTGAGAAGTTGCCAGCCCACCTTTTTCGATATCTTGCTGCGGGAATACGCGCCATTCAATCCGTGCATCCTGCTCCCCGGGAATAGAAAACGAGAATTTCCCGACTTTGTCATAGGTAAGGTTCAGTAGATATTCTCCGGCTTTATCCGGAATTTTTTTTAACTCAATATCTCTGAGCTTTGTTTTTGCATCAGTGTTTTCAGGTGCATCAAGCCATTCAATTCTGGCGTTGATACTTTCTTTGCGTTCAGGCATGAAGTTTTTATCCAAAACCCGAACAGCAATCTGGCCACCGGTGTTTAAAAATGGATCAGGCCTATCCATGGATAAACGGATTTGTTTAATGGCCCCAACTCTTGGGCCAGCAGCCCAATAAACCCATTGGCTCCAGAACCTTCCGTAAATCGCATCGCCATC
>JAPLNF010000227.1 GCA_026692965.1 Planctomycetota bacterium
CCAGCTTTGGGTTTGGCGGGCAGAATGCAGCATTAGTAATGCAAAGCCTTTCGAACTAAGTCTATCCCTTGCTTAAAAAATACCCAAAAGGCTGATGGCAATCTTGCCCGAAAAGCAAACCTCCACATCGGTGCCAAGCTCTGCATGCCTTGAATGGTAATCACCAGCATATTTAAAAGAATCACCCTCGACCCTAAACGCCAAAGGCAACGGGGATGTATTTGGCTTGCAAAAAACAAACTCTGGATCAGGGTCTGATTCCTCAAGATGAGGAAGGTTCACATTCCAATAAGTTCCAGGCTTGATAGGTTTTTCAATCAAATGCGTAACTATGGAACGGGCAAACTTTTCTGACCGGGCCCAATCCATGGGCGTACCCCGCCTGCGATATTGCGAGATTGCAATACCCGGAATCCCATGAAATGCGGCTTCTCTTACCGCAGCCACAGTTCCAGAAATAAAGATATCCACCCCGAGGTTCCCCCCAGCGTTTATTCCGGAAACCACCCAATCAACCTTGGGTAGTAACGAATGCATTGCAACACGAACACAATCTGCGGGCGTGCCATCAACCGACATAATCCCGGGCCTAATTTGCTTCACCCGTAAAGCTTCCTCTGTAGTCACGCGATGCCCGCACCCAGATAACGCACCCGAAGGTGCAACCACAGTGACTAACCCAAAACCTGC
Source organism: Planctomycetota bacterium (assembly GCA_026692965.1). Lineage (GTDB taxonomy): Bacteria > Planctomycetota > Planctomycetia > Gemmatales > Gemmataceae > UBA969. The sequence continues at coordinate 691 of JAPLNF010000227.1, forward strand.
AATTGCTTTTTCAAATGCCAGAATTCCTGGCGCATCCACTCCATCATCGTTCGTCAATAAAATTTTCATATTGGTAATACTCTTTGCCTTGGGTTCCTTAGAATGATGTTAGGCAATTTTAATTGAAAGGTCGAACATGAATCAATATTCCGTGAATGAACTCAAACTTGTATACCGGATTTTGCATAAGAATCTCGCCTCAAACATCGAATTGATGGACGCAGATTTTTTAAGCGATTTGCAATCTCTCCTGCAGAAAAAAGCGGTAGCGGATGGGATTGATGTAGGAGATCATGGCGCTTGGGACGCGTGGCTTGGTAATGAAGCAGTCGCTTGCCAAATTCGAAATGAAAACAGAACTCAATTAAATTAGTGTAAGCAAAAGATTTAATCTGCGAGAAATAACAGGCATTCGCACCAATTGATTTTTGACCCAACAGATGCGTCGATTACCAAGGATAGCTCCTTAATGCCTGCTAAGGTTAAATCCAAGCTTCCAAGGCCATCTTTCCAAGTTCGATCAGCCCAACTTGCTATTACTTTTCCATCCGCAAGAAGCTTGATATCCGCCCTGCCCCGCCTGCCATCAATATCGTGAAAGCCAAAAAAACCGCATACCTTTTGGTACTTCCCATCTAGTAGAAAAGTGATTGAGGTACTTCCCATGGTCGAAAACCCATTGGAATAGGATGAACCGGAAATCCAAAGGTCGGAATTCTTGGTGGCTTTAATACCTTTCGCTTCCATCGGAGTTTCAAAAAACGGTACTTGCCTCAGCGTAATGTTCTTAAGTTCTTGAATTCTAACAACACTTTTCCCCAAAAATACCGCTTGCTGAATTTTGGTAATGGGAATACGAACCTTTGCACCCTGCATCGTTTTACCTTCAAGAATTCCCATCGAAAGATTGAACTCCGCAAGCGTTATCCTTGAACCAGAATCCAAAACCAAACTTACCGCTTCTATGGCTTTCTCTTTTTTAGGATTCTCCTCAGCGCTTAAACCAATAAGTGCGATGGAATCGCTTTTATATTCAGACTTGACGGTCCCTGAATCTAGCACAGCATTTTTTGCATCTAAACTCTCAAGAACCCCCTCGACACGCTCTGCATTATTTAAAACAACAACATCTTTGGTACGAATTTCATCAAGTATTTTGTTGCGATAGGAAACAGGGTCAAGAATACCCAGAGGATTTTTCAGCCATATCATCTTGGTATCCAAAAGTGGAACTAGCGTTTTACTCCCAGAAACAAAATCTGAACTTTCAAATTCAAAGCTATCATCCTTCATCAACAAATCTTCAAACTTAATGCAATCATCATTCAAAAGCCATAACGCTTTAGTTTGAGGAAACCTCGGGCTAACCTTGTTTTTTCGATTGAGATAAACAGGATTGGTAATCGTAAAACTTTTCCCATCTGCAGAAAGCATTTCCAAACTGTTGGCTGAAAGTATTCGCTGAATGCTACCTTCTTTGACGGTTCCGACTCTGTCACGCACAATAAATATTGGGTCTTGAGCGCTTACAAAAGTCGCCCAAAAAGAAAAAACAATTGCTGTGAGAACGTGTAATTTCATTTTTGAAAAATGGGAAGATAGTTGTTAGGAGTTTGAAGAACCAAGCACGCCATTGCGGTTGCATAATGACCACACACCTGATCAAACCAAGAACCATCAGGGCGCTGCCTAGCAATTAATTCATCGCGAATATAGGGAAACCATTCAGCCCAGTATTTGCCACCCGCAGTATACATTGCCTGAACAGCATAATAATGGCCGTAAAAATAATGCATTTCCGTACGTTGAAGATTCAATCCCTGAGGTTTGGATTGAACTAAAAACTGCAACCCAGCTTCTATCTCTGGTCCATCGTAAACACCCGCACTGTATAAAGCCACAACACCTGCAGCGGTGCGTGCAAATCCCATCTGCCCGCCACCACCCGATTGCGCCATATACCTGAACCAACCTTCGCGTTTATCTTGGCAGCGTTTTACATATTCAACACAGCGATCAACACGGGATTTAGGAACAAGAATACCTGAATTTCGCGCAGACCTTAAAGCCATGATTTGGCAAATAGTCACGCTAATATCCGCATCTTTTGGCGTTGGATTATAGCGCCATCCACCTTCCTGAGTCTGGCTATCTAAGATGCATTTAATAGCCCGTTCAAGGGCATCATGTGTCTGTGTTCTAAGTTCCTTATCGGGAATCATTCCATGAACTTCCGCAAGAAACAAAGTGGCAAAACCATGTCCATACATAGGGCCATGAGGGGAAGACCGTGGGTTATGAAAAAAGCCTGGATAACCACCCTCCCTGTTTTCCTGAGTAAGAATATATTTAAGGGCATCGGTAACTATTTTTCCGAACCTACCTCGTTGGGGCTGATTGCCCCCAGCCATAAATGCCAGTGCTGCAAGACTAGTGATTGCAACATTGCCGGTGTAGGCGCCGGTACCAAAAGAACCATCAGGCCTTCTACGGGTAGCAAGAAATTCGAGTCCTTTTTCCACAGCTTTATCCAACTGGGGAGTCATCATGCCCTTGGCCTGAGAACCATCAGGCAGATTTGGGCCTTTTTTAATGGTTGGTTCTTGGAAGCCAAAAGAAGAATGGGGAATGGTTAGCAAACCAAGCCCTGCAAGCAAACATTCTCTACGCTGGATAATCAATGGTGTCATTTTTTTCTGGCACCTTTTTCAGCAACTTTTGCATAATATTTTCGAATCATCTCATCATAACGGTCCATGAATTGGTTGGGCACACCATACGCATTAAGCTCTGCCCGCAATGTTTCAGGCAAATGCCCCCAAGCCTCTTTAAAAACATCCGCAGAGGGATTCACTTTATCTTTGGAAGGATCGCTTTTGCCTCCATCCCCAGACTTAGAATTTTTGTCATCACCTTTGCCCTGATTCGCAACCTCTGATTTTTCAGATGCACCTTTGTCGCCTTTACCCTGCATACCTTTAGGCTGCCCTTTCCCTGCATCGGGTTTTCCATCGGGATCAGCTTTGTCAGGGGTTCCCTGTTTTTGTTGTTTCCCACTCTCTGCGCCCTGCTGCCCTTGCTTTGGCCCACCCTGTTTCTGTTTATCCTGCCCTTTATCTGAATCATTAGCGTTGGAATCTTGGTTATCAGGCGAGCCTTTTGGTTGTTTATTTGAGCTTTCGCTTTTCGATGAAGATTTAGATTGCGACTGATTCGACTGAGATTGATTGCTTTGATTCTTTTTGAGCAACTTATCAATATCTTCGAGAATATCGCGCTGCTTTTGCAGAGTCGCTTCCCCTAACTCAAGGTTTCCTAATCTATCATCAACATCCTTGAGATTTTTTCCGATTCGTCCAAAAATCTCTTCTTCTTCAATATTATCTTTCGGTTGATCCATAACTTTTTCTGGCGAGGCAACCTTTTCTTTTTTCTTTTCAGGGTTAGATTCGGGTTTGTTTTTATCTACAGGCGGCACAACAGAATCTTTTGGTTTTTCCTGAGGCTCCACAGGCAAAGGTTTCTTCTTTTTCAACTTTACCGGGCCTTCATCGCCTGATTTTTCCTGAGTGGGAACAGCTTCTTTTTCCTGAGCAATCATTGCCCCCGAAACAAGTAAAAGAGAGCACAGCATGATAATCCTAATCATCATTGTAAATCTCCCTGGGGTGCATTTTTGCGATTGAACTCGAGAAGGATTTCCAACAATTCACCTACTTCACGTTGATCTTTTTGAAGATTGAGCATTTCCCGTCTGCTATCTTCAGGCATCTTTTTAGAATCGGGAAACTTGGTAGAAAGTTGCTCGGTTCGATCATACAACTCCGCTTGTAAATTACGCAACAATTTAAGCTGGGCAATCGATGGTGGCTTACGATCTTGCGCTCCGCCCCCTGATTGATTTTGTTTGCCTTCTTCGTTGTTTTTACCCTGCTTTTCTTCTGCTTCATTATCTTTTGCTGCAGAGGCGAGTTGCCCAATTTCTTCCTTGAGTGCATTTTGAAATTGCATCAATCGTTGCAAAGCTTCTTTTTGCGCAGGCACGACTTTTTCTGAAAGTGGAGGCCCTTTGGTTTGAGTTCGAGAATTTCGTTCCGATAATTTTGCAGCGTTGCGCATCGCTCTACCTGCCATGCCAATAGTTTTCATAAACACAGGCAATCCATCAAGATCGCGTGAAGCGACAAGTTCGGTTTCCTCAGCAAGCCCAGTTTGGGATCGTGCAAACCCAGTAAGGGAAAGAATCTGGGCACGGGTCCATGCTCCTTTTTCATTCAGCAAAATATCAAATCTCTCGGATTCCTTTACCAAAGATTCCTGCCTTTCAGAAAGCAGCTTTATACTTTCAGCAATCTTCTCTAGGCGCTCTCTTTGTAATTTCTCTTCGGTTTCTTTTGCCAACTGTTGCACATCCTGTATTTCCCTCTGCAATTTTTCCTGAGCTTTATCAAGAGGATTTACCTCAGGGTTAACACCCGGGTTCTCTTGTGGATCTTGAGCTATACGCCTTAATTCTTTAGCTGAATCTTCGAGATTACTGCCTTCATTTTCGTTCTTAAACCTGCTCAGAGTTTTAGCCATCTCTTCCATTTTGGAAGCTAGTTTTTCCATCTCCTGATTATTCTTCCGAAGGGCATCTTTTTTCTGATCATCATTTTTGATCTTTTGCGCTTCGTCGCGTTTTTTACGAAGAGTTTGCATCTCTTGCTTCATCTCCTCGAGTTGCTTTTGGACATCGCGCAATTTTTTTGCCAACTTTTGATTCATCTCCCGCGGGTTTTCTTCAAGCTTTTCCAATATCTCTTGTACCCCTTCCACTGCCTTAGCTTGAGATTTTGATGCGTCCGTTAATCGGTTAGACTCAATTTCTTCTTTTGCAGAACGAAGGTTGTTTTTCAATTCCTTAACATCAGGCAACTCGAGGGCATCCTTGATATTTTTAGCAACCGACTCCTCTAGTCCTTTTTTCTCCTGCGTTGATTTATTCATTTTATCAACGAGGTTCATTGCTTTCTGAGCCACCTTGTTTTGCTGCGCCGACAGGTTATCGATCTTTTCTTTTTGCATCGGAGTAAGCTCGTCAGTCTTCTTTCCCAATGCAGAGGGATCTTGCTTTTGCGTATCTTCCAACTTTCGTTTCAAATCTTCCAATTCAAGCAGTGTTTCCCGGGCATCGGAACGCATTTCGGCAAGGCCAGCCCAAGGCTCAAGGTTTTTAAGCAACCCATCCAAGCTTTTCTCAACCTCTTCTTGATTCTTCAACGATTTCTCAAGCGCAGCAGTTAGCTTTTCTTTTTCCAACCCTTTTCCAGCATCTGCAGATTCCAATCGTTTGGAAGCCTCCGACAATTGCAACTCTGCTTGCGCCAACTCTCCTTCTTCGATTTTTTTGATATCTTTTCCCAGTTCATTAAGCCGACTCAATGAAGCGGAGGATTTCAACTTGTTTGCTTCCGCAAGCTTTTTAATTTTCTCAATGCTACCTAGAATCCCTGATTCTTTTTCTCCAAGCCGTTCAGCTACATTTTTTTGCCCCTGCTCTGCTGACTGAACAGCTTCCATTGCTTTTTGAACGCCTTCTTCCTTAGATTTAATTTCATCCAAAGCAAACCGAGTATCTTTGGTCGCCTTGCGCTGAACATCCCTGACCTTTAATAATTCCTGCCTAGCCTTCTCTTGGGCTTTCTCAAGTGATAATTCAATTCCATTGCGATCGACAATTTGAATTTCCAACCATTCAGAACCGCCCCGGGGTTTCAGAGGCAAAATATCGTCATGGTCACTGGCTACATAACGAAATGAAAAGCGATCGCCAGCCTTAAAAGAAGAACCATTTGCGTTTTTCAAATCCTTCAGTTTAACCACATGACCCAGTATAATGTTATTTACGGGCTTGGCCCTAATCCCATTCTTATCAACCAATGTTTGGTTCCAAAAATCTGCACTCGAATTTTTAAAGGCATCTTTCGCCCCTTTAAACTCAATACCCACGGTATTTAACCCATATAGCAAATCTTCAGCAGATATTTTAAGCGCAACTTCAGCTTCGGAAAACAATTGTAAATACCCACTATTCGCAAGCGAAGACTCCATTTTCACCATTGGCGAAGGATCAGCACGAACCTGCAGATCAAAACTCCGAATCGCATATAAATCACTTTCATCCTCAATCACAACCGAATAAATCCCCGAAGCTATTGGAGTAAATGAAATTTCAAATCCAGTATTCAAGCTATCTAAAGAAATTGAAGTTTCTGCAACAGAAGCTTTGGCAATTGGCAACAAAACTAAAGTTGACCACTGATCGTCTGCAGAAAAGAAGGCACCAACAATCCCTGGCAGAAGATCTTTATTCTCGGGCTGGAATTCTAGGCGGGCAGATTTTAGCGAACGATCTGCAAGCCCTTTAAATACAAAATTACTTCCAAGCGGAACATCTAATTGCGATGTGCCAGGGGAAACTTTTAAAGGCGAAGGCAAACCAGTATATAATGGTGGTAGGCAAGTTACTGTTGGAGAAGGACTTCCATCGATATCTAAAAACACAGGCGGGGCTAGAACCGTTATCTGATAAACATCAGAAACTGCATCACCTGCGAATATTTGCAACGCAAAATCACGGCCTACTGCAGAGACATCAATTTTACCTATTAATTCTGAAACATTGCCTTCACCAGTTTGAATATCTGCGATTAATTTAGAATGCAAAGAACCCTCGCAATGAAGCATAACCGTAGCTTGCTGAGGGATTTTACCTTTGATTCTGGCAACGATTCGTAGAGTTTCATTTTTCCCAACTTTGGGCTTTGGGGCAACCACTTCCATTTGCGTAAGAGTAGGCCACGCTATATTTTCATAAGGCAGTATCACCCGAGCCAAAGCCACACCAGAAAAAGGCATGTAAGCAAGAAAAACCAACAGCATCGTAAATAAAAACGCACCTGATACTAGAAAACTAACACCTACCCAGCGCACATGAACCTTGAAAAAAACGTCCGCAAACATCACTTTGTCGAAAGCATCTGCTATCGCCTTTACCACCAATTCTGCAGAGGCTCCCTCCATGGTTTTGTTCTGATCAAGAAAATAAATGGCACTGGCCAAAGAATCTTTTAATTGCGGGTCAATACCCTCCATTTGCAAAGCCAACTGTGTTGCAGTCAGGGAACAACGGTTAATGGGTTTAAACAAGAATAGGAATGAAATAGTGAAACTAGCAAGCAATAAAACCAAGGATACTGCACGCAACCAAGAGTCTAAATGAAAATGATACTCCAAGACAACAAAACAGGACAAAACCAAGCTGGTGAATAATGCCCAAAGAAAGATCGCCCGAAAAAAACCATAAACTTTGTTCTGCAACAAAATCGAAGACATAAGGCGTTGCAAACGCTCTGCATCCGGTGAAGCTTCAATCTCTTTGGTAAGCAAAGTCATGGTGTATCCAGTCCTTTTAAGTTGCTTGATTAACTATAACAGTTGCAAGCGCCTTCCCAAAAACCAATTCAAGGTTAACAACAATAAAATGAGGATAAAAACAAATGGATGGTTCCATAAATCCCAAGGGGGCGAAGGGGAACCAGATGAAATTTGAAAACCGCTGGGGAGATCAACAGGCAAAGATGCTGCCTGGTCAGGGAAATAGAATTTGCCCTTCGTGGTAAGCGCCATCTTCGTTAAATCATTTTGCGCCATGGTCAGCTTTTCCATTTCACCCGGTGGCGGCAAAACAATGCACTCAACAAAGGGCGCTGCATCTTGCTTAAGGGGTTGCAACACCTGAAAAAGATATTTACCTTCACGGGCATTATCGATAACAGCTTCGAAAGCCCCCCTGCTGCCCGCAACTTTGGCAAGATCAAGGGTGATAATTTCTTTCCCTTTGCCATCTTGTATATTTTTTCTTTCCATCGATACGCGAACAGTGGAATTAGCTTCTGTACCTGAAGCATCAAGAGGAAGTCGAACAAGAATACGAATAGAATCGCCCCGCCTATAGTTTCCCGTTTTATCGAGTTTAAGCGAAATCTTGGAGACAGAATTTCGGGAAAGAAAACGCAGAGTCTGCAACCAGAAATAATTGTAATAGCCCTGATCCTCTCGGTACGCCCAGCGCCAAGATTCGTCAAATGCAAAAAACAAAACCCGACCCGCACCGTAGTACTGCAGCACCATGAGTGGCACATTTTTGCCTGATACCACGAGGTTGCCTCCCTCCGCATTCGCAAGCACTTCAGCACCTTTCTTAGGCACCACACCTGCAAAGCACCAATACATTTCCTTCATATGATTCCAAAGATTACTATTTTCTTTTTCCTCTGAATGAAATCTAAAAATAGGGTGCGAACTCGCAGAAGCAGCGGGAATCATCCTATACCCCTGAATGATTCCTTCGGGCGATTCAATCAATGGATTAGCATTAATTTCTACAGGCAACAAATCTCGCAAAGAAGCAGCATATTCTGCAGGGAAGAATCGTTGCCCTGCCAAGAAAAGTACGCCTCCTCCTTTTTCGCGTGCGAATTCGGTGAGGTCTGTTAAGAATCGTTTGAATTTTGTAGCTTCCCGCGATTTGGGATCAACATCACCAAAGATCACAACATCGTAAAGGAACAACTCACCTCGAGTGGGAAGGTCTGCAATCGCAGTGCGATCCTGTGATGGGAAATCTGGGTCTGCTTCTAGCAAAAGCACATTCAACGAGAAAAGTTTTCTCCCGCCTGGAACCTCTGCCTGCCTTTCGAGCAATGTTTTCAAGTATTGATACTCGTATCGCCTACAACCTTCGACAAAGAGAATTTTTACCGTGCTAGCTTGCTGAACAAGAACATTTTTTTCGATTCGATTATTCGTCGCTTGCGATTCTTCCTTCTGTATTGGGATCTCAATTTCATAAAGTTTCAGCCCCTCGGTTTTTGGTTTGTCGACCAAGCGTATTACGGAGGGTAACCCTGTTTCATCAAGGGTTATTTCCTGCTTATCGATAATATCAGGCTTCCCCTTTTCCTTAAGAAGCACCGAGGTTCGAAAGTTTTTATACCCTGCAGAAGAAACCCTTACATCCAGCACCACCCGGTCTCCAAAAGCAATTTCATCAGGGCCCTGGACATCTAATACCGCAAGGTCTTTGGGTTCCATTTCTTCACCCAACCCGATTGCGAAAAAGGGAACCGCACTCTGGACTGCAAACTTTGTCACCTTCGATAATTCTTCGCCATCGGTAACAACCCCATCAGAAAAAAGGACTACACCTCCAAGAGGGGTGCCCCGAAAATCATTGAGCACCTGCCTGCAGGCATTACCGATTTTGCTACTGTCATGGGATGCATCAGGCTTTAAGGCCCGGATCAAAACAAGGGCTTCAGGAATTTCCTCAGGCTTGGTGATAAGAGCTATTTTTTCTGCCCGGGCAGAAAGGTGATAAAGGTGTATACGGAACTTTCTTTCAAGTATATTTGCAAGAAACTTACCTTGATTTTCTGTAAGAATGGCACGGGCAATTCCAATTCGAGTAACTTGTTGGCTGGAAGCATCTGCAATTTTCCGCGCAAACAAATCCCGCGCCTCGTCTTGATATTTATCTGCAATCGACATGCTTTGAGAATCATCAATCATAATTGCGATATCGGGCCAGGTAAATCTTTCAAACCCAAGGCCAATCTGAGGCAGGAGTATCCACAGCAGAACCCACCAAAAACCCAACCTTAATCCTATAAGAGTAATCGCCCCCAAAGCACTGCGATTAAAAATCAACCTAACAAAGGCCATGCCGGTGCAAAAAGCTAGAATCCCAAATATTGAAAGCCTGACCGCTTTAGTGTTGATTGCAGGCGTGAATTCGTTTTGAGTTATCAATCTAGTTTGTAGTGTTTCACCTTCCCCGACTTCGATTCGACCACGCACCAATTCAAAACTCTCAACAACACTAGCAGGAAGAAACGCGAGTGCATTCGCACCCGAAGAATTGCCAAGTATTCCAACCACACAAAACCCAACAGGAATTAAAACAAGCCAGCTTAGCCCCATGATCAACCATGGTTTCTTAAGACTTGGCATAAGTGATCTGCCCAACCCCATCAACCAAGAAAGCAAAAACTCCCCGATCGAAAAGAGAAGGAACAATAAAAGAAATACACCTGCAATCTTCTCCCTCAACATCCCTTTGTCTTCATTATCATTAGCGGCACCTGAGCTATTTTCATCCATAAAAGCTGCAGGATCTTTCACAAGAGAAAAATTCGCCTCAGAATAGAACTGATTGATCTCCTCCAACGAAGTACGGGATAGATCTGATTCGGACCCTGATTCGCCCATGGGGCTTAGCATCGGATTTACTGCAAAACCATTACTGGCCTGTGTTGTGAGGTACCTTGCAAAATAAAACCCTGACCTGAAAGTATTGCTGAAATTCATTCTGGAGAAGTCTTGATCCTGAATCAAAGGCAATGTTTCTGAAGTGCCATCAGGGAGCAAAATTTTAACTTCACCTGATTGTTGTGTGGGGTAATCTTCAATCGTAGTTCCACAAAGTTGCGAATGCTCTTTTAATTTCCCAGCACAACTTGCCAACATCAATTCTTGAACAAAAGGTAAATAACTGGGATATGCAGGCCAGTTGTTCCATTCCGTATTAGCACTGGTACACGCAAGGTAAACCCAACCTTTAGATCGTGAATCGGTAGCCTTGAAATTCTTTTGCAAGTAAGCAATCGGAGGTTGCCAACCTAACAATGCTGGAACAGTCAGGGATGCATTTTTATTATCATCCACATTCGAGCCTGGAATAACGCTTTTGAAATTCGCAAGATTTCGGACAAGAGATTTGGGCAAGGGTTCAGTTTGGAAAGCAGTGGTAAATCGCGGGCCGAGTAAAGATTGCTTATCTTCAGCAGTACGAAAGGCGCTAAGCGGTGGATATTGAAAAGCAAAAGGATCAGATTGAAATTGAAAGAGCGAACCCTGCAGCGCAGACACTGGCTTGATCAGCTTCGCAGGTAAAATCCCCTTGCCTTCCTGAAAAAGATTATCGTTATAAGAAGCAGGTTCGGCTTGATCACCCAACCAAAAAACAGCACCTCCCCCTTTGCGTACAAACTCTGCAACCATTCTCGATTCTGAAGCTCTCCACCTAGCGACATCACAAAAGAAAACAGAATCATAATTGGTAAGCCCTTTATTTAATTCGTCGGCTAATCTTGGCTCATCGATTGATCGTGCCTTGAACTTCAAAGGAATAGAATCTACACCATCGTTATCGAGGGCAATTTGCAAAAACCCAGTCGATCTTTCAAGCTCACGCGCAGAATACCTTCCATTGACCAGTAGAATATTAAGCTCTTTACTGACCCGAACAATCACTCTGCAGGAATCATCAACTGCAAGATTATCCTGATCTAACTGCATTTGAACCGCATAATCGCCCGGTTCCTTGAACTTGTATTTGAGTAACACCGTAGCTTGCGAAGAAGCTTGCATATCGACCGATTCCTCAAGCACTTGGGCAAGAGAAACAGAGTCTGATCCCTGAGCTATTTTACCTGCAAGCAATCGCACTTTAACTCGGCTTTGCGGCCTATCGCCATACGCTTGAAGCTTCGCAATGAATCTGGTTTCGGCGCTTATCCCTGCAATCTGCCCATCTATTTCAAGATTTGTAATTGCAAGATTGGAAGGTATTTCAAAACCAACATCAAGAACCCCAAGAGTTGCTTTGGTTCGCATTTTAGAGAACAGGGCATTGGCAGGGCCTGCACCATTACCAAGCCAGGAACTCTTTTGAAGATCAGAAACGAAAAGAACTTTGCGGTCTTTAAACCGTGGGGGAGATCTCTGCAAAATGGCATCGACCAAGGCAAGTGTACCTGGAAGATCTGCACACCCATGGGTGGGGGCGATCGCGGAAATTTCCTCTCGGACTTTATCGAAATCTTCAGCAGCTTCGTTGATGATTATCTTCGGAGGAAACGACATCTGCACCAAACTGATGGCATCGCCTGCGTTACAGGCTTGAACAAAACGATCAGCATTTTGTCTGGCTTTTTCGAATGCAGATTTGCCATCTTTTTGCGCCAGCATGCTAAGAGAAGCATCCAGAACAAGAATAGTATGCAGCCGAGATACACCAGCAATTCGTTGCCCCCGCATCTCCGGGAATAACTTGCGCCAATAGGGTTCAGCCCAAGGCATTGCAGCAGCGCAGGCGGAAGCCAGCAGAAATACCATCAAGCATCGCAGTACCAGCAACAACCATTGTTCGATGCGCCAGCGTTTCTCCTGAACCTTTTTTGCTTCTAAAAGAAAACGAATGGTGGGCAGGTCAACAATCTGCCTGCGGAACCTTCGCAAAAGATGGATGACAACAGGAATTGCAACCGCGCCTGCAGCAGCAAGAAGCGCAGCAATCGGGGTTTCAAACAGAAATGCGAACAGCGGAAAAATCAAGTAAGTGGCCCCCGCATCTCTTTCCTTATCCGCGACTTTCTACCCCTTAAATATTCGGACAACACTTCGCCAAGCACTTCGTCTGTCCTTAGCAAAACATAATCACTATCCAGTTTTCTTAATTCTTCACGGAGGCTTGTGCGCCATCGATTAAGATTTTCAAGATAACTCAGCCTAAGTGAAACGGGATCCGCATCGAGTTGTGGTTCGCCCTCTAAACCACGAAACAAAGTTGGATCTTGGAAAGGGAAATCCATCTCCTGTGGATCCATCACATGAAAAGCCACGACTTCATGGCCAAGATGATTCAGGTGCTTGATGCCTTCCATTAAGGAATCCATTTCGTCAAGAAAATCGCTAAATATAAAGACTATGCCCTTGCGGGTCATTCGCTCGCAAACTTCATGAAGCAATGGAGCGATGTTGGTTTTCCCGGTGGTAGGACCCAATGAAAGGATTTCCAATATCGCCTCCAATTGCGATACCCTTCCCGAGGGTGATAATCTGTTTAACACTTTGTCGTTAAAGGTATAAAGGCCGATGGCATCTCCATCGTGTTGCAAAAGGTATGCAAGAACGCTTGAAGCGATTGCAGCGTGATCAAATTTAGAACGGATCCCAGATTTGGTTTTCTGCCAAGGGACAGAACCAAAAGACATTGATTCACTGCAATCCACCAGCATAGAGCATGCAAGGTTTGTCTCTTGCTCATATTGCTTGAGGTAAAGTTTTTCGGTTCGAGCAAGGACTTTCCAATCTAGTCTACGAAGATCATCGCCTGCGGAATATTCACGATGTTCTGCAAACTCGACAGAGAATCCACGCATTGGGCTGCGATGTTTGCCCGAGATAATACCTTGAACGATTGTTCTGGCTTCAAGCTCGACAAGCCGAAGCCGGGCCAAAACATCAGCATCAAGGTATTTCCGATTATTGCTCAAGCCTAACTCCCGGGGCTAGATTTCCGCTAAAGGCACGGAGTCGATCAGTTTCTGAACTATTTTATCTGCGGTCATGCCATCCGATTCTGCATGATAGTTGGTAATTATCCTGTGCCTTAGAATAGGGAGAGCAACGGCTTTGATATCTTCGCGAGAAACAAAGAAGCGCCCAGCAAGCGCAGCCCGCGCCTTACCGGCCATCACCATGGCTTGCCCAGCTCTGGGGCCTGCACCCCAGGAGATGTATTTCCGAACAAAATCAGGAACAGCAGCAGATGATTCTTTATCACGCTCGGGCCTGCTTTTTCGAACGATATCCATTGCGTATTTAACAACATGGGGTGAAGCGGGAATTTTGCAAACTAGCTCTTGCATACCCTGTATTTCAGCTTCATCAAGTACCCTCTGCACAGGATTCATATGCCCTGAAGTCGTACGGGAGATGATTTCAAGTTCTTCGGCTTCGGAAGGATAACCCACCAGAATCATGAACATAAAACGATCCAACTGTGCTTCAGGAAGAGGATACGTTCCCTCTTGCTCAATGGGATTTTGGGTTGCAAGCACAAAAAAAGGTTTGGGCAAAACATGGCGCTGGCCACCGACCGTGACTTGAAGTTCCTGCATGGCTTCAAGAAGAGCGGACTGAGTTTTGGGGGGAGTACGGTTGATTTCATCAGCAAGAACAAGGTTGGCAAAAATCGGACCATTAATGAAACGAAAGACTCTTTCACCGGAAGTCTTATTCTCTTGAAGAATTTCAGTTCCAGTAATATCAGAGGGCATTAAATCCGGAGTAAATTGAATGCGATTAGATACAAGGCCCAGACTTGATGCCAAAGTTTTAACAATCAGGGTTTTCGCCAACCCAGGCACACCCACCAAAAGGCAATGCCCCTTTGCAAAGAGGGCGAGGAGGAGCTGTTCAACAACCTCGGAATGGCCCACAATCACTTTGGAAATTTCTTCTCGTATTTTAACCCCAGCTTGCTGAATCTTCTTAAGAGCTTCAAGATCACTGGATTTTTCATTTTCACTATCAAGCATTATTTCAATCATGTTTTGTTCATCAGGCACAGGAACCAAACCTTTCTTATAAATCAATGGGCCAGGCAATAAACCTCAGAAGCCAAACCCACCAGCACATCATTCTTTTCAAACAAAATTACGGGAGAATGAATAGCAGAAACTTCTTTAACAAATGAAACTTCAGGAAAAAGATGAAAGTCATTCACAGCTTTAAAAACCCAGTGGGCACCCCCGGCATAGGTTTCTAAAAACACCGTCTTTTGCACATCGCCATGTGAAAGAAAATACAATGGCATTCCCTTCCCCTTGGGATAAATACCATCAGAACTCCAAGCCAAAAACCAAGCGCCAAGCTTTATGATAATTTTAGTGCACGAAGGAGGTGATACCCAAACAAGAATTTCCCCCTCACGAACATTCATACGCCAATCGTAAAGCAAAAAGTCGGGGGATAATTTAAAATACTTAGTTTCTTGTTTCGTACTCAAATTCCACGATTTGAAATAGCTGCCTGCAAACCCATAAAGGTTATCACCCATAAGACGCCACGCATCAAGGTTCAAGTTTTTCTCGAATATTAAAAATGGCTTGTCCCAAATATGGCTGCCCTTGGTCAGATCGATAAAAAACAAAAAGGTTGCAGTATTACCTTCAACACCAACAACAGCTTGATTGTTAAAGGCAAAAATCGTCCCTGCCTTCCCCGATTTAAGTGATGCAGGAAGCAATGCGATTTTCATAATGCATTGAAAACTCTTTGATTCCAGCAAGCAAAGCTTTCCATCAGAATTTAGCGCAAGAATGTTATCTCGAACAGGCGCCATGGTTTCCCAAGGTGAATCATCCAACCTAGGCACGCATTTGGGTTGCGAACCACCCTTTTCTACATACCAGTAATTATTTTTATTATCCGGAACAATAAACGCATTCTGATTAACCGAAACCATTTCTTGCAAGATAAGATGATGATCAGAAAAATCACTTTCAAAGAAAGGAAACTGGGATTCAAAAAGAACTTTCCCATTATTGGAATCAAGACAATAGATTTTCCAAGAGCCATCGTGACAAATTAATTTATCACCTAACACCACAAATCCGAAGGGATTGGCACTATTGGTTGGTGTAAAACGCCACAACTCCGCGCCCTTTTCTAAATCAAATGCAATGACCGATTTTTCAAAACCGAGTAACAAAATATCACCTTGGGCTTTCATCCAAGTACAAACTTCTCTTAACTTCGACTCCCAAAGTAAAGCCCCATCTAAATTTCGAACAACCTTAAAATCGTGAGAACGAGCTATTGCTGTTAAATTGGAGGTTTTAGCTATTTGAACTAAGCCTTGATCAAAAAGCTTCCCAGCCCCTGTTTGCCTTGACACCCACTTTACATCTCCGACTTTCCAATCTTGTTTCACGCTCTTTTCGTTAGGCAGTTGCGCCTTGATTTTCTCATTCAGCTTCGCCTGTGGGGCTAAAAATACCGCATTCTGCTTCTTAGATTTCCCGGCTTTATTTCCCGGATACATCCGGATCGCATTACGATCAACACTTAATAAAAAATCATCAAAGAGAAAAAGATTGCCAGGCTGTAAACGATGAAATAAAGAAAGATCTGCAGCGGGCAAGCCAGTTTTCATATCGACAACAAAAACCCCTTTGACTGTAGGCCAAATATAATTATCACTAAGAATAAAACCTCTTCCCGCAGAAGGCAAGGAACTACCATCTGCGGGAATACTCCAAGCATGATTATCTAAACCATTGGTGGCATTTAAGGCCCGCAATCCATTTTCAGTCCCTAGCAACAAAACACCATCTTTAACCGCAATCAATTGATTGACATTTTCAACATCACGAGTCCAGACAAGAGTGCCACTCCCGCTATCTAATGCCTGAACCACCCTATTTCTAGGGTTTAGATGATAAACCATGGCTTCGTGAAAAATAGCCCGAAGAGGTGTTGGTGTTTTAATGCTGCGTGCATTTTCATTGGGCGCAACCAACCTTAGCCATACCGTTTTTCCTGTCTTTTGATCCACCGCAATAACAGAACCGCCCCTGCTGGTTGCAACCACAAGGCTACCTGCAAGGGTCAAAAATGCCTGCTTGTTTTCTTCAAATTGAACCGCTGTAGTTTCAGAAGCGACCTCGCAAGACCAAAGCAAATCTGGAGTACCTGCATTGAGGTTGTAGCAATGAACTTTAGACACCTCTCTACCATTGACCTTTTGGCTAGCAAGAACAAAAACCCTACCTTCATGAACCAACGGGTCACTTTCAAATCTGCTGTAATCCCCTGTCGAAAGTTTAGCCTCCCAAAGGAGCCGGGTCGCATCGGGATTAACTTCGAGGCAAGCAAGAAAGCTTTCGCAATCTAAAATATCAGTTGCAACAGGGGCAAAGATTCTATCCTTGTTTTTAATCGGTTTATCAAGGGTTACCAACACCCTGTTAGGCGGGCAAAAGGTAAGGGTCATGCTTCGACCTAAGCTTAATTGCTGGTTTAAATTACCTTTTGGGAACATAGCGTTCGGATCGTAAACGATAGTTTTTGCACCAGAAACTACATCGAAAGAAATCAGTCTGGAACCATCTTGAAACAGTATGCGCGAACCAACCCGTAACGGATGGCATGGAAGGTCAGGAGATTTTTGTGGAGCCAAAAGGTTTTTTGCAGAAACAGCATCTGGCTCATCATTATCCATCGTGGCAATCGAGGTTTTCCAAGCTGGGGGACTGGCGCACCAATTTCCTAGTTCGTGTACCGTTGGGCCCTGCGCAATAATTGGGTTTCGTTCATTGGTAATGGCGTAGGAAGTCCAGTCGGTGCGACTCAATCGGAATGATTTCGATTGCGAAAATTCTTCCAGCATTTGAACCAAATTGCCTTTTTTTGAGGCTAGAATCCCTTCCTCTTTGGGAAAGTCTAATGCAAATTGATCAAATCTTTCCTTTGCTGTTTTACCCAAACCATCCCTAATTAAAGAACTTGCAACTAATCTGGCCTTAAGCAATGGAAGCTGCTCAAAAAAAAGAGGTTTATCAAGATTAGACTTTTGCTGCGCCTCGGAATAAAGCGCTAGGGGCAGGTTCCACCAGTATTCCGCTTCTTCTATTTTGGATTGCTCAAAGGCCCTGTCACCCAGAAGAAGGCTTGCATCAATCCCACTCTTGCAATAAAGCCCGTTCCGAACAATTTCATAAAGCCCGTGCAAATCTTTTTGCGTTTTAGCTAAATCAAACTGTTTTTTATAATTAGCCTCGTGTTTTTTAAATTCCTGCGCGTTCTTATCACTACCCAACAGGGACACTTGACAAAGCCATGAGGCCCTAATTAGGTGATTTTTGGTATTCATCACCATCGCATCTGGATTTGTTTCAATAATTTTAAAAAGGTTTTCCTGAGAAACTTTCGAGTCTTTTCCAGTCAGACTGCCAGCTAATTGAGTTATCTTTGAGGTTAGTTCTTTATCTTGCTGAATGGATTGCTGGGCAAAAAGGAAACAATTGAATGTTCCTGCGCTGAGGATTATTACAAGCCGGGCTGCAATACCAAGGCTTTTAAGCATTAATTTGAACCCCATAATTATTAATGCCCTATGTTACCAAGTCGCAAGCAGGATAAAAGTTTAATTGTTTCTACTTTCAAAAAACAAATCCTACTCCACCTCGCCAAGTTTCTTAATTTTAAGAAAGCAGATTCCGAACTTCTTAACATTAGGACTTCCTAAGTTTTTTCAGCCTTTCTTCTCCCATCTTTCCAAATAGTAAATAAAATGTTAGTTGGCATTAGTTTTGCTCGGTTTAGTATTTAATCGATTAGTTTTGAATCGATTAAATGTTAAAGTGTTTAGGTTAGACTAGTTCCCTTTTGAATTTAAGGATTGCCGAACTTATGGCAAAGTGTTCCTCAAGTTTGATTTCTGCACTCCCCAAGTTGATTGGGTTTGTCACCCTCACTCTTGTTGTTTGCATTTTCACGACTTCGGGTTGCAGCAACAATAACGACGCCTATCCTGATGATGTTGTATACCCGTTCCGTGCAGATCTAATTGTTGACGAAGTTCCAAAACTAACCCACGATCGCCTTCCTGGCCCTGGGCAATTGGATAAAGCCATCGGTCAAATCAAAGAACTGGGTGGCAAAACATTCAGCCCTAAAGACCTCCCAGAAAACCTTCGAACCGAACTAGATACTGAATTGCAACTCACTTTTGGTTCCCCCTACAAACCATCCGTGGGAATATCCACCCACACCGAAACCATCGCACTTGCAAAATCATTGAAACTCGATGACGAAACACTTGCGGCAGGTAGCAAACTTTACCGTAGGAATTGTTTGCATTGCCATGGATTGGCAGGCGATGGCCGAGGGCCCACAGGCCCGTGGGTCAACCCGCACCCCAGAGATTTCAGGCAGGGCAAATTTAAATTTATCTCCTCCAACCCGGGTGGCAACAAAATCAAACCTCGCAGGGAAGATATCCTCCGCAGCCTTAAAGCTGGGGTTGAAGGAACTTCCATGCCTGCTTTTGGCTTGTTAGGGGAACAGGCGCTTGAACAACTTACCAGCTATGTGCTTCATTTATCCTTAAGGGGAGAAGTGGAATTTGAAACAACTCGCACCCTGCTAAAAAAGAAAAATAGCGTGACAGAGCTTTTCGAACTCCTACCCGATGAAGAGCCAGCCAAAGAAACCGTGCAAGAATTCGTTAAGCTTTATCTTAAAGATCTTCTCAAGGCTTACCAAAAAGCTGATGCTAAAGGAATTGAGCCAGCTTCATATCCTAACTTTTCTGATGCCGAGATGCTTGAATCCGTAAAGCGTGGGTACCACCTTTTTAGTAGCAGTGCTTCGGATGCTTTTGGTTGCGTGAGCTGCCATCAAGATTTCGGGCGACAGCCTTTATACCAGTATGATGACTGGGGAACCTTGGTAAGGCCATCGAACCTTACGCTATCCGTATATCGAGGTGGCAGAAGGCCTGTTGATCTTTACTGGCGCATTAAGAGGGGAATTCCACCTTCAAAAATGCCTGCGGTTACAGTTCCAGCAAATGAAGAAAGTCAAAAAATATGGGACCTCGTCAACTTTATCGAAGCTCTTCCCTTTCCAGGGTTGTTGCCTGATGATGTTCGTTCAAAAGTTTATGGTCAGGCAACCCGCGGGGTTGCAGCGCTTCCCGAAAGCAAGAAGTAAAACTAGCAGGAGCAGATTAAGTGCATAGATGCTGGGGCCTATTATTTGCAGCAGTAAACCTTTCAGCGATCGGGCTATTTGCAATTGCCCCCGCTATGGGTTGGTGGTTGCCCAAGAATATCGCTAGTTATGGTGCAGATATTGATCATTTGTTTTACCTAATCTTGGTTGCAACTGGATTCTTCTTTGTTATTACTCAAGGCACGCTTGTTTATTGCATGTTCCGCTTCAATGCAAAAGAAGGCGTTAAAGCAAAACACATTCATGGCAATACAAAACTTGAAATCATCTGGACTGCAATTCCAGCTATTATTCTACTCTACATTGGTTTTGCTCAGACCCCCACTTGGGCAAAAATGAAATACATCGAAATCGATACATGGTTCCCTATAAGGTACAAAGGAACCAATATAGAATCTGACTTGCATGTAACCGTTTTGGGCAGGCAATGGGAATGGCGCATGCGGTATCCGCAAGGGCACATTCCTGCAGATCCTCAGGCATGGGCTGATCTAGGAAATCTTCATGACCTTCACGTGGTTAACGAACTTCATGTTTGGAAAAATGCAAACGTCAAGATTCATTTGAAAACCCAAGATGTCATCCATAGTTTTTTCATGCCAAATTTAAGGCTTAAGCAAGATGCTCTCCCAGGAAAAGTAATGCCCATGGTGTTTTCGCCCATCGAGGCGAATGTTCGATACAATCCAAAAACAAGAATACTTGAAGAGCTTAACCCTAGTTCCACATGGGAAATCGCCTGTGCAGAACTATGTGGCGGAAACCACTATCGAATGAGGGGAAAACTTTTCGTTCATGAGTCTAAACAAGATTACGAGCTATGGTTTGCAGATGCTTTAAAAAACCAACGCATTCATGAATCAACCCGCTTGGCTCCCGTCGTCGCCTCAAGCAACGGAGTCAACCCATGAACCATGATTCTAACCACACTACTGAAACAAAGTCGGGATTCCTGACCACCTATCTTTTCTCTCAAGATCACAAGATGATAGGAATACAGTTCCTGTTTTCTGGCCTGATCTTTTTCGGAATAGGTGGGCTTCTTGCTTTACTTATCCGGTTGCAACTCGCATGGCCTGATGGCAACCTTCCCTACATTGGGAAGTGGTTCCCGCAAAGCTGGGGGGGCAAAATGTCTCCCGAGTTTTACACCATGCTTTTCACCATGCACGCCAGCATC
>JAPLNF010000228.1 GCA_026692965.1 Planctomycetota bacterium
ATCTATGCGGTACAGAGTGCTTTCAAGGCCGGAGTAAAGTTGGGTGGTGTGAACATCATGGCAATGGATTACGGGGATAGTGCTGCTCCAAATCCTAATGGGAAAATGGGCGATTACTCCATCCAGGCTGCTACAAGTTTGCAAGCCCAGCTCAAGGCAATCTACACCGGGTTTACAGATGCCAAGCTTTGGAGCATGGTTGGGATAACACCCATGATAGGTCGAAACGATGTTTTGACCGAGGTGTTTGATCAGCAGGAAGCCAGAGAAGTGTTGGCATTTGCACAGCAGAAAAACCTAGGGTTGTTATCTTTCTGGTCGCTTAACCGTGATTTGCAAAATGCAAGTGGAGTGCTGTCGCGAACCGACAATTTCTCTTCAAGCATATTGCAAACCCCTTATGAGTTCTCCGGAATATTCAAGGTGTTTGCTTCCCCAGTAGCGGCTGCAACATCCCCTACTGTTGCTGCTGCCGCTGTACCAACGGTAACTTCATCGCCTGCAGCAACTGCTGATTATCTTTTTGCCCTTGATCCAACTGGCACAATGATAAAATCAGGCAGCATGGTGGTTTAATAATCTGAAGATAGTTAAACGAAAGAAGGCTCGCTGAATAAGTTTCAGCGGGCCTTCTTTATTAAAGGGCGGGAAAATCAATGGGAATGTTTATGAGGATGCTGGTGACTATGTAGATGCAATGGACTGATGGACTGGGAACATGCAAAAACTAATTTGGCATGGTGCACACCTTTCAAACCTCCAAGGGCATCTGCTAGTTTTTGTAATTCACCAGCGTGGCCACGCAATGCTATCAATTCCATGCATAGATCATCATCAAGATGAACATGCATAGTTGAAACAACACTTTCTGAATGCGCATGTTGTAAGTCGAGAAGTTTGTCGGTGATTTTTGTTTTGTGGTGATCATAAACAAGAGTAAGGCTTGCAGCAACATGGGAGTTTCTATCCGTACTTTGTGAAGAAACCAGCTTTTCGCGAATTAGATGCCTTACTGCTTCGCTGCGGGTTGCGAACTTGCCCTCGGTACAAAAAGTATCAAACTGCCCCAATAGGTCATCTTCAAGAGATACAGAAAATCGCACGATATCAGGCATAAAAGGAGCTCCAGTGAATATAAGATGAAGATTTACTATATCCGAAAAAAAACGATTGCTTTAGGAAAAGGAGTTGGTATTATTATTTTTAAATAAGTAACACTGGAGTTTGTTCTCTTTATGTTCACTAAAAAAGCATTCACCCTTATCGAACTTCTGGTCGTCATTGCAATCATTGGTATTTTAATTGGCTTGTTGCTTCCTGCGGTTCAGAAAGTTCGCAGCGCTGCAAGTGCTCTTGATTGCAAATCTAGGCTTAAGCAGATTGGCCTTGCGGTTCATGGCTACTTTGATGTTTACCGTGGCCAGTTTTTCCTGCACCACCCCTACGATGCTGATGTTACTTCTAACACCACTCATTCTAATTCCTTTGCTGAAATATTCTGGGCTGACAAGCTAATGCCCTTTATTGGCAGTGCCGCTGAAGCGGATGAAAATAATTCCATCAAGGGGGTTTTGGGTAATTCCGACAAAATCTTTCGCTGCCCTGATGACCCGGCAGAAAGAAAATTGGTTATTGATCCCGTCACCGGCCAACCCGATGGTGTTGAGCACCGAGTCAGCCACCTTATGAATTCCCTTCTTAGTCATAAGAGCAGGCGGTATGGCGCATGGAATTTATCTCGTTTCATTAATGAAGTCGGAACTTCCAATTGGGTTGCTTTTGTGGAACGAAACCATCTCGCATTTCTCGACATTAATGGTGACAACCCCAGGCAGGATGATTTTGACATCTGGCTGGGAACAGATACCTTCAAGGATTGGATCGCACATCAAAGACATTCCGGAAGTTCAAATTACCTCTACCTTGATGGCCATGTTTCCATGATGCGTTTTGAAGACGCTGTGATTGGTTTTTTTCCTGATAAAACCGTGCTAGCTCAGGATGGAAGTTATGCATATTGATCAAGGGGCGTTGATTATTATTGCAATTACATTAATGCCTTTTGGTTGTTCATCAAAAATAGAAATCAAAGAAAGCCCTGCAAAGCCAGTCGCTCGTGAGTTTCTTCAGGCCGTTTCCCAATCAGATATTGATGCAGCTTGGAGCCTGGTAGATCCAGCTCAAAAAAAAATGCTTACGATTGAAAGATTTAAAGCTGCTTGTAAGCGACTTTTAAAAATAGCAAATCTTGATCAGCCCACCGTTCAAATAAAAGCATGTACCGATAAAGATGGAAAAGCAATTGCCCATGCAGCTTTGGTTAAAGGTTCTAAACGCTTTCGAATAGATATTGAACTTTGGTATCAAAATGAAACTTGGGTCGTTCACCTTGGACGCGACTTTTTCTAGTACATCTCTATTAGTACATTTCTACTTGGGCCATTCCCCATCAACAATTGCTTTGCCTGAAAGCATTGCAGGGTCGATCATTAAGTGCCTGACTCTAAGCCTTTTCCAAGTGTAGGTGATATGCACCATGCCATCTGCTGTTTGGATGATTGCAGGGTAGGAATATTCGCCGGGATCTTTTTCGAGTACTAATGCAGCTTCCCAATTTTTACCATCCTTGGAGATTGCAAGGTTTAATGGGCTTCGACCTTTTTCGGTATGATTATAAATTAAAAGATGGGTGCCATTTTTTAGGGTAACTGCATCAGTCCCCGAGTTTGAGTTGGGAATATTGGTATAAGAAAGAGCGGACCAAGATTTACCCAGATCTTCCGACCAAG
>JAPLNF010000229.1 GCA_026692965.1 Planctomycetota bacterium
CAAATATTATTCAAGAAAGCCGGAACATCAGGGCCAGTCATTTCGATTTTTGAGCGATTCGAAATATCAAAGGCAACAACATCATTTCTAGCAGCAGCATACTCTTTTTGAATATCACCAAAAGACAAAGGTGGACAAGTTTCTGCGCCATATATTGCGCCCTGCGACAACATTAAATCTACAAGGCCTTTGTTTTGTTCCATTTCTACAACTCTCTCTTTAAAAAAAATCCATCTATCGCTTCTTGATATTAATATAAGACTTATGGGCATCGCGAATGAAAGCGACTCCATCTGCATTTGAACCTAGATCGCAAAGTTCTTGGGCGGAACGAAGAGGCAATGCAAGCAATCTGCCAATATCGTCTTTCCCATCAAAAGTTGAAACATAAACTTTGCACTGAGAAGCAGAATCAACCCAATGTTTGATTAAATGTGGAGGAACCAACGAGAATGCAGCCTCGCTTTTCCCTATGGATTTCATTTCGAGTTGTTTTTTAATATCGCTGAGATTGAATTCTGCCTGAGCGAGCAACACGACCACACCATTTTTCTTTACAACACGCCTTGCACAAACAAGCGCCCTGCACAATTGAACAAATCCGATTTTCTCATCGGGGCCACCTACTAAGGCAATTACCAAACCAAATGTGTTTAAAGTATCTTGCTTCCAGATCTCATCCAATTTTTTCTCTGCAAATCTATTCGCTTCATCAGCGCCTGCAAAAATTTCTTCAACACCTGCATTTGAACCTTCTAAAACCTGAACAAAATAAGGTGCACCCAACAACCACGTAACCTTGAGGGCTTGCTTTTTCCCTAAATCAGAATTTATATCTTCGCCCAGCACTTCTTTCGAGCAGGCGGAAATCACCTCAGAGTTTGCAAGCGCAGGAAACAAATCGCCTTCAGCTCCGGAAATCCCAAAGTACGGATCGTATTGTCTTTTGCCCAAAACAACAATCTGATCGGCTTCAATTATAGTCCGGTTCAAATACAGTTTCCCGATCTCTTCTGAAGAAGTCAAAAACGCATGACTTTTTTTGTTATCCGGATTATGCACTTCGATTTTAATTTCGTCGAAGGCATCAGGCAGATTATCAACCCAAGACTCCGAATTCGTACAGGCAAGGCAAACTAGAGTTACATTTTCCATTGCAACCCCAGCCCCTGATATATGCTCTAGCACTGCAACAAGGATTTCAAGAAAACCGTTAAATTGATCAACCAATACAATCGCCAAGCGATCGTCCGGGGTAACGGCCCGCTTTAATTCAGGGTACCCAACAGGCTGGGATAATGCTTTACGAATTAATTCGGGGATATTAGGTTGGGGTATTTTCAAATTAGGCGAGAATTCGCAGACAATTTGCTCCTTGCGCATCTTGAATTCCCATACTTTAGAACCGAATGCCAAACTAAATTCCTTCATCATTCTTTCCTGCAAGTAGCCAATAGAGCAGCATTGAACACACCAATATATAATAGAACAAATCAACAAAAAGGCGTATGCTAGTTAATAATGGTTAGTTTGGTTACAAAAATAGGCTTTTCTGAGCGAAATAAAATTGTTGGTTGCTAATTTAAAAACTCTCCTTAAAATTGTTTTTATTGGTGTTGCTGAGTGAAGGAAAAAATAATGTCTGATGAAATCGCTGCATTAAGAGAAGAAAACGAACAATTAAAAAAGTTATGTTTAGAGTTGGACCAAGCGCTCACCAATTCAAATCTCTCCGGGAACATGAACCACTCTTTTACAACACCCATACCCGAAAGCGAACTAGAACAACTTTTAGAAGAAAAATCTGAGATCATTAGAAAACTGCATACAGAAAACCTCGAATACCAGAAGGTTATCACCGAACTGGAAGACAGGCTATATGGCCCAGGCGGAACAGACCTGGTAAATGAAAAACCACAACAAAAAACAGATGGCAATGAAATTTCCACTAGTATCGGCGAATTAGAAAGCAAGAAAGAGGCCTTGGCCAAAGAAATCGTACTGATGGAAAAACAATTATGCGATGAAGAAATCCGTGCCAGTAGGGAAAGAGCAGAGATGGCTAGGCAAAAATATGATCTGGAAAGATTAAAGGCTGATCTGGAAATCGAAATCGAAAAGCACGCTAAAGATACATCTCTAAAAACCAAAATCGATTCCATCAAATCTAGGCTTCATAATGCGGGCACTGAACCGCTCAGAGGCCTAAAACCTGAATCTGATGCAACTCCCGCCACGACGCCGCCGGCGCATCCAAAAAGCATATTCGGCAAACTATTTGGCGGGAAGTAACAACAACTATCAGTCGAGTTTGACTGGGATTTTTATTTTCTTACCATCCCGATCAACTCCAACTTGGATTGTTGTTCCTTTTTTCTCACCTGCCATGATTTGCATGTAAGTTTCAATATTGCCCACTTTTTTACCACTGATTTCCATAATCCGATCTCCTTTTTTAATCCCAGCCTTTGCAGCAGGATCGCCATCGGAAACCCCTTCAACAAGGACCCCCTCTTTTTCATCAGAGTAACCAGGGCGAATCCCCATCCTAGGCATATCACCCGCAGGCCTTGGTGAAGTTCCACCTTTAACCTCGATAAAAGCAGGCTTTTTCTCTACAAGTGTTAAATCCACTGCTATTTTTTCAACAAACCCAACAACTTTTAACAGACCATCAAGGTTGATTCTTTCAGCAGTATCCAAGGGGGTGTGATACTCGGGATGAACACCAGTCCAGAAAAAGAGAACAGGGATTTTCTTCTCGCAGAAAGATGCATGATCACTTGGCCCGAACCCACTTTTTTTCTTTACAAACGCGAACTGACCATCTGCGTTCTTCTTATCCAGAAGAGGTTCAAAAATTTCTGCGGTTCCGGTCCCCTCAAGAAGGACTTTATCTTTCTTAGTATCAGTATCCTGCGAAAGCCTGCCAATCATATCAAGGTTCACCATTACAGCAATTTCGTTGATGGGAATCAAAGGATTGTTGACAAAATGGGCAGAGCCAAAAAGACCCAATTCTTCACCACTAAATGCCATGAAGAGAATCTTTCTTCCCTGCCTGTTTTTAATTGAAGAAAACCTTCGAACCAGTTCAAGCATACCTGTGGTGCCTGAACCGTTATCATCCGCACCATGATGAATCGCAAGCTTCTTTTGAGCAGATAAACTGCCCGCACCACCGTAACCCAAATGATCATAATGGGCACCAATCACAATAGTTTCATTAGCCAAAGGGCCATTGCCTTCCAAAACCCCAGCAATATTTTTCAAGGGAACAACATCTTTACCACGGGTAAGCTTAACTTCCAAATCTGCTGTAATTGAGTCAAGACTTGCACTTTGAGAAACCATTTCGTCTTCGATCAATTTTTGAGTTTCATCAAGTGATTTACCAGTAATAGAAGTGAGAAATTCATCAGCGCGAGATCTAGAAAAATGTAGCGCGGGAATTTTCCCCGGGGCCCTTGCAAGAGCAGTGTAATTGAACGGAAGAAGGGAATCAGAAGTATCCTTTGCGGTATCGCGATCGTTAACAAAAAGAATCGCCAAGGCACCATGCTTTTCCGCATTTAAAATCTTTTCTGTAAGGGAAGCCAACTGTCTTTTTTTACCGTTGGAGTCAAAAATCTTGACCTCTTCCTTGAATTTCGGGGCATCCCGAAGAACCATAACTATTTTGCCCTTAGCATCAATTTTCGCGTAGTCATCATATTTCTTTCCGTCATCCACAGTCATTCCAAAACCTGCAAAAACAAGCGTTGCATTGGCTTTACCAGCTTGGGAAAGGCCCATGGCTTCAAAATCTTTGCCAACTTCCAGAGTAACTGTTTTATCTTGTTTCTCGGATGCTTCGCTTCGATGTGAAAACTTAAACCGCCGATTTTTGATCTGAACATCAGCCTGTACATTTTTAGAATTGATTACCAACTTTGGTTTTTCATCAAGTTTGGCACCAGAAATATTGAATGGCTGATAGTAAGAACCATCCTTACCCAAAGGTTTAAGGCCTGCCGCCTTAAATTGCTGACTGATGTAATCTGCAGCAAGATCTAAGCCCTTGGTTAAAGGTCCCCTACCCTCACAGTTATCAGATGCTAGAAAGAAAATATCTTTTTTGACCCGTTCAAAAGAAGCGCCTTTATCATCGATTTTGTCCGCGCCAGAAACAGGCAGCAATAGCACCAAAAATATAACAGACAACAAGCCAGTACTAGAAACAGTTTTGATATTCATGTTTAATAAATCCTTAAAAAATACGATACAAGCTAATGACAATATTATTTTAGCTACTTGGTAGGCGCAAACACTAACCGATAATAATTCTTGGCTGTTTTTCAGGATTTGGTTGTGCCTTGGACACAAGTTCTTTCACCATCCAAGGAACATTTCCCTCGCCAAACAAAAGAAAACTTAAATTAGCAGAAAGGGTGCTTTCATCAGACCATCCGAAATGAATTTCAGGAGGGCTGCCAAATTTACTTAGTTCAAGGGCAATAGCAGCAATCACATGAGAAATCGAAGAACAGCGTGAGACCTTCAAGATAAAACGGTCATCATATTGCTCAACTTCGAGCAGAGGCTGTTGGTAAAATTCGCTGGTATCTCCGCGGGAAACCTCAAGGAATAAGATTGGAACTTCGGGCCCAATACGATGTTCTTTCCGAATAATCGCCTCTTTGATCAGCAATTCTCTGCGCCCTGGCCGGTGTGGTACAAGCACTGGAAATTCAAGATGTTCTAGAGTCTCCCAAAGGAATCTTGAATGATCATCAACAAATTCAAATCCTAAAAACCGAAGTTCGGTTGACCTTAATAACCTTGAAACAAACGAAGAGATAAAAATGGCACCAATAAAAAATGCTCCAATTTTCATGCCTTCGGGTTTCTCAATGATCACCGCAAAAGCTGTATAGACGAAAGATATCGTAACTAATGCAAAATACCACGGAACACGAAATATAAACGCACCCTTCCGGGAACGATAAATCCCAATCACCGACGCAACACAAGCGCTTAAAATCAACATCAGAACACCGGTTGCGTACGCACCACCCTGAGCGCTAACATCTGCATTGAAAACCCAAGTCACCAACAGATTTACAAGCGTAAAAAGAATAACCATTGGCTTAACTGCCCGCGACCACTCAGGCGCCATGCCATAGCGTGGCAGATACTGTGGTACAAGATTAATCAAGGCAGCCATGGCGCTGGCCCCTGCGAACCAAAGAATTGAAACGGTACTAAGGTCATACATGGTTCCAAAGACTGAACCAAAAGGAAAAGCATGAATACTAGGGCTTTCGCCATGGGCGAGAAAAGATAGTGCCCTGTCTTTCGCAGAAGCACCGGCCATACCCGAGGCTGCGACCAGATTTTCAGCAGGGATTAGGGTGCTTACAACCAAGGATGAGCTGATAAGAAAAAAAGACATGATCATGCCAGCAGAAAGTAATAGCTTTTTCGTATTTCTAATTCTGCCTTTAGGGTTGTCAGGAGTATCAGAATCATCACCTTTAATGATTCCCATAATGGCAACGCCTGTTTCAAATCCGCTAAGCCCAAGTGCAAGTTTTGGGAATAATAAAAGTGAAAGTACAATGATTGCTGCGATACCCGAAAAGGGCAATTGCGGGGCATCCACCAAATGCCAATGCTCACCCCCCAACTCCACATCCTTTAGCCAAAGAGTGAAATACTCTGGGTGTTGGATTAGATGAATCATACATGTGCCAATAATAATCAGGTTCAAAATCATGTAAACAATCACGATGACCACCGCCACGCCAATCACTTCAGCAAAACCCCGTAAAAACATTCCACCAAGTAATACAAGCAAGCCCATGGTCAACAACAAGCGCTGTTTATCGTGGCTTAAAGATTCAGAGCCAAAAGGCCAGAAGGAGTTAGAAATAACATGCTCTGCGGCATCAGCAGCAGAAAGGGTTTTAGTGATAACGAAGTCGGTAGCTGCAAAACCAAGGAGAGTCATAACCAATGCCTTGCCCACCCAACCATGGAGCAACTTTTCAAGCATCCCGATTGAACCCAAGCCCCGA
Organism: Planctomycetota bacterium; assembly: GCA_026692965.1. Lineage (GTDB taxonomy): Bacteria > Planctomycetota > Planctomycetia > Gemmatales > Gemmataceae > UBA969. The sequence goes on from JAPLNF010000229.1 coordinate 6,060, forward strand.
AATGATTGACTGGCCACGTAGGAATAGACTGGAAAAGCGCCAAAAAGAGTTACGAGAACGACAACAAGAGTTGCAAACGGTGACAGTTTACCTGCCGCCTCATAGGCAATTGAAGGTTGGTAACCAAGTGTACTAAAGTAATCCACCCCGGTAAGACACATCGCCCACAACCAAAAAGTCTGATGACTTTTTTCATGGTGCGATTGACTGGGATCGCTCATCCTTAAACCCCAAAATTGAAAAAGAGCCAATGATGGCTCTACATGAAGATTTATTTTATTCGTTTTGAGGTCATTCCAATAAAAGATCTTCCAATTTCCTTGAACCCAACAATTTTTGTTGGTATAAAGCCATTCATAACAAGAGCTTACATTCTTTTTTTCGGAGTGATATTAATGGCCAGCTTCGCTTCTTTAAACCAAAAATGGGCCTTAGACCTATTGCTAGGCTGTTTAAAAATTAATGGTGTAACGGGCAAAGAAGCTGCGATTGCCAAGCATGTAATTGCAACCTTGATTAATGTCGGCGTTTCAAAAAACCTCATTAAATACGATAAGGCGCACCAAGAAATTCCCCTCCCTACGGAATGTGGCAATGTAATTGTAACTTTGCCAGGGAATATAAAAGGGCCGCGACTTCTTTTTTCCACGCACTTAGATACGGTGCCTTTATGTGCGGGTGCTGTTCCAGTTTTAAAAGGAAAAAAAATAACAGCAGCGGGGAAAACCGCCCTTGGGGGAGACAACCGAACCGGAGTGGCATGCCTGATTTATCTTGCTGCAAAACTAATGAAAGAGAATATTCCGCACCCTCCAATAACGCTTCTTTTTACCGTACGTGAGGAAAGCGGGTTATTTGGTGCGAGGTATTTAAAACCAGCAGATTTGAGCAATCCAACAATGGGATTTAATGTAGATGGCAGAGGCCCCGAAGGCATCACTATCGGAGCAGTAGGAGCGGAAAGATTTGAAGTGGAAATATTCGGCAAGGCTTCTCACGCTGGAGTTTATCCTGAAAAAGGTATCTCCTCGATCATGGTTGCAAGTATTGCTCTGGCTAAAATCCAAAGCGATGGGTGGTTTGGGAAAATACAAAAAAAGGAAGGGGAAGGAACTTCTAACATTGGGATTTTCTCGGGTAAAGATTTAACTAGTGCAGGCGATGCAACCAATGTAGTTACTGATTATGTTTATTTGCAAGGTGAAGCACGCAGCCCCGATTCCAAATTCATAAAAGTTATTCGTCAGCATTATCAGCAAGCTTTTGAATTTGCAGCTAACCAAGTTTTGGATGATCAAAAGAAAAAAGCCAAGATCAAGTTCCATTACGCACAGGATTACTTCCCCTTCAAGCTTAAGGAAAACGAAGAAGTTATTGCGAAAACACTTAAAGCTTCCACAGCCTTAGGTTATGATTCAATTCTAAAAACGGGGAATGGGGGATTGGATGCCAATTGGTTAGTTAAGCATGGCATACCCACAGTTACTTATGGTGCGGGGCAAAATAATATTCACACGGTAGACGAGTTCATCGATACCGATGCTTTTTGGCGAGGTTGTCAATTTACAATCGAGCTTGCAAAAGGCTTGTAAATAAATTGCCCAAGACCCGGGGCAAATGTATAGATTCGATGAAGAAAATGGTGCCCAAGTTGTTTTTCATGGTTTACAGATCAAGTTTTCGCTATGTCAAGAATAAGACAGGATTTCACTAAGTCCGCCCAAGGAGATTAAACAGCATGTTGCGTGCCCGTACTTTGCTTGAAAAATTCAACAATCGCATCTTCAGTGCGGTGCATGGCAACAACATTGTCTACAACACCTGTTGGGAAGACCCTGCGCTTGATCGTGAGGCCCTTAAGTTTAATTCTGAAGACAAGGTTTTAATGATCACAAGTGCTGGCTGCAATGCCTTGGATTATCTTCTTGCAGGGGCAGGCGAGGTACATACTGTAGATGTCAATCCGATACAAAACGCACTTTTAGAACTTAAAAAAACAGCTATACTGCATTTGAACTATGCAGACTTTTTCTCATTGTTTGGCGAAGGAAAAAACAGTGCAGCAAAGGTGATTTACGAAAAGTCTCTTAAGCCCCATCTTTCTGATGTTGCAAAACAATATTGGGACAAGAACATATCTTTGTTTTATGGAAAAGGTTGGCGTAAATCGTTTTATTACCGGGGGACTTCGGGCCTTCTTGCGAAGCTAGTGCTTACCCATGCGAATGTTTTTCAGCGATTAAAAAAACCAATCGAAGAATTGCTTGAAGCTAAAACCATCGAACAACAGTGCCAAGTTTACGAAAGTAAAATCAAAGCAAAGATCTGGACCCCTTGGATGAAATGGTTTCTGAGCCGTAACATGACGCTGAACCTGATGGGTGTTCCTGGCCCACAAAAAGAGCAAATCACTCACCAATACCCAGGGGGCGTTGCGAAGTATATTCAAGATTCCATCGAAGCGGTGATCACCAAACTCCCTTTCCAAAACAACTACTTTTACAGAGTTTACATTCAAGGAAAATACACCAAAGAATGTTGCCCAGAATACCTGAAGGAATGTAATTTCGAAATCCTTCGCGAGAAGGTCAAGAATCTTTACATCAACACCAACACCCTTACCGGTTACATTCAATCAAGCGATAAGAAGTTTTCAAAATTCATATTGCTGGATCATATGGATTGGATGAGTAGCCATAACCCTGAAGCACTTGCAGAAGAATGGAGCGCAATTCTTGCAAAATCCGCACCTAACTCTAAAGCAATCTTTCGAAGTGCGGGCATCAAGGTGACCTATCTTGACCACCTGAAAGTCGATTACAAAGGTGGCAAAGTCGAACTTGGATCCCTACTTAAATACGATGAAGAACTTGCAGCACGATTACATCCCAATGATCGTGTGCATACCTATGCCAGTTTTTACATCGCAGCACTACCCAGCTAGGAAAGAATCGCATGGGTTTTATTTCAGACTTAAAAATCATGTATCACATGGTCTGCGCCAAGAACACAGGCGCAAACCACGAACAAAGGCTGGAGAATTTCTATTCCAGCCAGATGGAACACTACGACGATTTCAGGCGCAGACTGCTTCATGGGAGAGAACAAATGATGGGGCTTTTGCCTCTTGAATCTGGAGCCAACGTAATCGATATGGGGGGTGGGAC
>JAPLNF010000230.1 GCA_026692965.1 Planctomycetota bacterium
GTGGAAGGATTCACTCATTTCTTGAAACCTGCTGTAAAACCAGAAGTTATACAGTCTTTTGCAGGTTTGCGACCCTTGTTCAATGCGGAAGCCTCGCCTTCCTCCAGATCAAGAGAGTTTAAGTTGCATCTTGGCCCTAATGGTATGTTTTCTGCAGTCGGAGGAAAATACACAACCTATCGAGCCATGGCGGAAGAAATCACTAACGCCCTTTGTGAAAAATTAGGTAATCACAATCGTTGCACTACCATGAATGCCCTTCTTCCGGGTGGCTTTGAGATCAAACGCAATGGGTTTGAAGCCAATGGCACCAAAGAGTTAGGCTGGAAGTATGGCTTGAATACGATTGATGCAATGCATTTGCTGAATCGTTATGGGAAAAGAGCTGGCCTTGTAGCGCAATATTGTTTGGAAAATAAGATGTTAGCTGAAAGAATCGATCCCCAATTACCAGACCTCATGTGCGAGTTTGCGTTTCACAGGGATTTTGAAATGGCCCGTCTGCCTGATGATTTTCTTTATCAGCGCACTAGGTTGGGTTATCTGTTGGATGATCAAGCACTAGAAAAGGTCCGCACCCGGGTTGCACCATTCTGCAATAATTACCAAAGCTAGGTTGCTATGATTGCAATCATTATTTAGACCCAAGCAGATTTCCAAGGATATTATCCTGAGGATAGCTATGGCCTAGATGCTGTCTAAATCCTTCTGCAGCCTGCACGCCTATTTCTTTCCCTTGATGTGCAGCGAAGTTGCGCATGGAAATAAGGTATTGATCCATGCCATGATGTTTTAAAAGCCAATCGCGCTGGCTCGCATGAGCTGCAAGCATTTGGGATTTTGTTTCAATGGTAGAGGTGATGTTTATCAGGAATTGAGGCACGACTTTATTACCCATTGGGTCTACCCCTTCGATTGGGTCGCAATAATAGAGGTGCGGTATATGAGGGATGGGCTTGATTGTTGGTGAGGCATCAAAGTTTGGGATAGGGGCACAAAAAGCAGCAGCCCGAACGATTACGCTTGTTTGCTCGTGATCCATCATGTAATCGGATGGGCTATGCGTAATAATAATTGCAGGATTTACTTCACGAATGAGACGGGTAACTTTTTTAAGAGGCTCGGAAGAGTAAAAAACAAGCAGGTCTTTTTATACTTGATATCTCTTCGGGACCGAGCGTTGCAGATCCGCAATCCCCTGCGGTCATGGTTGCAATGTGTACTTTAAAACCTTTTTCCGTTACTAACCTTGCTAAGGTTCCTGCACACAAGAACTCTGCATCATCAGGGTGCGCAAGCACACAAAGTATTGTTTTATTCATGGCTTGTATACCTTGGCTCAATCAAGGCTTGCTGGGAGGTAAGTCTTTTTTTTGCTGGGTATTTAACGGGGGTTCCGTGTTGATTGTGGCCTGAGGCTTCTTCGGAGTCAGGTTTTTCCTAGACATGAAGGTAGAGATCACATGTTCTTCAATCAAGGGTTTTCCTTGGTCATCTTTTTGATCAAATGGTCCAGGGATCAAATCCACATCTTGGAAAGGTCTGGGTGAAATAAGGGAAACAATTGGCAACCAAGTTGGAATCACACCTGGGTATAACCCAGTATGAGATAACGCAATGCCTGCAAATTCAAGCTGCTGCAACTTTTGCAGAATTTGCTGCTTGATCAATTGGCCCTCTTCGCGATCGAAGAGATTTAAGTAGCGGAATTGTACTTCGTACGAGCTTTCTTGAGTGGAGGAATCCACACCAAATTCAGTCAAAACACGAAGATCTTTGTCGCCAACCCTTTTGGTGGTCAGAAGCACTTTCTCTTTCCAATCAGAGATTGATTCTTTTTTACGATAGATTTCGAGAGCAGCCCTTGGGTTATCATGAAGCCTCTCGGTTTCTGCTTCAAAGAATTGTTTTCTACAGTTCATGGTCGCAGGTTGGGCTTCTGCTCGGGCCCGCACATAATGATGCATGAAATTGCTCATGTTCCTATAGACATCGAGTTCTTTAAGGAACCAAACCGCTTGGTAGCGATCTTTTTCTTCGGGCGACATTTTGTCTTCGCGCAAAGTTGGGGGCTGCTCGAATTCACCAATGTTCGCAGCTTTTCTGAACTCAGCAGCAAGCTTTCGCTTTACAGCTTCATCTTCAGCAGATTTGAACATCATATGGTTCTGCTCAGCGTGATCCTGCCACATGCGGGCTGCATCTTCCCATGCTTTAAGAGACCATTTATCACGGCCATTCCCAATAAGGGCAGGGGTCCCATCACTAAAATTATCGCCTTCGAACCAGCCATAGATTCTCCAACCTGTATCATCAAACCAGCCTTCCTGCTGCAATCTTTCGCCTACGTAGCTTTGTGCCCGGGCAGGGTAATTTCTGAAGATAAGTGTCGCAATGTTCTTTGGTTTGCGTTGCAGGTTTCTATCTATTATGGGTTGGGTGGAACCTGGCAATACATCCGCTGGAGGTATTGGCTCTTGAGAATAAGAATACCAAGCACGCGCATCTGCAAAAGCATCGAAATCATCACCTAGGCGCGATTCATGGGTTAACTCGCCAGGTAAAAATTCTACTTGGGGCTTCTCAACACGCCTTGGGGCAGGCAGCACTGGGAACCTTTGTTCCACTGGTTTTAACTTATCCTTCTTGGCTTCCCAAGCATTAGGCGGTGCTGGCGGGGTATCTTCAAATAATGATGGTACCACTTGATTATCAGATAGAAACCCGATTACCGCATCGACTGATTCGCATGAAAATTGCCTTGCTTGTTCATACTTTGTTTCTTTGCGAATACCATCGCGTAACCTGCGAACCAATTGCGGATGATCCTTGCAGAAATTATCGAATTCGCGCATCGCCTTTTCGATACGGCCCTTCATCGTCTGATTGGTTGGGTTTTCTGCAAGGTAGGATGCGAATTCTGCCCATCGCAATTCCTTGCCCTCATCGGTGAATACTCTGAATCGGGAAGGGTCTCGTTCGCTGGGCGGGATGCAGCTTAGCTGAAATATCGATCTTAAAGTGTTGGTTTCATCGCTTTGAGAAATTTTGTGCTGATTGTAAAAACCAATGTTGAAACGCAGATCGGGGTGATGCCGGTTTTGCTTTTCACCTTCTGCAAGTAGTTCTATTCCCCGAGTGATATAAAAGTACTTATCCTTCACTCTGTCCGATTCCACGGAGACGTTATAAGCAAGATTCCAGCTTTGAAATAACCATGGTGTTATGAAGTAAGGTTGCAACTTGGTTAACGAACGAACCAATAATTCGAGTTCATTCCACTGGTTCTTCTTTTGTTTATCAATCGCAGAAATCCAAAGGGCACAGGGTGAGGCGAATTACAGAACCAGATAGTTCTACATCGCCTCGATTGATTTCCCGGATTGCAAGTTTGCTGGCCTGAGCGTCAATGTTGTAATGGCGCCAAAACCAGGCGAATGTAAACAAAACAATGATAAGTCCGATATAAATGAACTTACGATCTCTTGCCTGTTTTTGAAAAGGACTTGCCATGCTACACCTCTAACCTGAAAGAAGAACCAGGGTATCAATTAAATCAAGAAGAAGCGATTTCGCGCCATCGCAGTAGGAAATACGCCAATATTGCCCAGGGAGCTAAATAGCCAACTAAAATAAGAGCATTTAATATTATTTGAGTTCCTGATATATCGAAACCCTCTGCGACAAAAACCGTGAAATCCAACCTCTCTACATCTGGAATTATATCCAGCAACCTGCGAATTATCCAGCGGAAGAAAACATCACTGGTCGTTGCTATTTGGTTTGCAGTCGTTTGTTCTAATGGCGCAGCCATGTTCTCTCTTCTCACTAACCTGAAGAGTGCTTCAACTGGCCCACCACCAGGGTTTACACCCATCGCAACTTGCTGAATAAACTCTTGAACTAATCCACCCATGTATAAGATCATGGTGAAAAGCAGGCTAATAACACCAGTAAGATAAGTGCTAAGGCAAACTGCAATTCCAGTAACCAAGCACATACGCAACCAAAGCCCCATCGAACCCTTGAAGAAGTTCAGCGAGAACCAAAGTTTTTCATTAGTGGAGTCTGGGTCATCTGCTCGGAAGTACAAGTCGTATTTTGCCATGCCAATGTATTGCGTCGGATCAAGGCAAATCACTTTTACTTTGATGGGTTCAATTGCTCTGTTCGAGCTACGAAGTTCGGTAGCTCGTGTAGTGTCGCTGGCGCTGGCATTCTTGAATAGCCCCGCTGGAATATCCAGCGAAAGTGTCTGGTAATCGAAGATTGGCTTACTTGGGTAAACAAAATAGCCATACTTTTCAGCGAGTTCATTTTCGATCTGGGCATCGGATTTGCCATTACGGTTTAGCAGTGCCTGCCTTTTTTCTCGTTCATAAATTTTGTCATCACCTTCTCGATAGCGCCAAGTCTGGAAGCTAAAAGAGCAGGCAACGCCGCGGTTTTCACGACCCTTGGTTGTACGATAAATATCGAAGGTGAATTCTGCACGAACCTTTTCCCGGTCGGAAAGATTTGCTGGTGGAAAAGGGAACGTCCAAATTGCGGTTGCGGTGCCTTTGCCGCCCATACCAGGCCCTGCGATGTAACTGCGATATTCCCACTCGCGCCCAACATTGTCGCCTTTTTTGTCGCTTTCTGTGTTTAAAAAACTCAGCTCACCATATAGCGGTACTCTAGCTTTTAAACTTTCAGAAGCTGCAGCAGGGTCGATCCCTCGAATCACATAAAGCAGACTTGTTGCAGTCATTACAAATAAAATCACGGTCATTAATGCAGTGAAACCTAAGAACCTCCCAACAACGATTTCAAACCTTTCAACAGGCTTGGTGACAATCGTGTGGATGGTTTGGCTTTTAATATCTGCGGGTATGCTGAAGGCTGCAAGTAATGAAGAGGTTAATAAAAACAAAGGCGACATCGCCCAGTAAACAACCTGTACATAACTGCGAACCTGATCCTCTGGTTTGTAAGGGATGAACCAGCTTGCAAAAAGAAAAATAAGCAACAGGGCAGCAAAAGCGTAAACAACTTTTCTGCGGAGTGCTTCTTGGAAGCTTAGTTTGGCCAAGCCGAATATGCGCCTTAGGCTAAACCTAGGTAGGTTGCATATAAAAGGCAGCAAGATTGCAGCAAGACAAAGAGCGCTAGCAAGGAGCTGAAAGTTTTCGAGGAATTTTGCGTTTTGCATTGCCTCATATTTGTTTGCATTAGTAAAACGTAATCCGATGGTTATCAAAAACAGAATCAATCCAGAACCTGCCAGCGCAGTAAATACGATCTTCTTCCAAGCGGGTATTCTGCTTTTCTCGACGGCAGAGGTTCGTAGCCATCCAAATACCAGCCATAACAGCAGGCCTAGGCAGGCAAATCCGCCCACACTTTGTACCCATTGCAAGATACCCGAGGGAACATCCACCCAGGATAAAGGGTCTCGTTCAACGAACAATGTTGCAAATATAAAGGAATCCATGTTTCAAAAGCTCCGGCTTTTCCTTTTGCTATACCCAAGCGAAATGTTGAGGTTATTTTGTTTTGACATCAGAAGGTAAAAACCTTCTGCCAGGATGAGCTTTGCTCTCTTCCACAATATGAAGGAAATAATCTTCCAAGGTGGTGGTCGGGTGCCCAAGGGAATCTAACTTTCCACCATGACGAGTCAGAACTTCGGTAAGTTCCCTGCGCAATGTGTCATTAATTTGCAAGCCACTCGCTCTAAGTTCCAGCCGGTTTACATCTTGCAAGAGTTCTTTTACATTACCATAAGCTTGCAACTCGCCTAAATTTAGAATGGCAATTCGATCGCAAATATCTTGTACATCTTCCAATCGATGGCTGCACATGATGACTGTTTTGCCTTGATCGCGGAGTTCGACAATCAGGTTTTTCATCCATCGGGCGCCCAAGGGATCTAAGCCAGATGTGGGTTCATCAAGAATCACAAGATCTGGGTCGTTGATCATTGCCTGAGCCAGGCCAATGCGTTGCCTCATCCCTTTTGAGTACTCTTTTAGGATGCGTTTGCGGTTTGATGTCAAACCAACTCGCTCGATCCATTCTTTGGAACGATCGTTTCTGGTCTTGGCATCCATGTTAAATAGCCTGCCATAAAAATCTAATGTCTCTTCAGCATTAAGGAAGCGGTAGAGATAAGATTCTTCGGGCAGATACCCAATGCGTTCGTTTTTTGTAACATCGGCAGCGGGTTTGCCAAACACAAACGCTTCGCCATCGGTTGGGAAGAGAAGGCCTAAAAGCAGTTTGATGGTGGTGGTTTTCCCGGAGCCGTTTGGCCCCAGCAAACCAAATATTTCACCTTTTTTGATTTCGAGGTTCAAGGCACGCAGAGCAGTATGCTTCTGGCGGCCCCAAAAATCGCGGTACACTTTTGTAAGCTTGCGGGTTTCTACGATTACTTCACCAGACATGAACACCTCTATTGCACTTGTTTCCTGAAAAATATTAAACAGATACAACTGTCAAGCAGATCGATCTTTCAAAATTTCTCAACATACCCAAACAAAGATTGATTGAGTGTCTACATTGTTTTGTAGCATATAGTCCTTCATCCCTATCACTTCTGAGTTATCCTAATGCTACCAACCAAAGAGATCAAGCAATAAGGAACGGATCTTTTAAAGAAATGATATTTTACTTTTAAATGGACAAACGGTGTGAAGATTTGAAGAGTATTGCGTTGTGTTAACTATACGCCAAACCTCTGTTTTTTAAGCTTGAATTTAATTTGTGTAATCAGCAGTAAGGGATCCATTTTCCGCCGATAGTCAGTATTTCATTTGGCCTGAACCCAGCTTTGTACTCGAGTGACTGGCAACCCTTAACATAATATCCCATGTAAACATGAGGTAAGGCCCTTTTTTTTGCCTCATTTATCAAGGTCATTACATTCCAAATTCCCAAACCGTGTGAATAAAGGTTAGGGTCGTGAAAAAAATAAATCGCAGATAAACCACATTTTAATCCATCCACATACCCCACACCGCAAAGTTTTCCGTTTTCCCGATACATCCATTGCTCTACTGGAAAGGGGTTGTCTAGAAATGAGTTATCAAAAGAAAACTCGTCCCGATCTTCTTTGATGGGCCAATCCCTTGAAAACGACCTTTCCGCATGAAATCTGTCATAAAGATCCATGATCTCATCGGAAAGAAATGGTTCTTTGATTTCTAAGGTGATTCGACCTTGATTTGCTTTGAAATTCCGTGCTTGACTTCGGTTTGGTTTAAATTCTTTTACTGGAATTCTCAGCGATTTACACTCATTGCAATTTTCGCATACGGGCCTGAATACTTGCCTGCCAAAGTGCCTCCATCCAGCCAGCAATCGTTTTTCGTATTCCGCGCTCGACATCTCTATTATTAGATCGCATTCGGTTATGCTTTCTTTGTCTGCTAAATAATGGCAGGTGTCAGGCGGAGTTATAATATTTAACGATATTTGCATCTTGGCCTTCCATGGAAAGCAGTACTTCGGTTTAAAATACTATTGCCTTGAACCTCAATCATTTCAAGGCAATAGTATTCATTTAGCAGCCTCGAAGGTTTCTGCTTGAAAGGTTGCAAAATGGTTGTAAGAGGTTTTATTTTATAATTTAAAGGATCTTTTTTATGGCTTATCAGCATGAAGGATTATGCAAGCTTGCGGAATATTGTGGAATTGAAAAAGGTTATTATGATGCGGGCGGGAAGTGGGTTCAGTCCTCTAATGAAGCATTTATCGCCATATTAAATCAGTTGGATATACCTATAAATGATCCGGATGAAGCTCCACATTTTTTGCATTCAAAGTCGCTCGTAGATTGCTCCAAACCGCTTGAGCCCGTTAGTGTTTCCTGGTTTTCAGCCGAGCAGGGGTATGCAGAAATCCCCTTGCTGTTACCCAAAGATACATTTCAAGGTGTTTGCAAAGCTCGTTTAAATCTTGAAAATGGCACACAAATAACTTGGGAATTCTCAACATTTGAACTGATTGCATCTTCTACGAAGTCCGTTTTTGGTAAAGAATTTATTACCCTCCAAATTGAAGTGCCCCAAAAAATACCGCTGGGATCTCATGTTTTTAACCTTGAAGGGCCTTTTGGTAATTTTCAATCCGCGCTTTTGGCTGCCCCTAAGAAGGCGCATGGCGCAACTTTCGAGCGCCAACAAAGAAACTGGGGCGTTTTTCTTCCCTTATATGCTGCAAAATCTGATCGAAACTTAGGTGCAGGCGACTTTACCGACCTTGAAAACCTCATCGAGTGGACTGCCAAGCAGGGGGGAAAAGTCGTTGGCACCCTTCCTTTGCTTTCTGCCTTTCTTGATGAACCTTGTGAAATTAGCCCTTATTCGCCTGCAAGCAGGTTGTTTTGGAATGAATTTTATCTTGATGTAGAACGAATTGCAGAGTTCGAATATTCGCCCGATGCTAGGAAGTTGTTTCAATCCCCAGAGTTCCAGCGCGAAGCAAAAAGTTTAAGAGATCTGGATTTAGTCGATTATCCAAGGGTTATGAAGCTTAAAAGACGAATCTTGGAATTGCTTGTTCTAGATTTCCTTCAAACCGCCAATCCTGTTAGAAAAGCAGCATTGGATGCTTATATTGCCAAAAGACCGGAAGTTTTAGACTTTGCGCTTTTTCGTGCCAATGTTGAAAAATTCAAAGCATCTTGGCATTCTTGGCCTTCGGATTTAAATGCAGGCGCCTTAAATGATAACGATGTCGATCCTTTGGTTCGGCATTATCACATTCTTACTCAATGGTGGGCCGAAGAGCAGATTACCAATGTTTCTGAAAAGGCTTTGCAATTTGGTGCCAAGGGGCTGTACTTGGATTTACCCTTAGGGGTTAATGCTGATAGTTATGATGTGTTTCGGCATAGAGAGCTTTTTGCAATGGGCGCTTCAGGCGGGGCACCCCCCGATAGTTTTTTTACTTTAGGGCAAGACTGGGGTTTCCCACCTCTTAGGCCAGATAAACTTTTAGACAACAAATTAACTTACCTGCGAAGTTGCCTGACACACCATATGAAGCATTGTTCCATGCTTAGGGTGGATCATGTGATGGGCCTACACAGGCTTTATTGGGTGCCCAAAGGCCTGGGAGCCAAGAATGGGGCCTACGTTCGTTACAATTCAGAAGCAATGTACGCTGTTTTTAATTTGGAATCCCATAAACACAAGGCGTTAATCATTGGGGAAGATTTAGGAACAGTACCCCCTGCGGTGCGCCCGATGATGAAAAATCATGGTTGGCATCGGCTTTGTGTAGGGCAGTTTGAGATAAACCCAACAGAGGGCAGGGTGCTTAATGAAACTCCTGAGGGGGCGGTTGCCAGTATAAATACACACGATTTACCAACTTTTGCTTCTTATTGGTTGGGCACCGACATCGCAGAAAGAGTGGAAATGGGTCTATTAACAGAAGAAGAAGCGCAACAGGAGCAGACTGCAAGAAAAATTATGCGCGAAGCCGTATTAAAGGGGATTGGTGCGGAAAATAACGAAGAAATTACTGTGCTAGAGCAAGAAAAACAGATGGAAATGGTATTGGGCAGTATCTTTGATGAATTAACACAAAGCAATGCTGGCACAGTACTTGTGAATTTAGAAGACGCTTGGTTTTGCAGGGAACCGCAGAATGTACCCGGAACTTGGAAGGAGAAACCCAATTGGAGGCACAAATCTAGGTTCAAAGATGCGGAATTAGACGGTGTGGCGTATTTAAAGAAGATCCTGCGAAAAATAAATGCAGCGAGAAATAGCTGATTTTTCAGTGTTTTTTGAAGCTTTGCAAAAAATTTCTTGCACTCCCCTTGTCTTGGAGCTCCACAGCCCTAAAAATCATTATGTGTACTGGATGAATGTTACGACAGTTAGCCAGTAAACGACACAGAGCTTCCAATGGGAGCTTTTTCGGTCTTTGACA
>JAPLNF010000231.1 GCA_026692965.1 Planctomycetota bacterium
AGGAAGACTAGCGCAGGATTATTGCATGTCCATTAGCAGGCTGACCCCGGCTTACGAAACATCGCTTGGTAAATGTTACCTTGGGGATGCCCTGGAACTTTTAAAAAAGGTTAAAGATAACTCTATTTCTTTAGTTCTAACTTCTCCGCCTTTCGCACTGCGAAGACAAAAAGCCTACGGCAATGTTGATGCAGCATCCTATGTGGATTGGATACTTCCCTTCGCTTGGGAAATTCAAAGAATCTTAAAACCTGACGGCTCGTTTGTTATGGATCTAGCAGGTGCTTGGAATCCAAAAAAAGGCACCCGCTCTTTATTCCAATACGAATTGATTTTAAAATTATGTCAGCGTTTCCATCTGGCGCAGGAATTCTACTGGTACAATCCCAGCAAATTACCAACCCCTGCAGAGTGGGTAACTATCCGTCGAACTCGGGTGAAAGATGCCGTCAACATGGTTTGGTGGCTTTCCAAAACCGAAGAGCCACAAGCAGATAACCGTAGAGTCTTAAAGCCCTACAGCAAATCCATGCAACGCTTGTTACGTGATGGATACGATACAGCCATGAGGCCATCCCAGCACGAAATTGGGCCCAACTTCCAGAAGGATAATGGCGGGGCAATTCCTCCGAACATGCTTTCAATTCCTAATTGCAGATCTGCCGATTCTTATATCAAGAGGTGCAGGCAAGAAGGGTTAACAATTCATCCTGCGCGTTTTCCCGAACCACTTCCGGAATTTTTTGTGCAGTTTTTAACAAGCCCAGGCGATACGGTGCTCGATCCTTTTTCAGGAAGCAATATGACGGGTGCAGTTAGTCAAAAACTCGGACGCAAATGGATAAGCTTTGAAATAAATGAAGAGTATGTTGAAAGCTCGCAGATGCGATTTGAAGAAAATCCCAAAACCGGTGCAGGCCTTGGGATTAAAAATCTAATGAAGAAAAAGAAGCCTGCCTAGTTCAGACTATTTCGCTGCACGAACTTTCAGCAGATTAAAGTGCCTTGAAAATTTGTCTTCAAGGTGCTTGAGTATTTCCATCGCAAGTACAACATCCACCATCGCAACACTTTGCCCGGTGCTAAGAACGGCATTTCCCAACCCAATCTGATGTTCCATATTTTGCAGGCATTTTAAAACCACATTAATTCTGGCATCAATTTGATCTGCGCTCATGCCATCTACTATTGAAAAAAATTTGCAAGCATCGGTGAAAGCAACTTCCTGCTTACGCCCGTCTTGGAATTTTTCAAATGCAATCGAATCCATAATGGCAAGAAGAATGCGATCAGTTTCTTTATTGGTACGAATGGTGGACTGCCTAGAAGCGGGCCTGTCTTCGCCTTTAAGGATACGCTTGACAACAACCAGACCATCTTTGGTAAGGGCGTACATTTTGAGGCCGGTCTTAACAAGCCAACCCCTACGAGCTAATCCCTTTTCACCCATGATACTAGCTAGGATTTTGTTGGAGTCAGGGTACAATTCCACAAAGCCCTTGAGGCCAAATGTTCGAGGATATTTTTGCCACGCCATCACTATCAAGGCTTCGGCACTAAAAGGTGTCTGGCCAGATTCTTCAAGCAGATTTGCAGCAAGTAATATTTTTTCGGGAACAGTACAGTCTTCGATCGAGATAACTTTGTTTGCCATTTGTATCCTGAAATTCTAAGGTTGTCACGCTGGTAAAATTATTCAAACACTTGTTAGGAGATACATCAAGAAAATTATTTCAAAGTTCTAAAAGTTAATTAAAGAGTATGGTCAGGCCCTGAATTATTGTTCCATAATTTCCATTTTACATCATTTAACATTCGGGCTCTTCGGCTGCATCTTGCTGAGTTATTTCCCGAATTAGTTGGGTGGCATAAGCTCCTGCGGGCAGAGAAAATGAGAGCCTCACACCATCCGCTTCAAAACCGAGATTCAATTCTGATATGGGGTAAACCATACATCGTCTTGCGCCCATTAAAAATTTCCCGAATCCTTTCCAAACTTCTTGTTTAAAACCAAAAGATTCGCAAACCTTGGTTTCCAACAACAAGGCTTCTTCTGTAGGCTTTGGATACATCTTCCACCCTTGCATTGGGCCCGTAACTGCCATTAAACCTTGATCCACTCGAGCCTGATCTTCCTGCAAGTTGCGCGCATGGCATTTAGATTCTTGAGGAAGCATGCAAAGTACATCGCCTTGCAAAACTTTCTTGTGCGTGTTGTTAGTAATTCGTAATCTCAAAACCTCATTGAACAATGCAGATTGCACCGCCGATAATGCTAATTTCCGAAGATAAAATGGCCTTCTAGATGCTTCTTTATCTTGTGCCAGCAAATCGAGACCGATTTTCAATGTTTCCAGATTCTTACCGAACCTTTGTTCACCATAGAAGTTCCAAAGCCCCGTCTCCGTCACGCGTTCCACAAGTTTTTTTATCTTTTGCTGATTCTGCTCATCCATATTCGATCTAAGAAGAATATTAAATTGGTTGCCATGCAAGTGGCCGGTTCGAAGCTTATTGCTGTGGCGAGATTTTCGTAAAATCTTAAATCCTTCGATTTCTACTTTATCAGTCTCCTTTTCCAAATGCCCAGGCACGCTGATCCACTGTCTTGATACCGATCTACGATCTTTATATCCCGCCATCCCTACTTCCATGGATGGAATCGAAAGCGCCTTTGCAAGGCTTCGTGCCATGTATGGGCTAGAAAGATCACGTTTTTCAACCCAAAGGTAAAGAAAATCACCCTCCCCTGCGGGTTCATACGCAGGAATTTCCTCGACAACAAAATCTTCAGGAACGGATTTTATTTCCCCCTTCACAGGATCGAGTCCTGCGGTTGCAAGAGGTAGTGGCTTTATGTCCAGAAGATTTAACATGAATGCAGTTCCTTTTTCCAAACGGGCGTGCCCTGCGGGCAATTCTCGCCTAAGATAATTTACATGAACATTCAATTTATGAATAATCAGGAGCTTGCAGAAAAATTGCTGCTTATGCGCACCTCCCAAGGCCAATGGGAGAAGTTATTAATCCAAGACAAATTGCAAAAAGTCAGAAAATTCAGGCACCTTCTTGTAGAGCACAGACAAAGGATTGCCAAAGCTTTGTTTCTTGATTCCGGAAAACCATATGAAGAGACACTCGGAGCCGAGATCCTGCCCCTTGCAGAAGCATGCAAATTTCT
Organism: Planctomycetota bacterium; assembly: GCA_026692965.1. Classification (GTDB taxonomy): domain Bacteria; phylum Planctomycetota; class Planctomycetia; order Gemmatales; family Gemmataceae; genus UBA969. Next base: position 3,182 of record JAPLNF010000231.1, read on the forward strand.
TGAAAAAAACGCTGCCCATCTTTTAAGGCCAAGAAAAATCCGTTCTAGCGACACCCCCTGGTGGATGTTCCTGCAAAAATCCAAGGTGCATCGAAAGGCCCGTGGAATCGTCGGGATTATAGGCACCTGGAACTACCCGTTATTTCTCAATGGGGTTCAAATCATTCAAGCATTGGTGGCGGGAAATGGGGTCGTTTGGAAACCATCGGAAAATTCACAGGAAGCTAACACCATCCTTGCTGAACTTATTCTTGCAACTTTTCCACCAAACATTTTTACAGAGCTTTCATCATCAAGAGAATCAGGGCCTGTTCTTATCGATTCGAAAATCGATTTCGTAGTCATGACAGGTTCCTTTGAAACAGGAAAAGCCATCGCGAAAAAATGTGCTGAAAGGCTTATCCCCTCGACTCTTGAACTTTCTGGTATCGATTCTTTGCTACTTTTAGAGGATGGCGATGTAGATCTTGCAGTGAGTGCAGCTTGGTTTGCTACAAATATCAATGCAGGGCAGACCTGCATGGCAAGCAGAAGATTCTTGATCCCCGAAACCAGGCTGGACAAAATTTCACCAAAGCTAATTGAACTAGCTAAGAAGTTTAAGCCCCGAAAAATACTTATGGAATCGCAGGCAACCTGCGCCCTGCGCCTCATTGAATCTGCTTTGGTTGGAGGTGCGGAATTGTTATGGCCCCAAAACAAGTCAGATATTTGGAAGGATGGGCATTTCGATGCTTGCATCCTAATTAATGTTCGTGAAGAGATGGGGATTTGCAACGAAGCAATTTTTGCCCCGGTCTTATCTGTGCTTACATACAAAACGATTGATGATGCCGTCCGTATTTCCAATGCCTGCCCCTTTGGCCTATGTGCAAGCATTTTTACTGCGAATCAAGAATTAGGAGAAAAAGTCGCATTAGAATTAAAAGTGGGAAGCGTTTCCATCAACGATGCAATTGTTCCCCACGCACATCCTGCAACCCCCTTTAGCGGAGTTGGCTTTAGCGGATGGGGCGCAACTCAAGGAGAAGAAGGCCTACTGGAAATGACTAGGCCGTTATCTATTTCGATTGTCAGTGGAAAATTCAGACCCCATTACGAACTTGCAACACCCAAGGCTGCAGATTCTATCCCGATTGTCGAGGGGCTATTACTTGCACTGCATGCGCCAACTTGGTTCGGAAGAATCAAAGGTTGGTTCAAGCTTCTTTTATCCGGGTTTCAAAAAAAATAAGGTTAGATATCACCTTTGTAAGTAAAACCCTCTTTAACTTCGGGCTTTAATAAAACCTGTAATGCCATGAGGCCCATGCCCAGCGAACCAATATATTCAAGACAAAGTAAAAACAGGGGATGCGTAAACAATTGCAGCAGATCAAACCCTTCGTCAGGTACTAGTTGCATGGGATCTGGTTGTACTTCCACAGACCAAATCTTGGCCAAAAGACCAATACAGTTAAAGGGCAGGATGCCCATGATTGCACAAACCATGGACCAGTTATAGGATTCCAAAGCCTGCATTCTGACTGCAGCCATTGCTTCCACTGCATTGTAAACAAGGATAAGCAAGGAAAGAATAATCCAAGAAATGCGATAGGGAACCTGCTTGGTTCGAATTTCTTTTATAAATTCCTGCTCAGCAGGTTGAAGGGGAATGCCTTGAGGGATGTCAGTAAGCCCCATTTTCTTTTGGCGCTCCGCAACCTCGGGGTAAACATTGTGGGCAAGGATGTCATTCTTATTATCTTTATCAATCTTACTGCCGCGATCCACAAGCTGCTTTTGGATTTCGGGAGTGCCCTTTGCTTTTTCAGCCTCGATTTTGAAATAAGCTTTCAAGGTTTCTTTGTAATCAAGAATGTCCTCAGAAAACACAAAAGGCCAAACTGCCACCCCAAAACTAAATACACACAGGGCGACACAAAACATACTGCGAAACATGATTTTATTGGAGGGCCCTAACAGAGCTGCTTGAGCGGGCCCACGAAGATCCTTGTTTGAAGTATCGAGAGCATAGTTTACTTTAGGCTTTGCTTTTGCCTCTTGTTCTGGATTGGCAATATCCCGCAACCCATAAAGCACGCCATCGTCATCGTCATCATCGGCACTACTCTTTTTTTTAGGCGGGGCTTCCGGTGCTTTTTTCTCATCCTTGGGGGGCTTGGAAGGTGCTGCAGATGCAGATTGAACGACGATAACCCCGGAGCACTTTGGGCACTTTATTTTTTTTCCGGGTGCAAGGGTTGCGGGCAACTTAAGGTTAGCACCACAATGTTCGCACTTCATAGATATCGAATCATTAGCCATAACTTATTCCGTTCCTTGAGAATCATTCAATACTGGCAAAACGCCCTCCGGTTCAGACAGTGTACCTTCTGGTGCAGGCTTATGCCATAGGCTGATGACCGCATTTTGGCCAAGAATTTCTGTGCGGAACTTCTTTTCAAGTTCCCACCCAACATTTTCACAAGCGCCCTTTAATGCTGCATAATCACTTACCAATAACACTGCTTTGCCACCAGGGCTAAGAATTCGATTAAACTGAATCATCAATCCGCGATAAAGTTTATTGATGTCCACTTCCGGCGAAATCTGCTTACCAAAAGGCGGATTACAAATAATTCGATCAATCGAAGAAGAATCAAGAGGAAGCCAGCGAGCATCCCAACGGTGCAAATAAATTTTCCCCAACCTTCTGGTATTTGCAGAAGCATCCAAAACTGCTGCCTGCTCGATATCTCCACCCCATGCCGCTTCTCGCGGCATACGCCATCCTTCTGCAAAAATTTGATATTCTCCAAGGATAGTTCCCGCACCACACATAGGATCCATCACCTTGTGCGTCGGTTTAAGCTCTGCAATCCGGACCATCGCTGCTGCAACGGTGGGTCGCAACGAAGCCGGGCGATGCGCAACCTTGTAGGTTCGATGCCTCATTGTTTTGTCGGTCAGCCTGATTCCTGCTACAGCTGTCTTCTCTTCAATGGTTAACCAAAATTCTACCGAGGCATTATCCTCGACCATTCTCCAGTTTGGCGGAATAAACTTAGCCAATCCCTTTGCGAACTCCTTTTGCGCATCTTTTCGGTGATAGCCGTGCTCCCCATCCATTTGCGTGATAAACCGATAAGTGGGCTTCCCCTTGGTTTTGGGCTTAAAAGCATGATGTTGACTAATCAGGCGGGTCCAATCACCCTCTTTGGCGGTCCATTTGCGAATATCTTCTAAATCTTTGGCCCTATAAGTAAGAGAATCTGTCCCCCAAGCAAAAAGAAAAACATCTTCCGTGGTTTTAAGGTCAAAAACATCAGGATCAGGGCCATCGATCTTAAAAGTAACCAAACCATCCGTTTTTCGCGTGATTTTGGCATCTAATAGCAACTCGATTTCGCGTGCAGCTATACTTTCCAACCCCGAAACAACCATCGCATAACAAGAAATCGAACTCATAAAAATATCGCCCTATTTTGTAAAGATTTAGGTAAATTTACCCTACCTTACCAACACCTAGCCAAATACACTTGATTATGGCCCTATTGTGAATATATTTACTTTTGAAGAATTGCAGGGCCAAAATAGTTAAAGCTTGACTTTCTTTATTGTCCAGAAACCCTCAAGCTTACTCAACCTTCATCTTGATGTTTCCGTTGTGGAGTTAAATTTATGGCTGACCAAATGCTGATAGACTTGCGAACTTTGATGGTAGAAAAAGAAGATTGCGATGCTGGCACTGTCCAGCAACTTCGCAACGGATTGGCTCAGGGAAACCAACAATTCAAAAGCTTAAAAGAAGTAGTTCAACTTCTTAAAAAGAAAGTTGAAACCACGCCAGCCCCTGGTCATAAAAAATACCAACTTAAACTGGGTATCGCTCTTTATTTCATGGGCCATACCAGCGAAGCCATCGAAAACCTAAGTCATGGCGAAAGCAGCTTGGCTTTCTTTTATTTGGGAAAAGCCTGTCTTTCCACCAAAAATATCGAAGAAGCGTCCAAAGCTTTTGATAAAGCTGAAAAACTGGGCTACAACATCAATCAAGTTCAGCTCCAACGAATTGATCTTCTTCGTCAAAAAGAAAATCTCAAAGAAGCAAAAGCCACTCTTGTTAAATTGGAAGAACTTGCCAGCCATAGCGCTGAGTTCCATTTCCAAAAAGCTGGAATATTTCTTGACGAAGGCGAAAAAGCCTCTGCGGTCAAGCATCTTGAACGGGCTGTTGAATTAGACCCCACACATACCGGGGCTCTTTTCCACCTCGCTCAAGCAAACGATCAAGCTGGTAACGATCACGAAGCCATTGGTTTCTACGAAAAATGCCTTAAACACCCCCCTATTCATGTGGGCGTGCTCAAAAACCTTGGGGTTCTTTACGAAGACAACAACAAATTTGATAAAGCGGTTGATTGCTACAAAACTGCACTTTATTCCGACCCACTTGATGATCAAGCCAGACTTTATCTTAAAGATGCCCAAGCCGCTCAGACCATGTACTACAGCCCTGATGAAGACCGTGATAACAGTAAGTACAATCAGGTGCTTGAAGTTCCAGTTACCGATTTCGAACTTTCCGTTCGCAGCCGTAATTGCCTTAAAAAGATGAATATTCGCTCTTTGGGTGACCTTACCCGAGTTAGCGAAGCTCAATTACTAGCAAGTAAAAACTTCGGCGAAACCTCGCTTACCGAAATCAAAGAAATGCTGGTTGCTAAAAATCTTCGTTTGGGCCAGTCCCTTGAAGATTCCACACAGCGCGAACCTGTTTTCCGACTCCCGCAAAATCTAACCGAGCAGGAAATGGCTTTAATGAATAGGCCTATTTCTGATCTGCAGCTTTCGGTTCGAGCCCGAAAATGTATGAATCGACTTGGTATCAATACCATGGGCGAAGTCATGCAGCGTACTGCCGATGAACTGCTTGAATCCCGCAATTTTGGCATGACTTCCCTCAGTGAAGTTCGTGAAAAACTGCAGGCTATGGGCCTTTCATTGCGAGGCGATTAAGTTCTTCTCTTGCCTGGATTTTTCGAATGAGTCTTTCCTTTAATCTGCTTAAAAAAGACGGAACGGCTCGCAGGGGAGTTTTAAATGTCAGGGGTATCTCTATCGATACCCCTGTTTTTATGCCCGTTGGCACTCTTGCCACGGTTAAAGGCCTGACCTCCGACCAAATCGCTGATACCACTGCAAAAATTATCCTCGCAAATACTTACCACCTAGCTCTTCGCCCAGGCCCTGATACGGTCCAAGCCATGGGTGGTTTACATAAATTCATGAATTGGAACGGGGCGATTTTAACTGATAGCGGTGGTTTTCAAGTATTTAGTTTGGCACATGATTGCAAGATCACGGATCAAGGGGCTGCGTTTCGTTCTCATTTAGATGGCACGCTTCTAGATCTAAGCCCGGAAAAAGCGATCGCAATTCAAGAAAAGTTGGGCGCTGATATTGCAATGTGTCTTGATGTATGCCCTCCGTTTGGATGCGATCAAGATCAATTAAAAAAAGCGGTTGATCGTACTATTTTGTGGGCATCCAGATGCAGGGACTCTGCTAAAAGCCCAACCCAATCTGTTTTTGGTATTGTGCAAGGCGGCACCAATTTAGCTTTGCGCGAATATTGCGCAAAGGAGCTTATTAAATTGGATTTCCCGGGCTATGCCCTCGGAGGATTTAGCGTTGGCGAAACCCCTGCGCAAATGGTGGCGGTACTAGGCCAAAGCGCTTCGTTTTTGCCAGAAAACAAGCCCCGTTACCTTATGGGCGTCGGTAGGCCGGAGGATCTTTTAGATGGGGTTTATAACGGCATAGATATGTTTGATTGCGTCATGCCTTCCAGAAACGCACGCAATGCAACCGGCTTCTCTTCTTTCGGCAAACTCAGAATGCGTAACTCCGAGCATCGCAGATCAGAAAAACCCCTCGAAGAAGGCTGCAACTGCTATTGCTGCGTTCACCATACCAGAGCTTATGTGCATCATTTATTCATGGCGGAAGAGATGCTAGGGGCAACTTTGCTCACAATCCATAATCTAAACTATTACTGCAGACTAATGCAGGGCGCGCGTGATGCCATCGATTTGGGCAAATTTGAATCATACAGGGCAGATTGCCTTGCACGGTTTGATGCATAAACTTAAGATCCATCTTAAGAACCAATGAGAGACATGATAAAAGGTTAAAGAGGTATTCATGATTCAGAATTTAATTTCGATCCAGATTTGGGCCCAGGCAGATGGAAAATCCCCAGAGCCTTTTTGGATGAATTTATTTCTGCCCATGGGTATTTTGGTGCTCTTTTATTTCATTCTTTGGCGACCCATGCAAAAGCAGGAAAAAGAACGCAAAACTCTGCTAAATACGATAAAGAAAAATGATCGGGTTTTGACCTCTGCAGGTATTTATGGGACTGTAGTTGCTGTCAGCGATAACGAGGATGAGTTAACCATTAAGGTTGATGACAATACTCGGATTCGTATGACTAAAGGAAGTATTTCTAGAAATTTTTCAAACGAAGAAGAGCATCAAACCAAAACTAATGGTAAAGTCTCTTCCTAAGCCGTAGTTCTCAAGGCGGGGAACCGGCACAATATTTTGTTCCGCCAATGATGTAAAGTTCAAACTATGAAGCAGAATTTAAGCAGAATTGTCATCTGTCTTCTTTCTTTCCTTATTCCCAGCACTGTGCTTTTATTGGCATATGCAAAGTATGATAGCGGCCAGGGTGGTTTCCGCCTTGGGGTCGATCTTGTTGGGGGTTCCATTCTCGTTTACGAGGTAGACTCCAAGAAGACTGAACCAAATACTACGGTTAATATTGAAGAGCTTGCTGCTTCGCTTAAAAGGCGTATCGATCCAGCAGATCTTTTTAATATTACCATCCGACCCATTCAGGGTAATCCACCGCGGGTAGAAATCATTCTGCCAACTGGTGGGCAAAAGCAATCCGAAGCTGAAGAAAAATCTTGGCAAACAATCTTGGAAACCGTCCGTAAGGAATTTCCTGGTAAAGAAGGATCTAACTACCAGACTGTTCCCCGCGGCGACATTATGCGGCTTATTGCCCGCGTTGAAGATGCCTATCCAGATACAGAAAAAGAATCTGTTAGCAAATCTATTCGCGATCGCTTCTTGCAAAATAAAGAAAAACGGAGCCTCACTACCGAAGAAGTTGAGCGAATCAAAGATCTTATCGCCCAGCAAGGACGATTGGAATTCAGGATTCTTGCCAACAGGCTTGATGATGAAGAAGCTATTGCTGCTGCAGAAAAATATCTTCGTGAACCAGCCAATCAAGTTCGTTTAAAAAAACTTGCCCGCGATGGCGATGCACCCCCTGCGCCCATGACAGATAATGGCACTGCCACTTTCAATGCATCCATCAATGGCGATCGAGCCCAGTATTCTTATTCTTGGATCGAAGTTGGCAAAGAAGAACTTTACTCTCTTGGCCTTAACAGTTCTGCTGAAACCGACCCAGTTAGAAGTGGAAGTTTCAAGCAGGTCGCATCCACCCGAGATAAAGAAGCTACTACCGCACCGGGCACCAACTCTTGCCTTATCTATTCTAGAACCATTCCCAATCCTGAACGATTAATGCCCAAGGACCGAGAATCCGAAAAGAAGTACGAGTACTTCCTTTTAACCCGTAATACTGAAAAAGGTAAAGAAATCACCGGCGACTTCCTTTCCAGCGCTCGAAGGGGCATGGATAGCAAAGGCGATCTTACCGTAGATTTCCGCTTCTCTGCTGAGGGTGGCAACCGGTTTTATGAACTCACCAACCGTAACAGGCCTGCTAGCAAAGATGGCTTCAAAAGGCATCTTGCGATTGTTTTGGATGGACAGATTCGATCGGCCCCTGTTCTTAATCAGGCAATTCGTACCGATGGCCAAATCAGCGGCAGCTTTACCCCTGCTGATATCGACACCTTAGTAAGGATTCTTCGTGCAGGCGCCCTTCCTGCAACCTTAAAACCTCAGCCTGTCAGCGAAAACACTGTTGGCGCTACTCTTGGCGATGACACCATTAAAGCTGGAACCTATTCGATTATCTTTGCGTTCCTTGCTGTTATCGTTTTCATGGTTGTCTATTACCGTCTTTCAGGCCTTGTTGCTTGTATTGCGCTTCTTTCAAACCTGCTTCTTACCGTCGCATTCATGGTAATTGTTAAAGCAACCTTCACCCTGCCTGGCCTTGCTGGCTTGGTGCTTACTCTCGGTATGGCTGTTGATGCAAACATTCTTATTTACGAACGCCTTCGTGAAGAACGGGAAAAAGGAGCTAGTATTCTCCTTGCTCTTAGAAACGGTTATGACCGTGCTTTCCCTACCATTATTGATACCCACATGAGCAGTATTTTTACTGCGGTCATTCTGTATGTGGTTGGCAATGATCAACTACGCGGGTTCGGCATCAGTCTTACACTTGGGCTTATCATCAGTCTCTTTACCTCGCTGTTCATGACTCGAACAATATTTGATGTCTGCCAGCTTAAGGGATGGATTGGCGACCTGAAGATGTTGCATGTTTTCGTGAATCCTAATTTCGATTTCATGGCTATCAGGCGTGCGATGTTTTCCATCACCTTGTCCCTTACTGTTATCGGGGGAGGCCTCTTTATTTACAGGCTCGACAAAGGCCTTAACATCGATTTCGTAGGAGGTACCGCTTATAGTGGGCAACTCACCTCCATGCAGGACATTTCTTGGTTAAGAGGCAAATTTGCAAAGACTACCCTCCCTGAAATTTCCATCGAACAGATTTTCCTGCCCAATCCGGAAATCAGTCTCGGAAATAAAAGCAAGTTCTTCACCATCCGAACCACCGAACGCATAGCAGCGACGGTTCTTGAAGAAGTCAATAATATCGTTGGGAGCGATTTACAACGTGTCCAATTATCTAAATACTCGGTTGACAAAAATGGCATGAATGCTTCTCTCGAGTTTGATAGCTATGCTTCTAGGGCACAAATCACCAACATTCTTCGACAAGAATTTGAAAAGAAAAACCTTACCACGCTTGCTAGGCAAATGCGCTTAGATCCTGCTGGCGAGCAAAAAGATGGTCGATTCAACAAAATGACACTCGAACTTCCTGAACCTGCCAGTGTTACCGCTCTTGAAGAAACTCTGAAATCAGTTCAATCAGAATTCAACTCAAAAGCTCAGCCTGAAAGACTTGAAAACTTCGATCCGCAACTTGCATCAAGCACTCAGCAACGCGCACTTTATGCCATTGTTGCGTCTTGGGCTGCGATTGTTTTTTATCTTTGGTTTAGGTTCGGAAATTGGACCTTCGGCCTTGCAGCACTCCTTTGCCTTATTCACGACTTGTTCTTCACTTTGGGGGCTATTGCTTTATGTCATTACCTCCATGGTTCTTTCTTTGGCAATTTCTTCATGCTTCAGGAATTCAAAATCGATTTACCTGCTGTAGCGGCACTGCTTACTCTTGTAGGCTATTCCGTGAATGATACCATCGTTGTTTTTGATCGCATCCGGGAAGTGCGTGGCAAAAACCCCACACTCTCATTCCAAATGATCAACGATAGTGTTAATCAAACCCTTAGCAGAACCGTTCTAACCTCTTTCGTAACCTGGTTGGTGGTTTTGGTTCTTTACATCTGGGGTGGTGAAGGCGTTCACCTTTTCGCCTTTGTTATGGTGATTGGGGTTATTGTGGGAACATACAGTTCCATTTATATTGCCAGCCCCTTGTTGCTTATATTTGGTGAAGGCATCGAGAAGAGAAAATTCAAAGCTCTTGGCTCAAGGGCTGCTGAATCTAACGCTTAATATTCTCAAAGTATAAACACTTAAAGCCATCCGATTTAATCGGATGGCTTTTTCTTTTACAACTCTGTTACAACACCATTAAAAAGCCCATCTTGCTCACCAAACACATCAATTACCACGCTGCCGATTACACAGCTAAAAACCAATACCACAATCCCTAGGTTGATTTTTCTTTGGGCTCTTGGAGTCTTCGCGATGAGAATGCTTTTTAAAAGCACAGAACCCCGCTACGGCGTTTAGCAACTTCCACACACAAAGAAACCACTTATCTCCCTAAATTCTTTCGGCTTGAATTAGACAATGTTGGCCAAAGATAAAGCTTTTAGGGGAGACTATTTCTTATCAGTTGCTTTCGTTCCTAGCACTTTCGTTTCGGGCTCATTCGTTACTAGCGGTTTTGTTTCTGGTGCTTTCGTTTCTGGTGCTTTCGTTACTAGCGGTTTTGTTACTAGCGGTTTTGTTACTGGCGCTTTTGTTTCAGGCACTTTTGTTACTGGTGCTTTCGTTTCTGGTGCTTTCGTTACTAGTGCTTTCGTTACTGGCACTTTCGTTTCAGGTGCTTTCGTTACTGGCACTTTCGTTTCTGGCGCTTTTGTTTCTGGTGCTTTCGTTTCTGGTACTTTCGTTCCTAGCACTTTTGTTTCTGGCGCTTTTGCTTCTGGCGCTTTTGTTTCTGGTGCTTTCGTTTCTGGCGCTTTTTTCTTTTCTACTTTGGGTGTTTCGGTTCGGGGGAACCCCTTATCTTTATTCATCCCTTTTTCGCGGTCGCTGCCGCAACCTGCAACTAATACAGGAAGGGATAAAGCAACGAAAAAAAACTTTAGGTACTGATTCATTTTACCCTTTCAGAATTGCGTTCAATGCAAATAAAAAGGGTCGATTGGAAATTAGCCAATCGACCCTTAAATTAAAACAGGAGAGAGACTACTTTTTAGCTGCTTCCTTACCACCAGTTGGCGCAGCAGGAGCAGCAGCCTTCTTGTCATCTTTCTTAGGAGCAGGGGCATCGCCACCGCAACCGGTAAAACTAGCAGCAATAAAAGCAGATAAAGCAATAGTGCTAACCATCTTATTCATGATCAAATCCTTTGAATTTATCCAGTAATATCTGGATGTTTCCGCCCGGGAATAAAACAAACCGAGTCATCCGGGCAAGGGACTCGGCTTATATATTTAAAAAGACTTTTAAAGCACAAAAAGAAAAGCAAGAATTACTTCTTTTCTTCCTTCTTTACTTCGGGAGCCTTAACTTCAGGAGCCTTTTCTTCCTTCTTGGCTTCAGGAGCAGCAGTCTTCTTGCCTTCTTCCTTCTTGCCTTCTTCCTTCTTAGCAGGAGCAACAGGAGCGCTCTTCTTTTCTTCCTTCTTTGGGGCTTCGCCACCACAGCCAACAACACCAGAAGCAATAACACCAGCGGTAATCATCAAAGCGTAGAACTTGTTCACAGTAG
>JAPLNF010000232.1 GCA_026692965.1 Planctomycetota bacterium
ATCAGGAAACAGGCCGTTTTAATTCTGTTGATGTCAACTCCATCTATCTATTTGGTGGCGCAGGAAATGATTCACTTCAAGTTTCTTCCCAAATTATTCAACCCGCTCTCATTGATGGTGGCTTGGGTAATGACAGGGTGTTTGGCGGCGGCGGCGGTTCGACGATCACCGGGGGCATAGGCGCCAACCGCATGGCTGGTGGTACCGGGAATGACAATATAGTTGGACAGGGGGATTTCGATATCATCGGCAGCCCTTCGGGTGTGGATTCATTCACAGGCGGGCCTGGGATCAATCGTTTTTTTGGTTATGCCCTTAATTCTGACGGCGGTGCTCAAGCCACCATCACTAATCTATCATCTAATGATCTTAATTATATTCTTCCACAGGCACCTCCGGATCTTTCTTCCACATTAAACTTGCCACCCAGCAAAAATGAAACCTTACTCATCAGCGATGTAACAACCCTTTTACAACGCGCTGCTGCTGCAACTAAAAGTGAGGATGGGATTATCGCAATTGTGGATAGGCAGGGTAGAATTTTGGGCGTTCAAGTTGAAGGCGGTGTCAACTCGAAGATGAACCCAAACAGCCCGGATTTTGATCCAAACCTTTTCGTTTTTGCTGTCGATGGTGCAGTAGCACTTGCAAGAACAGGTGGCATGTTTGGTAATAACCAAGCACCTTTGACCTCGCGCACCATTGGATACATCAGCCAAACAACCGTTACTGAACGCGAAGTAAATTCCTACCCAAGTGACACAAACGAAAATTCCATAGTTCGTGGTCCAGGTTATGTTGCTGCAGTGGGCATTGGTAACCACTTCCCACCACAACCATCAACAAATGGCGGGCCCAACGGTATTGCCTTCACACCACAGGTTGATCTTTTTGGTATCGAACAAACCAACCGTGATGGAACCTATAATCCAGGCCTTGATCGCATCAAGGGAACTCCAGATGATGTTTTTGTACCCTATCGCTTTAATATCGATCCAACCTATATTCCTGCAGATATTTTAAGCACCTTTTACACCGCGCCAGATTCCTATGGTTATATGTCGGGCTATGCACCCAATGCCCAGAGTCGTGGTATTGCCACTTTGCCTGGTGGTATTCCAATTGTTAAAAACAATACAATTGTTGGTGGTATTGGTGTCTTCTATCCTGGTGCAACCGGTTTTGCGACCGAAGAAAATTCAATTCTCTCATCAACCTATGATTCAACTAAACTTGATCGGTCAATGGAAGCTGAATATTGCGCCTTTGTAGCAACGGGTGGTTTCCCTTCTGGGGGTGCTGCACAAAATCAACTAGTCGGTGGTATCGCATTACCAACGAGTGGCTCTTTTGGCTTAAATGCTGCATTAAGCACTACTAGGATTGATCTTGTAGGTATCACTCTTCCGATCTTTGGTATGCCAGGGCAAAATGGAACGACGCAACTCCTGCAATTTGGCCAAGCTTTGGGAGAAGGTACAGCAACCAACAGCATCCTTGCCAACCTACTTCCTAGGGACGGAATGACAAATTATGTTCAGTACACTGGTGCGCCTCCAAATCTTATCCCAGTAGGCACTGCAACCTCTCAGGCTTTTGCAGGTCTATTTGCTCCTGAAGGATATTTAGTAACTCCTCATGATGGGGTGAATTTCACTGCTGCCCAAGTAAATACGATCATCATGCAATCGGTAAATCAGGCGCTTCAAACAAGATCTGCAATTCGCCTACCTTTAAACCAGAACGCCAAGATGACCATTGCGGTAACCGATGTAACAGGTGAAGTTCTGGGCTTGTTCCGCATGCCAGATGGCACCACTTTCTCACTCGATGTTGCAGTTGGGAAAGCCCGCAACCTTCGTTATTACAACGATGCGACCCAGTTGCAATCCATTGATCAGGTACCAGGCGTTCCTGCGGGAACTGCGTTCACCAATCGCACAATCAGGTATTTGTCATTACCAAGATTCCCTGAAGGTATTGATTTCCCTTCAGGACCGTTCTCGCAAATTAATGATGGTGGGACTAACCTTAATACAGCGCAAACCGTTGGTGTTCCTTTGCCTGCTTCTGCCTTCCAAAGTGTGTTTGGGTTCTCGTCGTTCCATCCCGGAAGTAACTTCAGGCAGCCTGCAACAGCGACAACCCCGATTCAAAACCAAAACGGGGTCATCTACTTCCCTGGATCCTCGGGGATTTATGTTGGTGGCCAGCTTATATCTGGATTTGGGATTAGTGGCGACGGTGTGGATCAGGATGATGTGGTTACCTTCGGTGGTCAGGCTGGTTACAATGCACCAGATTCACTTCGGGCAGACTTCCAGTTTGTCAGAGGGGTGCGCCTGCCTTACCAGAAGTTCAACCGTCAACCAATTCTTCCTCAAGCTTAATTCAGTTTTTAAAACAAGAAAGCCTTCTTTACTTAAGGGTAAAGAAGGCTTTTCGATTTATATGATACTTAGATTTATTTCTTGGTGGTCATTACTTGGGATAAAGGAATGGGAAGGGTTCTCGCATCGTTTTCAAATTGCTCGATCTTTTCGATGCGCCTAGAATGCCGGCCTTTCTCGAAGGGTGTTTCCAGCCATATTCTTACCATGCGCTCAATCAATTCCTCGCCCAACAAATCTGCGCTAAGGCATAAAACATTAGCATCGTTATGACGCCTGCTCATTTCCGCAGTGATACTATCATGGCAGGGTGCAGCCCGAACACCCGCTACTTTGTTTGCAGCGATGCACATTCCAATGCCGGTGCCACAGATTAGAATTCCGCGGTGCGCTTGTTTTTTGCTGACCGAGTTAGCTACATCAAAAGCAAAGTCGGGGTAATCCACGCAATCTTCGTTACCCGGGCCCATATCAAGGACTTCATGCCCCATGCCCGAAAGAAAATTAAGGATGCGTTGTTTCACATTAAAGCCACGATGGTCACTACCAATTGCGATTACCATGGTATGGTATCCTTGCTTTCCAAATAAATCTTGTTTGATCATTCTATCACCTTAATGCACTAAGAGAGTATCTTAAATACTAAATGTTTGAGGTTTTCCTGTATTTCGGACAAACACTGACTGTAAACCTTTTCGTCTCCACCAAATGGGTCACTGATATCCGAACCTGAAAAGCTCAACATATGAACGGGTAGATGTTGGTCATGAAAACGATCTTGAAAAATATCCAAGTGGTTCTTCGTCATCACTAAAACAGCATCTGAATGCTTAATTAAATCAATATCCACATATCTGCTCTGATGATCTTCCAAGCTAACCCCTAATTTTTGAACCACAATGGTTGCATTTGGGGAAGCCGCCATGCCATCATAAGCCGCCAAGCCGCCCGAAAGAATTTCATAACCTTTGTCGGGGAGTTCATGAATTTGACACCCGAGTTTTTCTGCAAGAAGCTTTTTGAACACAATTTCCGCCATCGGGCTTCTGCAGGTATTCCCGGTACAAACGAAGACAATTTTCATTCTTCGCTCGATCTTTTCCACATTAACTCCATGATTATCAGATAATCTGCTTCACGATTTTTTAGAACTAAAGCCTAAGACCCATGAAATATTGTTCGAAATCAATTTTAAAATATTTCTTGCAACAAAGTAAGTCTAGGGCTGTCGTTCTATGAAACAATCACGATTGTTGATTCTTAACAGATACTTAACACAGATGGGGTATCTTAAACCAACTCAGTGCAATTATACCCCGCTCCTTGAGGAAGACCTGAAGTTAATTAGAATAAAATGGCGGTATTTTAGCAATAGGAGTCTGAGGGGATTAGCCTAAACTACGGGAGTTAGAGGGCTTGATCGATCCAACCGCCTCCCAAAACCCGATTTCCATCGTAAAAAACCACTGCCTGACCTGGAGTTACCGCGCTTTGGCTCGTTTCAAATTCAACTTCTGCTGCTTCTTCACTCAAACGAATAACCTTAGCGGGCGCAGCTTTATGGCGATATCGAATTTGCGCCTGGCAATTAATCTGCACATTCATCGGTATATTTGCCTGCCAATTAACCCCGGTCGATTTCAAACCCTTTGCCAGCAATCCTTCCATTTCGCCCACAACGACTTTATTTTCTTCTGCAACTATTTTAAGAACATACTTGCGCTGCCCAGTCGCAAAACCCAACCCTTTTCGTTGCCCAATGGTAAACCTCTCAATGCCATCATGCGTTGCCAGCGATTTCCCAGCCTCATCAACAATCATCCCCGGCCTATTTAAATCAGGCATACGCTGCTTGATCATTTTGGCATGATCACCATACGGTACGAAACAAATTTCAACACTATCGGGTTTATCCGCTACGCTAAGGTTGGCAGCAAACGCCAACTCCCGCACTTGTTCCTTTTTCATATCCCCGAGCGGAAACATGATTTTTTCTAATATCTTTCTCTTCAAACCATGCAGCACATAGGATTGATCTTTATCAGGATCTACTGCTCTGTGCAGCTCTGCGCCATCGGTGCCATGCACTATTTTTGCATAATGCCCGGTTGCAATATGATCAACTCCCAGCATTTCCCCATAGGACCAGAGTTGTCCAAATTTGAGCCAGTTATTGCAAACAATACAAGGGTTTGGTGTACGCCCGGAAAGGTATTCATGGGCGAAATAATCCATGATCTTGCCAAACTCTTTTTCAAAATCGAGCGCATAAAAAGGGATGTCGAATTTATCTGCTACCCGACGGGCATCGCCCGAATCAAGCGCACTGCAGTTGTGCGCAAACCGAACTGTCAACTCCCCCCGACATGGCAAGGAGGACTTTATTTCCCATGGGAACCTCGTATTTGGATCGACTTCGAAGCTATGAATATCTTAGCAACCCTTGAGAAAAGGGCATGAATTATCTTAAATTTAGATTGAATAAAGGCAGGCGAATGTAAGGAATCGATGGGGATATCGGCCGGCTGTAACGAAATTTCCGGATTAGCAGTTTGCGTAAGAGGAAACCTGATTTCTTCATATAACAAATACTTCTGAAGCATCATTTAGAACCGTAAGCTTAACTATAGAGTACTATTAACAATACAAAAATGGTTTTGAGGCATTTTTACAGGCCTTATGAAGGGTTAAAGCGATGCGGAGCGCATTGGTATCATCGGAAGTGGTCGGATTTGCCAAGACTGGCGGCTTGGCTGATGTTGCGGGAGCACTACCCCCAGCACTGGAAAGCCTTGGCGAAGAGGTTATTGTTTTTCTACCGATGTACCATTGCATCCGAAAAACAGGAAACTTTGAAAGCACTAATGTGCGATTTCAAATTCCTCTAGGCCCTAAACTCGTACCAGGCTCCCTTGCAAAATCAAAAATACCAGGCTCCAACGTCACTGTTTATCTGGTAGAAAATCCTGATTTATTCGAACGCGACAACCCCGCTTATGGCAGAGGCTTCTACCAATTTGCAGGCTCTGAAGGTACGAAAAAAGATTACCCGGATAATTCCGCCCGATTCTATTTCTTCAATCAGGCTGTACTTGCCTCCTTCCCACAACTTGGTTTCTGGCCCGATGTTGTTCATTGGAATGATTGGCAATCCGGCCTTGGCCCTGTACTACTAAGAGAAAAATACGACAAAAGCGAAGATCGCACCCTCGCAGAAAAATACCAGAAAGTGCGTAGCCTGATGACCATCCATAATATTGCCTACCAAGGCAATTTCTGGAAAGAAGATATGAACATGGCTCATCTTAATTGGAGCCTATTTAATCTAAATCAACTTGAGTTCCACGATACCCTCAGCTTTCTTAAAGCGGGAATTGTATTCTCTGATCGCATCTGCACCGTCAGCCCAACTTATGCCCGCGAAATCCAAACCCCCTATTATGGGTATGGCTTGCAGGGCTTGCTAACTGCTCTCGCGAGCAAACTAACCGGCATAGTTAATGGCATCGATTACAAAGTCTGGGACCCAGCAAACGACCCATTGATTGCAGGAAAATTTGATGCCCGCAATATTCAACCCGGAAAAGCACTCTGCAAAAAGGCTCTCCAGCACGAACTCGGGCTCGAAGTTAACCCTGCCATCCCCATCGTCGGACTTGTCGCAAGGCTTGTTCAACAAAAAGGCATTGATCTGGTGATTGAAAGCGCTTGGCGCATGATGGATTTGGGGATTCAGTTTGTTGTTTTGGGCGAAGGCGATTCTTATTACCAAAATGCTTTAGTTCAATTGCAAGCCACTTACCCAGGCAGAGTCGCACTCAACTTCGCATTCAGTGAATCCATGGCACACAAAATTGAAGCTGGATCCGATTGCTTCCTAATGCCAAGCCTTTATGAACCCTCGGGTCTTAACCAGCTTTACAGTATGCGCTATGGCACTCTGCCCGTTGTACGCGCCACGGGCGGCCTTGCTGATACTGTCACCGATGCAAATGCTGATTCCCTTGCCAACAATTCTGCAACGGGATTCAGTTTCAACGCCTACAGTTCCGCTGCTCTTTATGATTGCCTTTACAGGGCCATTGATTGTTATCGAAATCATCCTCAGGATTGGGCCAAAATTCAACGCAATGCCATGACTCAAGATTGGTCTTGGAACCGCAGTGCCAAAAATTATCAACAACTTTATAGTACAATAATATCTAGCCAAGCTTAGTGTTTCCATTACTGAGGCATGATCCACCATGGCGGATGTTTCCTTAGCTTTTTTATGGCATCAACATCAGCCATATTATCCTGATGATTTAACAGGCGAAAACCCCATGCCATGGGTTCGTCTTCATGGGGTCAAAGATTATTACGGAATGCTTTTGCATCTCATGGAATTCCCCACCATGCGTTGTTCCATCAATTTGGTTCCCAGCCTTATCGAACAAATTCTCCAATACACCGAAGAAGGCAGATCCGATCGGTTCCTAGATGTTTCCAGAATCAACGCAGACAATCTCGAGGAAGCCGAGGCTGTTTTTTTGCTCGACAATTTCTTCATGGCCAATCCCCACCACATGATTCTAGCTTTTCCACGGTATGGCGAGTTATACCAACGAAGGGGGTTGGGGCGATGTTCGGGGCAAGAGGCGCTGCGTCGTTTTAATTCCAAAGACCTCAGAGATTTGCAGGTATGGTTTAATCTTGCCTGGGTGCATCCCATTGCAGTTGCCCAAGATCCTTTTCTTTCCGGTCTTGTTACCAAAGGAAAACAATTTACAGAGGAAGAAAAACATCTTCTTTTAGACAAGCACCTAGAGATTCTAAAAAAGGTCCTGCCTCTGCATAAAAAATTGCAGGATGATGGGCAGATAGAGATCACCACCACTCCCTATTTTCATCCAATTGTACCCTTGTTGTTAGATAAGAAGTTTGCCCGCGAGGCTCTACCGCAAATTCAATTGCCCTCCTATCAGGCCAGCTATTTGGAAGATGCTAAAGTCCATTTCCAAAAAGCAATCGATCAGTATAAATCCATTTTTGGAATTGCTCCCACCGGAATGTGGCCTTCCGAGGGCAGTGTCTGCCAGCCTTTTATCTCGCTTGCTGAAAGCTTTGGTTTTCGCTGGATTGCAACCGATGAAGAAATACTATCTGCATCAACCCATGGCGATGTCAGTAGAGATTCCCAAGGGTATGTTCGCAACCCCCATAAACTTTATTCAGCTTACAGGGTTCATGATTCAGGCAAAGGTATCAACATTGTTTTCCGTGATCATGCCCTTAGCGATTTGATTGGTTTTCGTTATCAACATAGCGACCCCGAGGCTGCTGCACAGGATTTTCTTCACACCCTTTCGGAAATTGGGAAGTCCATCAACTCAGATAAACCTGCATTGGTCACTGTCATTTTGGATGGGGAAAATTGCTGGGAACATTACCCGGGTGGGGGCGTCGACTTTCTCCGGGCACTTTATCGCAAGTGCACCTCAACGCCTAATGTTCATACTGTTCGTCTGGGCGATTACCTTGCGCATAATCCACCTACGAACAATCTGGACCATCTTTTTGCAGGGTCATGGATCAATCATAATTTTGCAATCTGGGTCGGGCATGAAGAAGATAACACCGCATGGGATCTACTCCATAAAGCACGCGAGTATCTTAAGACCAAGGATGCTTTCTCCCTTCCCGAATTATTACAAAAAGCTTGGCGGGAAATTTATATCGCCCAAGGAAGCGATTGGTTCTGGTGGTATGGGGACGACCATTCCTGCGCACAAGACGAGCTCTTTGATGAACTCTTTCGCAGGCATCTGAAAAATGTTTATGCTTTTCTGGGTGACATTCCACCCATCGAGCTCGATAGGCCCATTCGCAAAAAAGGGGCACGAAATATCCATACCCTGCCCCGCTCTTTCCTCGAAATTCGTATCGATGGCCTACCCCGATTTTTTGAATGGCTCACCGCAGGGCATTATGCTTGTCAGGGTGAACGAGGGACCATGGCTATGACCACCCGAGGGCCGCTTCGTGACATCTATTTTGGTTTTAATCTCCGAAAATTATTCATCCGGATCGATTGCACCGCAGATGCCAGGATCTCTCTCAAACAGTTCCATCAAATTAAAATCGGGTTTCTAGAACCTGCAGGGCACCAAGTGATCATTGATATATCTAATCAAGAAAAACTTTCCTTTACTCATCTGTTGGCTGGAAAAGATGTACCAGCATCCATCGAAATTGCTTTGCAGAAAGTAGTGGAGTTATCTATTCCTTTTGAAGCACTTGATGTGAATGAAAATCAAATCGTTTCTTTTTATGTCGAGATTTTGGAAAATGGACTTGGTCGAGATCGGGCACCTAGAGAAGGATTAATTACCTTTAGCAGACCCACCCGAGATTTTGAACAGATCATGTGGGATGTCTGATTATGAAAACAAGTTTGAACTTAAATAACACTAAGTCGGGGATTTAAAATAATGCCAGAGCTTCGTAAAGATCCAGTTGTTGGTCGATGGGTAATTATTGCAACTGAGCGGGCACGCAGACCCATGCCCCAATCTGCAGAACCCCTGCTAGCACCTGGGGGGTACTGCCCTTTTTGCGAAGGCAACGAAGATAAAACCCCCAACGAGATTTATTCTTTCAGGGAACCAAACACCCATGTTGATCAACCCGGTTGGCGGGTCAGGGTGGTGCCCAACAAATTTCCCGCTCTGCAAATCGAAGGCGATCTGCAAAAAAAAGGCGATGGCATTTACGATTGCATGAATGGTATCGGGGCCCATGAAGTCATCCTCGAATGCCCCTTTCACGAAACGAGCATGGCTCGACTGCCTGAAAGTTACATCCGCGAAATCCTCTGGACTTATCACGAAAGGCTTGCAGATCTGAAAATGGATTCCAGAATGGTTTATGGCATGATTTTCAAAAATGTAGGCGCTGCTGCTGGTGCTTCATTAGAGCATTCCCACAGCCAGCTTATTGTTACGCCCATTCTACCCGTCAATGTTCTCGAAGAAATGAATGGCGCTCTCGAATTTTACAAGTATCGAGGCCGCTGCATTTATTGCGATATCATCTCTCAAGAACTTGGAGCCGATAAAAGAGTCATCTTTGATTCACCCAGCTTTTTAGTGATTGCTCCTTATGCCAGCAGATTTCCTTTTGAAACTTGGATCATCCCCAAGCAGCATAACAGCCATTATGAAAACGCATCGAAGAGCGAACTGGATGAATTGGCAGGCGTTCTAAAAACGATATTGTTAAAGTTGGAAATCGCACTGGATAACCCCGCCTACAACTACATGATCCACACAGGCGCCTTGAACACATCGCAATTGCCACACTATCACTGGCATATGGAAATTATCCCACGGTTAACCCGAGTTGCAGGATTTGAATGGGGCACTGGTTTCTACATCAACCATGTACCACCCGAGCAGGCGGCATTGGTTTTACGAAACACAGAAGTTGATACTCTTTAATAATTAACGGGCACCAAAATAATACAGGCTTAAAAAGAGTGATGCATGCCTAAGCCAGCTAGGCAGCCCTTCTGGCCCATGGATAAAAAAGATTGCAGCAGTGCTTGCAACAGTAATTAGAACTACCATAGCTTGTATGTCTTGCCAGCGGGCCAGCAAAGAATTTACACCAGGCCGCATAAACCATTTTGCAAAATAGGCGATAAACATACCTGAAATATAAGCGCCAACCGCGCCAAAGATAGGCAACACTTTGGGGTCAAACAGCCGGCCTTGTTTTTGTAGAAAAAATCCAGCAACACCAAATGTCAGAAGAATCAGAGCCCGGATAACTCCTGTGGGTAGGTAAAGGGGTCTGGTTTCTGGTGGTAGTAAACCTTCTTGTTGTAATCGAGGAACAGCTTCGGGAGGAATATTTAGAAATCTGCGCCTGGAAAAGTAATGCGCAAGTGCAATCAATAGCGTTTCGTTCCACAAAATATCTATATCTCGATCCGCCATCATTTCATTGATAACAACTCCAAGAATCAACAGGGTTAGCAACGCACGAACACTGCCTTGGGGAAGGCCTAAAGGCGGCCTGATTGGGTTATCTGAATCTGTTATTTGTGACATTTATTTCCAGAGTAAGAATTTCGAGGATATCGTTTTGGAATCTTTCAACCATCTTTTTAGAAATCCCAAGCTCCTCTGCAATTTCTGCAGGGAAATAGCCCTGAAGAGTTAAACAAACCACTTTCTTTCTGTTTTCATCTTCAAGCTTGATCTTTACTAAGTCAAGAGATTCTTCAAGTATTAATTTTTTGACGATTTATTGGCGCTTGTAATTGCATTTCCAGATAGTCATTTTGATAAGCAGGTACCACATTCCCTCCCAACTCGCAGGCTTGAAGGTTCCTTTTTACAATGCAGTAAAGAAATCCAGAAAAACCGATCAAGCAATATCATTTGGACCTAAACTTGAACCCTAAAAGTTTGTCGATTTTTAGTGAGGGCAATTAGGAGTAATCTTTCAAGAAGTGGTTTAATTTATAGGTCCGGGAGGGGGCGATTCCTGATCCATCAATCAAATCTTTAATTTATTCTTAACAAGGCAAAAACTAATGTCTAAATTGCCTTAATTGACATTCCTAGAAAAGTTGAAAACCTCCTATTGCTATTACTATTACTAAGAATAGTTAGCTAAACTTGTGCGCCTTCTTGATTTCCAATTAATCGCAGCAGCACAATAGTTGCCAAGTTGTGAAAAATGGAACTCTAGGCAAGCAAAACTCCCCTTTAAACCGGGGTTAGAGCATAAATTTCTTTTATTTATTGCAATCTTGATGAAATATTTTAGTTCTCATGACGAATAATTAAAAGTAAGGCTATTATGTATTACAGTGGGTTCCAATTAATCATTCTTTAAAATTGGTCTAGGAGTATAACTGAAACCTTGTTAATAAGCGTAAAGCAATTAATCGGGAAGTTTAACTAAATAGACATTTGAAGAAATAAACAGGTAGGAGTTTAACCATGACCCAAGTAGAGATTCCAAAAATAAAAGTTCAACCCGAAAGCAGTTTGCTAACCAACCTTTTCGCAAAAGTTGGCGAACCAGTAGACCCATTGAAAATTTCGGTGATCAATGTGTATGCAAATAAATGGCGTGTAAATGTTTGGAAAAGCTCCAACAATAATTTCCTTCCCAGTGCTGGATTCATCGAAGCCAGTTACTTTGTCGAAGTTGGACCAGAAGACGAAATCAGAAGCGTTCGCTAGGCAAGTCATTGGCTATTTTTAGCTAAGTGTACTTTAAGTGAATTAACTGTTTTTGCAGATCATCTTAATGAGGTGTCTGGCCTTTGAGGCTTTCCGAGCAAAGCCAGACACCTATTACAATTACGAACACTGCGCTGATAATGGGCAGAAGCTTCGAAATTCTTTCAAGCCATATTCCTGATGGCCCATGTTTTTTGATTATGTCGCGGGTTTTAACCACTGCAATTCCCACTGCGACCAAAACCCCAGCCATCCCAGTACTAAAAGCCAAAAGCAATGGCACAGCAATACTTGCCAATCCTGCACTCAATGCGAAAAGAAGCATTGCAACTGCATCCCAGCAAGGAACGATTCCGCCAGCAATTCCAAGTATTACAATACCTTTCCAACCTGCATCCTGGGTTTTAACAGAAATAGAGCCATCGGCGTTATGTTGGTGGGAAGCCCCCGGGCCATGAGAATGATCGGCCTGCCCCAGAAGCCTGCGAAGTAGCAACCATGCGCCAAGCACAGCAATGGTGATGCCACCAAAGAAACCAAGCACAGTTTGCACATCAGCGGGGGCAGTATTGGGAAAAAATCTGGGAAGCAATAATGCGAGAAGGATAACACCACCCGTATGAGAAATCGTGGTGACTGCACCAAGAAGGAAAGCATGAGCTAGAGTGCCTTTTTCGCCAACGAGGTAAGCTGCTGCCAAAGTTTTGCCATGCCCTGGTGTTAATGCGTGTGCAGCCCCAAAGAACAGAGCGAAGAGAAAAAGTAGCCAACGGTTGCTCTTGTTATCAAGCAAGAGATTAAGCATGGAATCATCAGCATGTTTATTGGTTTCAGCGGGTAAAGGCGAAAAGCCAGTGGAATCAGATGGGTTACCATTTGCTTCCAAGGAAAAATTAAAACTTGCAAGGCGAAGCTTTTCGGCTTCACCGGGCCCCCGATCAAGGGGTTGCTTAGCAACGATTTCGGGGCTGGGAAGTTCGAGGTCGCTTAAAGTTGAAGCGTCCGTTGAAGCGGTCAGGATTTCCACCTTAGAAAAATCATCCTCTGCGTAGTTTCCCTCACGGAATTGAAAAGAATGACTGGGCATGGGGGAAACTTCAAAAGGCGCTTCGAAACGGAAAAAACATTGCAGGTGGTTGTTAACCCTGATTGTTTTTTGAGTGCAGACAAAGGTTAGTGTTTTGCCATCCACCTTTGCAATTAAATTAACTCCCAGTACCTCGGCCATATACCCAGAAAAAATAGAGTGAAGCTGTTCCCGTGTGCGTATTTTCAAACGCTGTTCTTCCGGAAGAGATGCAATATCTCTTGCAGCGCGTAATTCATCAACCTCCAGCAAGTAATCCAGTTGCACCGAGTTGTTAAGAATGCGGAGGATGATGGTACGGTCATGATTTTCAGAAAGCAAAGGGTGTGCAATCAAAGGATCAGCTTTAATTAAAAAGCTAATCACCAGCAACAGAACAAGGAAGAAGTTATTTTTTAGGTTTGGCATGACTTAGGGCCATGAGTGCAAAACCTGTTACCAGGTTTGGATCGCCTTCCATCCAGCGATCTTGGGGATTAGACCAAGAACCATCGGGAGATTGTTTTTTGGCAAGAGTAAGAGCAAGTTCATCTTTCCACATGTGGGAAACGCCCTTGGAATCTTTTACTTCGTTAATCTCAAGTGCTTCAAGGGCCTTTGCCATGGTGTTGTAATAATAAAAAATGCCCCATGCAGCGCGTTGTGGAGGCATGCCCGGGTTGGATTCCAAACTATAGTTGTTGCTAACCCATTCATAAGCTTTCTTAACTCTAGGATCATTTTTAGAAACTCCGCAATAAATCATGCTTTTAATCCCCGCATAAGTCATGCTTGCATAACCGGGCATGGATCCATCTTTTTCTGGGCCATCCGCATTACGCACGGCACCACCCGCTGCAGCAGAATAAATAAAACTGCCATCGTTTATCTTTCCAGCCCAAGGTTGATCGTTATTTTCGCTTTTAAGATTTTGGCACCTACTTACAAAGACCATGGCTTTTTTGAATGCAGGGTCATCTTTGGCAACGCCCGCAGCAACCAAGGCATCAAGGTAAAAAGCAGTATTGGAAAGATCTGGGCGAGATTTACTATCGTATCCTGCCCCGCCGTAATAATCATCCTTCGGGTTTTTCCCTTCCGATTCATCCCACTGAAGTTGTTTCAAAAACTTAGCAGCATTACCAACCACAGCTTTGTAGGAATCTTTATTAGCAGCACTAAGCGCCATCACATTAACCGAGGTTACATAATTTTGAAGTTGGACGCGTGGGTCGAGGCCCGCAATGTGTCCGGATTTTGTATTGATCAGCCCTTCGATATAAGTAAGGCCTTTGGCAATCATAGGATCATCAGAGGGAAGTTTGCCGGTTTTTAGAAGGCCAGTGATAATGATGCCTGTAATCCCGGGGCTGGCTTTAGAACTCCAGGAACCATCTTCGGCTTGGTTCTTCCTGAGGTAAGAAATCGCTTTATCCACAGAAGAATTCCATGAATCTGCTGGGGTAGGCTGGGCATTTGCAATGCTTAAGAAAAGTATGCCACCGATCAAAACTAGCCCTAAATACTTCGATTTCATGTTTCAACCCCTTTGTTAAGGCGTGACCGCTTAATATTACTGACGATTTTATTGTAAACGAAAGTAAAGAAAGTGAAATAAAAAAAGGCACTGACTGTGATAAACAGTTCGTGCCCAGAATAGTTTTAACTAACTTCTTAGCCTACGATTGCAAGAATATCATCTTCGCTCATGATGAGGTATTCATTGCCATCAACAGTAACTTCACTGCCTGCATAAGAGGTAAAGAGAACGCGATCGCCTTCCTTGATTTGGAAAGGGGCGCGTTTGCCGTTATCCAAAACGGTGCCTTCACCTACGGAAAGAACTTTGCCTTGTCTGGGTTTTTCCCGAGCACTATCAGGAAGAAGAATGCCACCAGAAGATTTGTCTTCTGCTTCAAGTCGTTTAACAACAATTTTATCATTCAGGGGTTTCAAAGCCATTGCAACAACACTCCTCAAAATACCAACAACAAAAAAGGGAACAAAAAAGAAGGATCAGTCACCACTTTTTAACCGGCCATAAAACCGGGTCAATGCCTTCATTACGGTATATAACACCATTCCACGATTTACAGGCTTGGGTATGACACTGTAGACCGATGCTTGATGAGCCTGCCTCATGACGGTTTCTGTTGGGTCACCGGTAACAAGGATCGCTGGTAACATTGTATGAATCTGGCGAACAAGATGCAGAGTTTCCAAACCAGTAAGGTTCGGCATATGCATATCCAGCAGGACTAAATGAACTTGAACTTCTTGAATGAGATCAACCGCTTCTACGCCTGAAGAAGCTAGAATCGTGCGATATCCTTCTTGCTCGACGATGTCTCTCAGTGCCTCTCGGGCCGGAGTATCATCGTCTGCAATCAAGATCGAATAATTCTGGTTGGTGGCAAGCATGCCACTGACCTCATAAGAAAATAAAATTGTAAGACCCCGTCTTAATAAAGACGGCAAGCCAGAAACCCAAGTTTCTAGCAGTCATTATGTGCAAATCATGTACCGCATACTAGAGGAACTTCACATATAAATCATAACTCTTTATCCAGTAATAGGATAGCCCAATTTTTAAGGGTATGTTTAGCGTGATGCTAAGTCTGCCAACGGTGGTGATTTATGTCAGATTGGCAGTAAAAATGCTAAACAAAGGGGCAACAAAAAAGGCGCCCGAGAGAGCGCCTTTTAACCAATAAAGGGGTTCGAATGATTAAAGTTTCGAGCCGCTTGCCAATTTAGGCTTCGACCACAAGTAATCAGGATTAAAATCATTTTCATCCAAACGGGTCGGGAACTGGAAGCGATCGTACTTGTAATATTCAACTTCCTGGTTGTTTTCATCAAAAGTAA
>JAPLNF010000233.1:0-7925 GCA_026692965.1 Planctomycetota bacterium
CATGGAAAGCGGATCCGAACTTTTTTCGCCTACTTTGAAGGCGCAGGTTGGTGCAGTTGGCCCTGCTATTACATCGCAATCTGCAAAGGCTTTGTCGAAATCATCCCGAATTAGCCTTCGAACTTTTAATGCCTTTAAATAAAACGCATCGATGTAGCCACTCGATAGCGAATAGTTTCCAAGTAAAATGCGCCTTTTAACCTCGGAGCCAAAACCTTCTCCTCGACTTTTGCTGTACATATCGATGAGATTGCTGTGATTTTTTGATCGGTGTCCATAATGCACACCATCGTAACGGGCCAAATTGCTGGATGCTTCTGCCGTTGCAACAAGATAATAAGTTGCAATTGCATAAGTGCTGTGTGGCAGTGAAATTTCTTTGATTGTCGCGCCTCTGCTTTTAAGCACATCAAGCGCTTCTCGAACCGATTTTTCTACTTCTGCATCCAACCCACCTGCAAAATATTCCCGCGCTACCCCGATGGTGAAGGGCTTTAGTGGAACCTCTAGATTTGCAGTATAATCGGGAACTTCGTTTGCAGTGCAGGTGCTATCACGATCGTCTTTTCCTGCAATCACATTTAACAAAAGTGCGGTATCAGTTACATCATGGCTGAAGGTTCCGATTTGATCCAGCGAGCTGGCGTATGCAACCAAGCCGTAACGGGAAACCCTGCCATAGGTGGGTTTTAACCCAACGATTCCGCATAAACTTGCAGGCTGACGAATCGAACCACCTGTGTCTGAACCTAATGAAATTGGTGCTTCGCAAGCTGCGACAGCCGCGGCTGAACCACCACTCGAACCGCCAGGAATGCATTCAAGATTCCATGGATTTCGTGTGGTTTGGTATGCGCTATTTTCCGTTGATGAGCCCATTGCGAATTCCTCAAGGTTGGTTTTTCCAAGAATCACTGCATCGGCTTGATGAAGCTTTTCGGTTACATGTGCATCGTAGGGCGGGACGAAGTGTTCAAGTATTTTGCTGCCACAGGTTGTGGTAATTCCTTTGGTGCAAATGTTATCTTTGACTGCGATAGGAACGCCAGCAAGAGTGCCAAGTTTTTCGCCTTTAGCACGCCTTGAATCGATGGATCGAGCGGTTGCTAATGCTGCTTCTTCGTTAACGAGTAAAAAGCTTTTTACTTTAGGATCTTTAGCTTTGATTGCTTCTAGGAAAGCCTTGGTGATGATTTCTGCGTTAGCTTCGCCTTTTGCTTGAATTTGGATAAGCTCTGCAGCGGTTTTTTCAGTCAATTTACTGGTTGAAGTAGACATTTCTGGCCTGTTGCAAAGTTAAATTGGAGGTCAAATTCTTCGAAGGAAAATGATTATTCTAATATCGCAGGCACACCATAAAAGTTCCCCTGACGATCAGGAGCGTTTGCAAGTGCCTCGTTTACATTGAGTGATTCTTTTAATACATCTTCACGGAAAACATTGGAAACATCTAGCGCATGGGCTAAAGGTTCAACATTATCCGTGTTAACTTCTTGAAGTTGATTGATGTAGTTTAAAATAGAGCTTAATTGCGTAGATGCAGCAATAAGCTCTTCTGGTTTAAGCTCTAACCTTGAAAGGTGAGCAATCCATTTAATTTCATCTGCGGTAATCGCCAAGGGAAGCTCCCTAGAAGATACGATTAAACCATGCCGGCTTGGATTTGGAAGGGACGCTTCTTAACAGGGCGTTGGATTCTTCCAGACCGAATGCATTGAACGCAAACGGTAAGGCGTTGAACCGAGCCACCCACCTGGCATTGAATCGTTTGCAGGTTTGGGCTGTGCAAACGCTTGGATTTGCCTGTTACCTTACGGCCGATACCGCCGAGGTATTTTGCTTTACCTCGGTAAGTGTAGGTGTTACCTTGGCCCGCTCTTTTTTCGCAAACATCGCATTTATAAGACATTGTCCCAGCCCCTTCGGGAAAAATTAATCGATTATCGCCTTAAGCTTTTCATTCTACGATTTAAAATCCAACAGGCAATATATTCAGTAATTTCTTGCCTTCTTCTTTGTCTTTTAGCCTTTCTACCTCGTTTTTACTATTCCAGCATCCTTCAAAAATTGAAGAATACTGTCTTTTTGTATACCTATGTTCTATTGGTATCGATTCTAACGAAAACAAGGATCCAATAGTTTTGGAGATCGGGGAAAGATGGAAAACTTCTTGCGTTATGCCTCTTAGCTTTAGACAATATGGAGGTTAGAAAGTCATCAATACTGAGTGTGGGGAATTCGTTGATTTCTCGTGCTTTTGAAGAAAGCTTTTCGGAGATTACACAAGCCATGGCAAAGAACGATAAAAAAGAAAAAAAAGATAGCGACCCAGATTTTCTTCTTCCTAAAGAAGAAGGTGCAATCGAAATCCCCGAACCGTTTGAGGATAATGATTCCACCATTGCCATGAGTGGGTCTGATTTGGAAAAAGCGGAAGCTTTGGATCCTCCAGAAGTTGAAGTTGATAGTTTTGAAGAGATTTCAATCGAAGGTTCTGAAGATATAAATTCCGAAGACTCCAGCGATTTTGCATCTTTAGATGAAGATCAAATCGAAAATACCAAGCAACCTGAAATTAAAAAAACCATGTTGGCCAGAGATTCTGATATCGAAGATGCGTTAGATGACTCGGGTTTTAATATTCCAGAATTTGGTTCTGAATCTTCTTCTAGCGAAGTTATTTCGATTGCAAACGGAAATGATGCTGAAGAAGAAGTGCAGGCTCCTAGCCCCAAGAAAACCCAGTTGGCATCCAAGCAATCAAAACATACACAATTTGCCCCTGCTGGCTCTGAGATCGAACCTGATCAAGAAACTGGTGAGGAGGATGTTTCTGGCGAACTAGCCGCATCTGCTAATGATTATAATTCTGAAGAACAAATTGAAAAAGAAGCTGAAGGCGCAATTACTGCATTTGATGGGGATCCGGTTCAAGAAACAAATCAATCTACGGATGATGATGATTTCGATAAATACAGCGATCCTGATATTGGCAATCAAACAAGTGAATCTGAACCTGAACCCGAACAAGAACCTGAAGAGGCTGGGCCAGAACCCGTTGCACCGCCACGCAAGAGGGGTGGTATGTTGGTAGGCGCGATGGTGGGAACAATTCTTGGGGCAGGCATTTTTGGTGGCTTATATGAGTTTGGGATCGAAATCCCTCAAGAGTTTCGCATGAATAAAAGCGAAGCAGTTATCGCTCTTGAAAATGGCAAAAAGAGAGCTGAATCTGATGCTAAATCCAAGGCTGAGGAAGTTGCTAAAACCAAAGACGAAGCAGCAAAAGCTGACGAAGATAACAAAACCAAAGAAAAAGTATTTCTTGCCAAGCATGAAGCTGAGTTGAAGAAGGCTGCTGATGATAAAAAAACCGCACTCGATGAAGCAGATAAGACTTATAAGGAAAGTCTTAAAGATGCTGATAAAAAGCTAGTAGACCAAAAAACAGAAGCTGACGAGAAGATTGAAAAAACAAAGTTAGCAGCAGATAAGAAAGTTAAGGAAACCGAAGATACAGCAAAAAAAGAAATCGCAGAGGAAAAGAAAACGACGGAGAAAAAACTTACCGAAGCTGATACCAAGCTTGCAATGTTGAAGGACGAAAAAACAAAAGTAGAAGTATCCCTTAAGAAATCTGAAGACTTTGTTGGAGCCATTGGAACTGAACTTTCCCAGGCGAATTTGGTGAAAGATAAATCCAACCCGACTAATGTTGTGGATGGCTTGAAAAAGGGTATGGAAATCATCCAGAGCAAAGATCCCCAAGGTATGATTCGTGGGTTGCAAACCAAGTTGGTTGACGACACCACCAAGTTCACCAAGCAAATCGAAGTGGTAGACAAGAAATTAAAGGAAAGTCGACAGCCTGGAGAAATGCTTGATTACTGGCGCACATTGATGGAGAAAAAAGGCCAGGCAGAATTGGAAAAGAAAGCTACCGAAGATGTTGAAAAAGTGATGATGGATGCTGCTGCTAATCCTGAATTGAAGGCGCGTGCCGAAGTTCTTAAGGGGATCACCCTGAGAAATCAAGGTAAGTATGTCGAAGCAAAGGCTTTGCTTGAAAAAGGTAAAGCAGCTTTAAATGCAGGCGATATTGCTTGGAAAGTTCAAGCTGATATTGCACTTAAAGAAGCTAACGACCCAGTCACCCATTTTGTTGAATTAAGTAAAAAACAAGAGTCCATGAATCAAATTGTTGAGTCGGTAAGCTCGCTGAGCAAGGCAATTGAACTTTCAACGCAGTTCAGCCCCAAGCGAAGGGCAGAGCTACTTGCAGATCGTTGCTTGGTGGAAATCGAACGAGCTCAGGTTAGAGCCAAGGGTAAGCCACAACTCAATGACCCCTCGCTTTTGGCAGCAGCCAAAGATGCGGATGAAGCGGTCTTATCAAAGACTGCACTAGGGTACTATGCCAAGGGAAGAGTTGCTGAGGTACGCGGCGAAATTATCGATGCGATTGATTTTTATCGTAAAGCTGTAAATGAAAATAAGGCATTGGATGCGCAGGGGATCGTCTATCGAATCGCACTTGCAAGGTTATTAAATTCAATTTTGCCCACTAACATCAAGCCTAAAGAAGCAGATGTTGAAAAGGTTGGCGTTCTCGAAAAAAAGGAACCTGAAATGCTGACTAACTTATTTGCATTGTTGCTGACGGGGTTTTATTTCCAACAGCCAGAAATTGTGTTTCCACCTGAAAGCCCCAAGATCAGCCCCAAGGAATCTCGGAAACTTGCGGATGAGATTCTTGCTTCGCCCGATGCTCCTTTTGATGCTAAGGCGCAAGCTTATGCAATCAAAGGATTGCCTACCAAAGCGATCAGGGAATATGTCATTGGGCTTCGTGAAAAAATGGGGCCTATCCATTTCGAAAACCTCATGAAAATAATCGAAGATCATCCAAGCTTGACGAATCATAATTTAGCCAATCAAGCCAACCCTGTTGAAGCTGAACGCTTTTACGCTACAGGCATGGCGCTTTATTTTAACAAGCGATACCTAGAAGCTGAAAAAGCATTCATGGCAGCAGTTGAAAATGAAAGACAAGATGCCCGTTATCAATATTACTTGGGTCTTTCTCGCTTAGCGCAAAACAAGGCGGAGGCTGCAGAGGCTTTTGAAGCTGCTTCCAAATATGAAAAGCTTGGGAGGCCTTCTAGGGCCGCAGTTAGCACTTCGCTTGAAAGAGTGCAGGGACCACAAAGGCAGGTTTTAAACACCTACCGAAATAATCCCAACCGTTAATTCTTTTTGGGTTTCTTGATTTTGGGTCGGAAGAATGGGTCGCTTAAACCTTCAAATTCTTCCTTCCCTTTGCCTTCGGGGAAGAATAGCTCTTCCCATTGGGCTGTTTCATCTGGCGTAAGCTCGATGGGTTTCATGGGAATATGAAGTTCTTCTTTGGGCTTGCTGTTGTCTCTTAGATGAAACTCTAAATCTAAACATCCAACTTGCAGGCAGCCTTTTTTCTCTGCGGCTTTTATCAGCCTTTTATCATCTGATACCACTACTAAAGCTTTGGGGAATCTTTCCTCCAATAATGCTGCTTCAATGTAGCTGTCTGCATCAGATCCTGTGGTGAAAACCACGGCTATTTCAGGGTACTTGCTTGCCTTTTTCAGCCCTGCTATGCCCCTTTTAGCATCGTATACAATCGTGATTTCATGGTTGGCACCAGGATTATCTTTAAGAAGTTCGTGCAGATGTTTTAACAGCCAATTCCTTTCAAGTTCCAATACCCCAGGTGGAACTGAATCACTTAGTTTCCTTACTGCTCGTAAAAGGTTATAACCATCAATTAGATAATGCATTGGCTATACTTTCTAAGATAATACTTGTTGTAACTATTTACATTAATAACCAATGGAAAACGATAATGGTTAAAAATATTCTCCTTTTTGATATTGATGGAACTTTGCTTTCAAGCGCCGGGGCAGGGAAAGATGCCTTGGAAAAAGGAATGTCTTCTAAATTCGGCATTGATCATATCGTTGATGGCTTAAGCCTTAGTGGCCGTACCGATAAAGGTATTCTGCACGATTTACTCAGGCTTCATGGAATTGAGCATACCGATGCTTCGTATGAAACGATGATGAAAGCATATTTATCGAATCTTCCTGAGTGCCTTAAAAGTGTACAAGGAAAGATTTTGCCTGGTATCAAAACCATGCTTGAGAATTTGAAAACCCGAGAGGATTGTGCGGTGGGGCTTCTTACTGGAAATCTTCGCGCAGGTGCCAAAATAAAACTGGGGCACTTTGGAATCTTTGAACACTTTCAATTCGGAGGATTCGGTGATCATCACCTTGATAGGGATGATGTTGCGCGGGAAGCTTTGGGCGAAATCCATACAAGATTTGGCAAGGATTTTGCAACTTCCAAAGTTTGGGTGCTTGGCGATACTCCTTTAGATATCAAGTGTGCCCGAGCGATTAATGCCAAGGTGCTGGCAGTTGCAACGGGTTGGCATACTAGTGAAGAATTAGCTTCCCACGGTCCAGATTTGTTATTTGAAGATTTAACTCATACTCACGATGTACTTGACCGTATGCTTTCTTGAAAAGTGAGTATATTCGAAGTTTTGCACAATTATTTTCGGTGTTTTACCATTGCAGTTGGTGCGTAAAACCGTCAGGATAATAGTTATTGAGGTCTATTGAAACATAGGGGATTAATTATGCTGAGCAGAATCATTGCCTTGGCTGTTTTCTTTATTACCACTGCAGCAATTCAGGCTGAATATTATTTGATTAGGGTGGATTTAACTAAACCATTGGAAAAAGCAGCAGCAGGACCTGGTGCAGGCCTTCCCATGCCAGGCGGTATATCTACGCCGCCGCCCCCTATGCCAAGTGGCCCGATGCCTGGAAGTCCGATAGGGAGCCCGATGCCCGGTGGCCCGATGCCCGGTGGCCCGATGCCCGGTGGCCCTGGGGCAATTAGGCCTCCCCGCCCTGCTAGCGAACCTGGTTTTTCGGGTGGTATTTTAGGACAAGGCGAATTTTCACTGAATTCTAGATTTGTGTTCACCGTGGTCGAACTTAATAAGAGGGAAGCTATTTCTCAAAAAGTTTTACCGTGGATTGTTGTCGATCAGGATAACAAATTAAACCAGCAAGGGGCTGCTGGTGGGCAACCGAACCCTGCACAACCTAGCGGCCCGGCAGGTGGTGTTCCACCCGCTGTCTCTAATGTTCAGCTAAAGCGGGGCCATTGGAGTAGATTTGAACATCCTTGGAATGGAAAGACTATGCCGTTAGTCACTACGGATATGCCCGGGGCTATTACAGGCGAATATTTTGTCCCAAATAGTTCGATGCAATTCGTGCAGATTATTTCTGATGAGTCTGTTAAAGGGAAAGCGGTCGCACTGTCTTCGCTCAGCAAAATTTTTACAGATAGATCGGTAGCTTTAAAAGACAAAAAAGGTGTGAAAGAGGTGGCTGAAAATCTTGGAATATTTGCTCTTGAACATGGCATGACAAAAGAGTTTACGGACACTATGGATACGCTAGTCAAGGAAGGTAAAGGTAAGTCTGCCATGCTTGATTCGTACGCAAAGACGAAAAAAGCAACTCAAGAAAAATGCGCTAACGACCCAGCTTTTGCTAGCCTTTCTACAAGTTTTGCAGGGTTTAATCAGGAGAAATCAGACCACTTTGAGGTGATTCACGATGGGCTACCAAACGATGCAGAAGTAAAATTGTGGATTGCGCAGTTAGAAAAGAATTACACAACATTTTTTATGTGGTTTTCGTTGAATGGCACCCAGATTGAATTACCAAAAACAAAGCTTTCGGTTGTAATTACGACCAAGCCTGATGTTTACAATGAAATGCACCTTGCGTTGCTTGGTACCAAAGCCAAGGCCCAAGGTTTTATGCTGCCTAGGGAAAAACTACTTGTATTGTGCACCAAAA
>JAPLNF010000233.1:7963-12641 GCA_026692965.1 Planctomycetota bacterium
CATTTCTGAAATGTTAGGCCTTAAAATGAAAGAGTGGTCAACCAAGGGGTACGACTTTAATCAACTTCTTCTCGGGAAAGTTGGCCAAGGCCACCCTCCTGCCGCTGATGTCTTGGAGATTACTTATTCAGGTGCATTATCTGTTTTAAATCGTGCTTTGGATCAAGAAACCGTTTGGAATACCATCGGCAACTTTGGAACCTTGCAGCTCTTTTATGCAACCAAAACTCTTCCTGCCAATGTTGTATTGCCAAAATGGTTTTCCGAAGGCTTGGCAGGTGTGTTTGAAACACCCCATTGTTCTCCTTGGATGTCGTTTGGCAGTGCGAATTCTTATCATTTGCCAGTTTTCAGACAGATTTACAAAAGCAAAAGGACTCCCGCTGAATTTGAGGCGATTTTAAATAGGTTGATGGCGAATACCAAGGTGCTAAACCTTTCACCCCAAGCTGGGCAAGAACAGTTCAACACAGAATCATGGGCCCTAGTTTATTTTCTAGTCAAGAAAAAGCAAAAAGCCTTCATGGATTTTTGTAAAGACTTTGAGATGTTTCCCAAGGACGTGGTGTTAAGCCAGAGTTTGGTCACAGCAAAATTTAACAAGCATTTCTTGGCTGCTGATTCTAGTGATTTGAAAAAAGCTCAGACAACGTTTCTCCTTGAATGGATTGACTTTATCTTTACCGAAAATCTTGAAGGGGAAAAGTTTTTTGTAGATCTTCGTCGAATTCAAAGCGAAATGCGCAAAACCCAAGACTTATCAGTTATCGAAGACCCCACTGAAAATATGGTTCTTCGACTTTTGCTGGAAGGCGGCGTTGAAACAGGCGGAGTTCCCGGTGCCATACTTCCACCCGGAAGCAGATAAGAAATTCAAATCCGTGAGCTACCATCGTTATGATGTGCGTTTTGGCTCCAGGTTTTGACTGCATCCCAATAAGCCTTTTCTACCCTTCTCGTGATAGGACCAGGCTTGCCATCGCCTATAACCTTTTTATCCACCGCAACAACAGGTAATACTCCTGAGGTTGTTCCGGTAATGAATAATTCAGATATCTGCCCAAGCTGTTCCATATGTAATGACTTTTCTTTGATTGGAATCCCATTCTTACCGATTAGATTTATTAGATGATTGCGAGTAATTCCAGGAAGGATTAATTCGCTGCCTGGGCTTGTGTATATAGTCCCATCCAAAACTCCAAACAAGCTGGAGTGGGCAGATTCCGTGATGGTGCCATCCTTCAAATAAAACAGAACTTCTTGGCACCCAGCTTCTTTCGATTCTTGAATTGCCAACACATTTGCAAGTAGGTTGGTGGACTTGATGTCGCAGTGATCCCAGCGGATGTCTGGCCGTGAAAGCAGGCGGATTCCCTTTTCACGCATTTCTGCATAAGGATCGTTGAACTCTTGAACAAAAAGGAATTCAAACGGTTTTACATCTTTTGGGAATCCATGGCTCCTTGGGGCAGCCCCTCTCGTGATTTGAATATAAACGATTGCGTTTTTAAATTTCCCTGCCTCAATGGTTTCGTAAACTCTTGCAGCAAGGGAGACAAGATCAACACCTTGGATTCGGATAAGGTTCAAGCTTCGTTCAAGCCTTATAAAATGTTCTTCCTCAAGCCACATTTTGCCCTGATTGACCCACATTACTTCGTAAACAGCATCTCCGAAAAGAAACCCCCTGTCTAATGCCGGGATTTTGGCTTCCGAAAGTGGGGTTATTTCACCATTCATATTTGCTAATGCAAAGGGTGGTTGTTGAGGTGTGGTCACTATCTAAAACTCCTATGAAATCTTGAGTGGCAGGCGGATAGAAAACTTGGTTCCTTTCCCCGGTTCACTTTGAGCCTCAATAGTGCCCCCGTGAGCTTCAATGATTTTTTTTGTAGTTGGGAGTCCGAGACCTGTGCCGCCAGGCCGTGTGGAATAAAATGGTTTGAATATCTTTTCCAATGCTTCAGCGGAAATACCTTTGCCAGTATCAATCAGGTTGAGCGTGAGATTTTCAGGAGAGATGATAGCTTGAATTGTAATTTCACCGCCCTTGGGCATGGCTTGTTCCGCATTCAAAAGCAAATTAAGTAAGGCTTGTTTGAAGATTTCGCTGTCGAGAAAAACTGGTGGAAGGTCTGAAGGCAAATAGCGATTAACTTTGATGTTAGAATTGCGTGCCATAGGCCCAAAGAAATCAATAAGTTCTTCGAGAACTTCTAAAAGATCGCAGGGTTGTAGGTTTAATTGTTCGATGCGAGAGAAGCGGAGAAAGTCGTTGGAAACTTCGACAAGCCGTTCGCATTCGTTTTGAAGTCGCTGAACGCGTTCAAAGGCCCTGCGTTCCCGTTGCGTTTGAGGATCATTAAAATCCTCTGCAAGCAACTGAAGGTTGAGGCCAAAGGTACTAAGGTGGTTTTTGATTTCATGAATGAACCCACCTGCGAGTTCCGCAAGTTCTGTGTAGGGATCACTCATT
Source organism: Planctomycetota bacterium (assembly GCA_026692965.1). Lineage (GTDB taxonomy): Bacteria > Planctomycetota > Planctomycetia > Gemmatales > Gemmataceae > UBA969. The sequence goes on from JAPLNF010000233.1 coordinate 10,440, forward strand.
CAAAGCTCCTGGTAAGGGCCCAAAAACTGGGCCCTCAGATTCCAGATTAATAAAAGATAAAACAATTCTGCGACTAATCGCGATGGTCGTTGTGACCTCTGCGATTGTCATGATGGCGCCTGCCGCCTTGATCACCGCCACGATCGCCGCCGCGATGTCCACCCGAACCGCCGCCGCTTTCAGGACGATCCCCGCCACGGTCTCCGCCGCGATCCCCGCCACGGTCGCCACCGCGATCACCGCCACGGTCGCCGCCGCGATCACCACCACGGTCTCCGCCGCGATCACCACCACGGTCTCCGCCGCGATCACCACCACGGTCTCCGCCACGATGACCACCACGGTCTCCGCCGCGATCACCACCACGGTCTCCGCCGCGATCACCACCACGGTCGCCGCTGCGATCACCACCACGGTCTCCGCCACGATCACCACCGCGATCTCCGCCACGGTCGCCACCGCGATCACCACCATTGTCCCCTTGTGGCCTTTGTTGTTGAACTTCAGGTTGGGGATTAGGGTTGCGTTCGCGAAGGATTACTTTTCGGGAAAGTTTAATACGGTCATGTTCATCAATAGCGATGACTTTGACTTCGATGATATCGCCAACCTTGCAAACTTCTTCAACCTTGCTGATGAATTTGTCTTCAAGTTCGCTGATATGGCAAAGGCCATCGCGTCCGGGAAGGATTTCAATAAAGGCACCGAAGTCCTTGATTGAAGAAACCTTTCCTTCATAGATTTTGCCAATTTTGACTTCTTCGGTGATAGCTTCAACTTTTGCTTTTGCAGCTTCAGCACCTTTGGAGTCGCTATGGGAGATGAAAACAGTACCGTCATCCTTGATATCAATTTTAGCGCCAGTGGATTCCTGGATGCCTTTGATGTTTTTGCCACCGGGTCCGATGAGGGCACCGATTTTTTCAGGATTGATTTTCACGGTAAGAAGTCTAGGAGCAAAGGCACTGATAGTAGCCCTTGGTTGTCGTAAAGATGCAAGCATGGTTCGCAGAATATCTCGACGAGCAACGCGAGCTTGTTCAAGGGTGTCCTTGATAATGTCTGCACCAATGCCATCGATTTTTAGATCAAGTTGGATTGCGGTAATACCAATACCGGTACCAGCGACTTTGAAATCCATGTCGCCATAATGATCTTCATCACCCATGATATCGGTAAGGAGCGTCCATAAGTGCCAAAGTGCCGCCGCAAACCGAAGCCATGCTGGAAGAACCATTGGATTCCATGATGTCGGAAACTAGCCTAATGGTGTAGGGGAAAGCTTCAACAGTAGGAAGTACAGCTTGGAGGCTGCGTTCTGCAAGTGCGCCGTGACCAATTTCTCTTCGACCAGGGCCGCGGTTAGGTTTGCATTCGCCAACACTGAAAGGAGGGAAGTTGTAATCGAGCATGAACTTTTTGGTGATTTCATCAGTGATGCCATCAACGCGTTGTTCATCGCTTGAAGTACCAAGAACGGTAGTCACAAGAGCCTGAGTTTCGCCTCGTTGGAACAAAGCAGAGCCATGGGTTCTAGGAAGAAGGCTTACTTCGCAATAAAGGGCGCGAACTTGGCGCAAATCACGGCCATCAATACGCTTGCCTGCAAGAATCAGATCGCGCACAATTCGTTCTTCAAGCCAGCCAAGAGCAGCAGAAACTTGAGCAGGTGTATGTGCTGGTTTTGCTTCGCCTTCGGGAAGGTATTTTTTCTTGATTTCGTCTTTGATTTCTTTAACCGCAGCAGAGCGTTCTGCCTTGCCAGTAGTTTGTTTCCTACGAGCAAATTCATCGTAGAATTTGGTTTTGAACTCATCATTCAAAGGATTGACAGGGGCAGCTTTTGGAAGCTCCTTGGTTGCAAGGCCCATTGCTTTTCTTAATTCGTGGATCAATTCCACAATGATTTTGATTTGCTCATGAGCAAACATGATCCCTTCGTAGACTTGGTCTTCGGGGATTTCCTTGGCGAAACCTTCGATCATGGTGATGGCATCTTTCGTGCCAGCCACGATTAGATCTAAATCGCTTTCTTGAACTTGAGCATAGGTAGGGAAAACAATAAGTTCGCCAGCAACCTTGGCGATGCGAATCGAGCCAGTGGGTTGCAGGAAAGGAATCTGTGAAATATGAAGAGCAGCACTTGCACCGATCATCGCAAGCACATCTGGATCGAAATCACGATCGCAAGAAAGGGTGCTA
>JAPLNF010000234.1 GCA_026692965.1 Planctomycetota bacterium
AAGGCTGCCATCATGCATGTAAGGGGCAGTTGCAAGAAGCTGACGAAGGTGAGGGGTTTTAAAAGCACCTACAAGTTCAGGATTTTTCTGACCTGTTGGCTGAGCTCCAAATCGCCCCAACATACCTTCAGGCAACTTTCCTGCTTTAGCGCCCACACCCAAATTATGGAACTGGCTATCAGAAAAACTATCGCCAACATGGCACCCATTGCAACGGGCTTTGCCATTAAACAAAATCCTGCCATTGTTAATGCTTCGAGCAAGTTCAGAGGTAGCAGCTTTATCTGCACCCTTTACGCCTAGTGCATCTAAAGCGCTGGAATCCTTGGCCGCAATTGCTTCAGATAACACTTTTTCATAATCCTTTGCAAGCACTTCGAACTTGCCTGTTTCTTCTTCTCCAACTCTTTTTCGCATTGCAACTTCAGTGCGATCATGAATGGAATTACCAGTAAGGACAGTGCGCTCGTAAGCAGCCATGGCTTTGGCAGCACCATCGCGGGTAGGCAGTGTACCGAAAACTTCCTTAAACATCGCTACATACTCGGGCTTGGCTCTTAGCCTTTCAACCGCTGCATCCCAAGCATTACCCTTGCCATCAAACATTTCGGAAGGATTTTGCGGTGGGCCTTGAGACTGAGCTTCCAAAGAAGCAGCACGGCCATCCCAAAACTGCGCCAAGCTGAAAGCTGAGTTATAAACAGAAGGAGAGCTCATGCCGCCAAGATTACCATTAATCCCAGTTGACACCATGGATTGGTCTGTGAATCCCATTGCAGGATTATGGCATGAAGCGCAAGAAACAGTATTGTTCGAAGAAAGAATCGGATCAAAATAAATCTTCTTGCCCAGATTCCACTTGGCAACCGTCATAGGGTTTTCAACTGGAACCGGTGGGTTTTGTGTCAAACCAAGTGGCACCTTGATTTTAACTACAACCATATCTGACTGTTTTCCAGTTATAGTATCAGTAACTTTCTGGGTGCTTTCATTCCAATAAGCAGGAAGTTTATCCCACTCGGCGGCGTTTTGCGACCGATTCAAAAATACGATTGGCACTTGTTCTGCGTTGGACTTCATCCAAGCATTATTCGGCAAAGCAAATTCCAAATCGGGCTTATCAGGAGCAGCAGCGACTGCCTTTTTATTGGCACTTAGCAAGTAAAGAGACACCCCAACTCCGATAACACTTAACCCAAAGATACAAATCTTTTTTATGCCAAAATTAAACATGATATTCTCCTCAAAATGAGTAGGTCCGTTATTAATAAAGAATCAAAACTCTGGCCTTTTCATCGGGGAAGTAGGCCTAGATCTGCCCGTTCCACGATCATACTTCGAAACTTCAGGCTCGCCAATATGCGCCAGCAATTGCTTAACGATATCATCACTGCGCTTGCCTTCGGCTTGCGATTGAAAGTTGGCTCCGACCCTGTGCCTCAGAACCGGAATAGCAGCTTTCTTAATATCATCTATAGACACGCTGAAGCGCCCATCCATAGCGGCAAAGGCCTGGCCTGCACGGATTAAAAACTGACCAGCACGAGGGCCGGCACCGTAGTCCACCCAACGGGTGATAAAATCAGGCGCATCTAATCCAGGCCGTGTGCTTCGCACCAACTTGGCAACATAGTCCACGACATAATCACCAACGGGCACTCCACGCACCAACTTTTGCAGATTGACAATAGCTTTGCTGCTCAAAACCTTGGTTAACTCGTGAACTTCGTCCTTGGTGGTCTGTGCTAGAATCTTCTTTTCTTCCTCAAACGAAGGATAACCCACATAAATATTAAACATGAAACGATCTTGCTGGGCTTCGGGAAGCGTGTAAGTGCCTTCTTGCTCGATGGGGTTTTGCGTTGCAATCACAAAGAAAGGATCAGGGAGTTTATGGGTTTCCTGACCGATGGTGACTTCCCTTTCCGCCATCGCTTGCAAAAGGGCAGCCTGAGTTTTAGGCGGTGTTCGATTAATTTCATCAGCAAGAAGAATATTGGTGAAGACGGGGCCTTTAACAAAGCGAAATTCTCTTTTCCCGGGCTCTTTTTCATCAAGAACCGTGGTTCCTGTAATATCCGAAGGCATAAGATCGGGGGTAAATTGAACCCTGCGGAATGAAACATCCAAAATCTGGCTTAGCGAACTAACCATAAGTGTCTTGGCAAGACCGGGAACACCAACTAAAAGACAATGCCCTTTGGTAAAAATTGCTGCCAAGATTTGATCGATTACATCCGTTTGCCCGATGATAACCCGGCCCAACTGCTCAACCATTTGTTTACGAGCGTGGTTAAACTGACTAAGATATTCGCCTATTTTATCCGTTGACACCTTTAGATACTCCTCAAATCTAGCCCAACCTTGAGATTTAGATTTGATTATTCTAATAAAGAAACCCAAGCTGTAACAGCAATAATTAGTAATTGCCCAAATCAATTAAAATATCATGCGCCATTACCCAGCCAAATCGCCCAGTCGCAGTGCTAACCAAAAACCAATCCCCCTGATGATCCAAGACTTTAATAGCGGTGCCAGGCTTCAGAGCAGGCCCAGAATGATCAGGGTAGGAAGGTTCATTACCTGCTTTTAAAAATAGCGGTTTCTCAGCTACAATCGCTGTAAAAGCAATGCCTCGCTTATCATCTAATCTTTGGATAACCGCACCAGCTCCAAGCATGCAACCACAAACGAGAAAAAGACCTAGTTTCCGCAATCGACCTCTAGCAAGAAAAACAGCAACCCAACCAATTAAATTAAACACACCCAAAAGAGCAATAATATTGCGCGAACCTAAAACTTTAATCGACGCTGGAAAACCTTCCGTATCAAGTGCCAATTCTTGTTTGAGCCAATGGCTTATTTTTAAGAGTTGGGAATCACAAGGATACAAGCGCAACCCTTGATTACAAACCATCAAGGCATGGGCAGGATTAGCTGCTAACAACTCTGCAGCAGCCCATTCACGAAAAAAAGTAGGCGTTTCAGACAAATGCCCGGCACATTTCCTAAAAGCCTCTGCTGATAATTTAAAAAAAGGGGCCGCTTGACTCGCATCATTCTTCAAAGCCAAACCTTGATTATAAAAATCTCGGGCTTGATCAAAATCTTCCTGCGCATGCTGGCATGGAAAGGCCAAACAAATGAAAACCAACATTCCGAGGCTCATCGCCTAACCTCCAAAATGCGAATCCAAGTAATTGCTTGATCAATGATGTCGCATTCATTTCTCGAGAGATCGGGATTGAATTTAAGCGTTTCAATATCACTAAAAAACTTTAAAAATTGCTGGGCTTCATTGTGATTCAAGAACTTATCAAATCGCCCGTTTACAATTTCAGCACTGGTCACCACCCCCGGCAAACCAAAAGAACTATGGAAATATTCCTGCATCAATTTAAATACGCCCTCTGCCTGAAGTAAATCGGTTTTATGTTTTAGACTTGTAAGGTTTTCGAGCACCCAAAAAGCTCTTCCCCTGGCATTAAGCAATTCCATACTGGCGCGGTATTTTGCAACACTCCAAATAATGACTCCCACAAATGGCGGAGTCAAAAAAATCCAGATAAATTCTGTTAAACCAAACCCCTTTACAGAGTTCATCCAAGGCGATTTTCTCAATCCATTAACATCAAAAACAACATCTGGCCCGCCTAAACTTACAGCAAAAACCTTCCTCTGCAAAACCTCAACTTTAATTGAATCAGAAAAATCCAGCATCAATTGTTTCTTAGACCAAGGGATATCCGGATTGATGTAAGCAAAGGGAATTTCAGGGATTTCTAATTTACCCTCTTCCAAAGGCCAAAGCCTACAAAAATAGCGCCAGCGTTTCGCACCTGCCTGAGTCAATCCAGGTAAAACTTCAACCTTAAACGAAGCATTGCCTGCAAAAATCGATTCAAAATCAAATTCACCGGGGGGTAGCAACACCCTTCCAGCCGACTGAATATCAACTTCAAAATCAAATGCGGAACCAGGGCTTATAATTGCATCCTTAACCAAGGCACTAATACGAAACCGGGATCCTACCGCACCACTAAATTGCATGCCATCAGGCAGATTTCTAGGAATCCAAGGTGCTAAAGAATCAACACCATCTACACCCTGCGAAAAAGCGCAAAAGAATAAAAAAAGAGTTAGAGCAAAAATATTTTTCATCGCCTGCATTAAGGTAGATCCTCGCCCGCAGCTTGCCTTACTTTTTTTGCTGCATCCTTGATTAATTTCGCAGCATCTTCCTTGGTTAGATCCTGCAAACTCGCCCGATAAGGGACCAGATCAAGATTCCCCGCGCCCGCCTGAACTTTATCCGTCAAGCCTTCTGCTTTCTTATCCGTTTTTTTTCCTTTAGCATTATCTAGGTCCTTATCAGAAACATCACCCTTGTTTTTATCGTCTGCAGATTTGGTCTGTGATTTTTTATCTCCCTGCTTCTTGCCGCCTTCGTTTGATTTTGATTGGGAAGATTGATCTGGAGAATCCTCGAATTGCGCGATCAGAAACAAGTTATGACTAATCCTTTTATTGATATTCATTAAATCAACAGCAGAAACCCCTTGCGTTTCTCGTGCTTTTTTGAGCAGTTCATTGGCTTTCAGAAGGTAAGGCAATTTCCGAATACGGGAAGTTTGCAACACACAATCATTAAAACCAATAGCTGCAGCAACCTCATAAATCGAAGCAGAGCTTGCAAGATTTTCTAGCAACCCCGAGGCTATCTCAAGAAGCATTTCTTTCTCTGTCACATCAGCTTTTTTAGAAATCGCAATATTAGATAATGATAAGTACCAAGATGCTTGGGCAACATCACGGGCCCTAGGTATACTGTTGAATAAACACCTCTGGGCGTTTTTAAAATCGCCCTTTTCAAAGAATGCAATGCCCTGCACAACCTCTGGGTCTTCCTGCCCTTGAAAAAAAACTCCTGCAAGCATCAAGGTAATAATAATTGGGTTCATTTATCCCCCTGATTAGCTAATTGGCGAACTAACCCCGAAACTTTGGGAGGAAACATAAAGGCCAACAAAAGGCAAAGTAAACCGGGAAGGGCAAACCAAGCAGGCGCTGCAGCATAAACTAATTTCGTATCTTGTAAAAAACCATTGCGGGAATTTCCTTTTTTTAGAACATCCATAACACGACCTTCTGGCATAACTTTAGAACCCAGCGCAAGAGCTTGGACCTTTTGACTTTTACAATATGCGCTAAAAATTTCGGGCACTTTTAATGCCTCAGGAAACACTAATGTCAATCCAATATCTGCGGGTATATTAGCATGAATTAAAGCATCACGAATTGATTCTTCATTGCCTGAGTTTTCAAATAAAACAATAACCATCTGTTTAGAGTTTAAAGTTTGATTTTGCATTGTTTCAAAAGCGCTTTTTAGTGCTTCATCCAATGAAACACCTTCATCTAAAATATCAGATTTTGCACTTTCTCTAGAAACCCTTTTCAATGATGAAGCCACATAATCATAAAACTCTGGATCTAAAGTAAGTGGGCAAAAAATATCATTTCCCCCGCCATAAGGCATCAATCCTATTCTGCCACCTTCCCTGAGAAAATGTTCTTTTTGTATCTGCGAGAGTAATCTAGATTGCAAATTAATCGAAGATTGTGTGGATTTTTCATTCGCCTTTAATGCGATGACAACCAGCCCATGCCTTGTCTCAAATCCGCTGGCTTTTTGATTAGGAAGCAATGGGCCAGCAGCAGCTAAAACCAAAAGCAACATGCCACCCATCAAGAAAAAATTCTGCCTGATAAACCAAATCAAAGATATGGGTCTTAGGCTTTTAGACGGAACCCACAAGGCTAGGCTTACAGCAAGTTTTTGTTGGGTTCGGTACAATGCCATCACCACAAAAACCATGGGAAACAAGCCCAATAACAACCAAGGATGCTCAAAGATATTGTTCATGGGTCACCCAATCCTTTGCCAGCGACTGCCAGCTAAAAAGATGCCCAAGCCACAAAAAAACAAACTTGCGAAAAAGCACCAGGGGTAAAAATCTCGCACTGGTTTGGAATACAAAGAAAGGCGTGACTGCTGCTCCAATTGGCCGATTTTCTGAAACGCCTCCGCCATGCTTTTTTCGTCTGAAGCATTCAATACCGATCCATCGGTCATTTGGGCAAGTTGCCTTAACCCCTCCTGCGCCTGCCTTCGCTTTTCTTTTTCTTCAGAAGAAGCAGTGTCTTCAAAAATCTTATCCCCGGCGGGATAACCAACATCAAGAGTATAAATTGCGATATTTAGTTTTGCAGCAAGAGTTGCAAGATCGATTGGATTCAGACCTGAAAAGGGAGCAACCACATTCTGTTCGCCATCAGTTAAAAGAAGAATCAATTTTCTTTGTTCTGGAAGGGATTGTAATTTATCGATAGCTAAAGTTAGAGCATCAGCGATGTTGGTTTCAGAAGAACCTGGGACTTTTTTAGGTTCTAATTTGTCTAGCACCGATAAAAAAGCGGAGTGATCCAAAGTTAAGGGAACAATCATCCGTGCGCGAGATGCAAAAGCCACTAAGCCAATAAAATCTCCCGCCCTACCTTCATAATTCTGCTTAAAAGAATTGGCAAAATTATTCGAACCTTTACCCTGCAAAAAGTAACGAATATTTTCCTTGGCAAGATTTAACCTTGAAATGGGCTGACCTTGATCCAAAATCAAGTTTTCAGCCATGCTACCACTGATATCGAGAACGAACTCAACAGCCAAACCTTCTATTCTAACAGTACTATTTTTGATAATTTTTGAGGGCTGAGCCAAGCCAAGAATGAGAAGCAAAAGGCAAGCGCCAAAAGAAGTTCTACTCAAACCACGCATCTTCTTTATTTTGATGGAAGAATCTTGAAGTAGATAACAGCCTGGAAAAGGAAAAGCCTTGGCATTTTTATTAAAATCAAACCACGGAATTGCCAAAACAGGCAATAAAAGAAGAAAAGCAGGATTATGAAGAAACCACAAATCCATCGGGTTGCCAAAAAAGCGAAGTCAAACAAGCTGTTCACTAACAACTTCTTCAATCAAATCTTACCGCTTTTAGCAGAAATAGCTTTAATAAATCAGATTTTAAATAGCCAACATTTAAAAACACTCACTGCTTGTCTTTAATTATTTTACAAAACTTTATCCTAATCATGAGTGTTTATTGAAAGAAGGGTGAAATTCAGTAATATTAGGTGGCTAGGTTGGATTATGTAGCCTAGAATGAAATAGTGTAAATTTATGATTGGTAAAGCTTTGTGTCTCTAACTTTTAAAAGTGTTTATTTAAATATCAGCGCTATGGATAGCAAAGCCCTTGATGAGGATGCATGGATATTTTGGAAGAAAAAAAAACCTGCCCACCAAAACGAGATTTAGAACAGCTTTTGCAGGGCAATTTGTCGCAGTGGACTTCCCTTGGCTTGCGTCAGCATGTTGAGTCTTGCGTGTATTGCCAAAGGGCACTGGCCAAACTCAGGCTCCGCACTTCGCCTGATGACAGCATTAATCTTCCATCGGAATTGACCAATACAGAAAGCAACTCTGTCACCAGAAATACCGATTCCATGCCAAAGCTGGAACTCGAAACGGACAATCTGTTTTTAGGTACCATAGGCCAGGCAACGACCGCATACAACAGCGATGGTAGTTCAGTACCAGAATTCAAAATATCTCCTGAAGGCACCAAAGTATCATTAAGCTTTTTATCTTCCCCGCAAGGCCCTGACGAATTAGGCAGGCTGGGAAGTTACAAAATCATCAAGCTATTGGGTGCAGGTGGCATGGGCTTAGTGTTTGAAGCGGAAGATACGCTCTTACGCAGGCAAGTTGCGCTTAAAGTGATGAAGCCTGAAATCGCAATCAAAGCCGACCATCGCCAGAGGTTTTTGCAAGAAGCAAGATCCGGCGCAGCAATTCCTCACGATAACATTGCAACCGTTTTTCAAGTTGGCCTAGAAAACAATGTGCCCTACCTTGCTATGCAATTTCTTCAGGGTGAATCTCTGGGTGAAAGGTTAATTAGGGAAGGAAAAATCCCTTACGAAGAATCGCTCCGCATCATGCGGGAAGTTGCCTTGGGCATTGCCGCAGCCCACGAAAGCAACTTAATTCACAGAGATATCAAACCCGATAACATCTGGCTCGAATCGGATGGCCAAGGTAGACCTTGGAAAAGGGTAAAACTTCTCGACTTCGGTTTGGCCACCTCTGTGAGTAATACGGAGGAAGGCAGCAATGAATCCGGCATGATCATGGGAACGCCTCATTACATGGCCCCAGAACAAGCCCGCGGATTGCCACTCGATCATCGCTGCGATCTTTTCAGCATAGGCTGCGTTTTATATCAAATGATAAGCGGGGAACTCGCATTCAAAGGGGATAACGCCCTAAAAATCATGAATGCCCTTGCACTGCATGAACCCAAACCACTTAATTTAATTGATCCTACTGTTCCTTACAAAGTTGCAGAACTAGTTCAAAATTTGATGGCAAAAAAGCCGTCTGAACGCATTCCTTCTGCCAACGACTTGATCAAACTAATTGATGAAATCGATAAAGTAGACCATCAAAGTCCAAATTTAAATAATTCCGCATCGTTCGCTTTGCCCACGCCAAACCTACCCGGGCAGGGTTACCAAGCTAGCCTTACTCCATGGTATTTAAACTGGAAAACAGGTCTGATCATCTTAGCAGTGATTATCAACCTTGGATTACTTGCTTTTAACTATGGCAATTTTGGAACCCACTCGGATGCTATTAGCGGCCTTTCATTTCGTGACCCCATTAAAGTCGGTGTGCTTCATAGCACCACAGGTTACATGCGAACCACAGGTAAGAATGTTAAAGATCTAACGATGATGGCCATAGCAGAACTAAACGAAAGCGGAGGCCTCCTAGAATACTCCGACAAAGGGATCCCTATTTCACGCCGTAGAATTATTGCCTATGAAGCTGATGGCCAGTCCAACCCGGAAGTTTTTGCAACGCAATCCGAAAAACTAATCACCCAAGAAAAAGTAAAGGCTATCTTTGGTTGCTGGAACTCCACCGACCGAAAAGAATGCCTCGATATTTTCAATCGAAATAATAACATCCTTTTTTACCCTACCTCCTACGAAGGGTTGGAACAAAACCAAAATGTAATTTACCTCGGTGCTGCACCCAATCAGCAACTTGAGTTCGCCTTTAGCCACATGATAAAAAAGCTAGGCAAAAAAAAGCTATTTCATGTTGGCGTGAACAGCGTTTATTCCAAGGTCGCTTCGGAAATTCTTTCCCAGCAACTTAAAGAAATCAATGAGGAAGATAAAACCATCCAAGCTATTCTTTCAGGCGAAAAACTCCTGAATCAGGGTACTTTCAAATTCGATGAAGTAGTCAAAGCCATCGCTGAAGCAAAACCCGACCTGATCATTAACACTCTTAGTGGCGATTCCAACCGAGATTTCTTCCGCGCTCTTAGAGCTCAGGGTATTAAAGGATCTACCATCCCAACTTTATCTTTCCACATCAGCGCCGAGATCCTGCAAGAACTCGATGTTGAAAGTTGCACGGGCGATTTTGTAGGCTGGAATTATCTCCCTTCCATTGATACCGAACAAAACAAAGCATTCCTAGAAAAAGTTAAAACCAAGCTCGGCAGCGACACCATCGTGAATGACAGCATGGAAGCAGGCTATTACGGTGTTTACTTATGGGCCAAAGCAGTACGAGAAGCAAAATCATTTGATTCAGATAAAGTGCTTCAAGCAATTCGTGGTCGAACTTTTAGTGCGCCTGGTGGACCTGTTGAAATCGACAAAGACACGCTCCATACTTATATGGTTCCAAGGTTTGGCAAAATCATTGGGCCGGGTAAATTCGAAATTATCCAAGGAAACGACGGCAAGCCCCTCAGGCCCATTCCTTACCCTCGGTATCGCTCCCCAGAAAACTGGGATAAATATCTAAGCAACCTCTATGCTAATTGGGACAACAAATGGTTTGGTACCAACTAATCCCTTTGTTATTGGTTAAACATTTCTTTAGCAATTTGTAGAACCGGGAAAATTATCCTGATAATAGCCTTTTGCTTGAAATTTATGATTGTTTCATCGATTGAAAAAGTTATATTCAAAAGGCTTTCTGTCTTAATGTTACTTTAATTAAGGAACCTGAATGTGGGTCACAAGCAAACTGAAAAACACCGCTTTGGCAAATCTTCCTATCATCAAATCGGCTTAGTCCGCGGACAATTCGGCAATGTCCCTTTCCCTGAATGGGTAAAATTCCTCCAAGAATCGGGCTTTGACGGCTGGGAAGAAGCAAGCTGGGAACTTGATCTAGCCCGTTGTTCTACCGATGCCGGGGCAGAAGCCTATGCAAAGGAAAGAGTCGATTTGGCCAAGAAACATAACTTGGAAATTTTCACCATTGCGTCACACCTCCAAGGCCAGGCCCTAGGCGATGAACCCTCTGCAAAAACCCTGCAATTTGTGGGCGGAGAAGCTGTCGAAGCTTATAAATCTTGGCGTGGCAAGGGCAACAACCCACCCCGCACTGATCCTTACTATGTTCCCCCCGAAGTTGCAAAACTCGTGCAGGATCAATCTCGCACCGATTTGATCAACATCGTAAGGCTGGCCCATTACCTCGGAAAATTGCAAAACAGAAAAGTTGCAGTTCCAGGATTCGTAGGATCACCCGCTGGTTGCTGGAGCCATTGGTTCTTGTTCCCACCTCTTCCAAGTAGCATCGGGGGCTATAATATTCCTGATGTACGAGACACTAGCTTGGAACTTCTAGTTGAAAGATTTGCACCAGTATTGGACGCTTGCAAGAACTATGGCGTAACTTTCGACCTCGAGTGCCACCCAAGCGAACGCGCCATGGGCGATCTCGAATCCGCAAACGATTACCTCAAGGCCATGGATAAAGCAGGCTATCAAAGCGTGGTTGGATTCAACCTCGATGGATCGCACATGGAATGGCAAAATGTTTCAGTGATTCACTTCATCCGTGAATTTTCTGAACGAATCCATTGCGCTCATGTTAAAGGTGTTCAAGTGATGAAAGAACATTGCAGAGCAGGCAGGCTTGGTGGGCATCGCCCCATGGGCCATTGGACTAATGGTTGGAATTTCGTCACCCCAGGAACTGACAGGGATGCAAATTCCCTTGAAGAAATTTTTGTGGAACTCAACCGGGTCGGTTATGATGGTGCTGTCAGCATCGAGTGGGAAGACAACGATGCAGAGCAACATGCAGGTGCAAAATCAGCACTTGCTAATTGCAGAAAAGCAGACCTGCCGCCAAGCGGAATGCGACATGATGAAATGCTTAAAGCATAATGCATGCCTCAGCTTGAATAATGAACAGGCCCCGGGGACTATTATTCCGGGGCTTCTTTTTTAAGGTGATATTATTATGATCTCTCTTTTTCTGTCCTCCGTTTTATCCATCAACGCAGATGTTAAAGATCAAACTCAAACTTTGGTACACACCAAGCTTAAACCTTCCCGTGTCGAAAAAGATCTCTGCTTATATCGCTACCGAATCTACACCAGTTCTCCGCTATGCCAGGCCTTTAATGATCAAGGGTTGGCATATTTATATTCCTATGCCTGGATGGAATCTGCACGCAGTTTTGAAACAGCATTAAAGCACGATCCCGATTGCTTAATGGCCCATATTGGCCTCGCCAAGGCTTTGGAACGATGGGGTAAAAAGAGTGAGTCAATCAAAGTGATCAAAGACGCCAAGCGGTTGGAAGAAAAAGCTGCACCCAACGAAAAAGCCTTGCTTCAAGCTGCTTTAGTGGAATATGGATTGAACGAAAATCCCGCCGCCGCTGGGGAAGCTAGACAAAAAGCCGCTGCTGTTATCATAGACCAAGCACTTGCGCAATACGATGACGATCAAGAACTTTGGTTCACTAGAGCGCAAATCGCATGCAATTATGCCAACTCTGGTGGCAATGCAAGCTCTACTCCTTTTTATAAGGCGCTTCTTAAAATCAACCCGCTCCACCCTGGTGCCAACCACGAACTCATTCATTTTTACGAAGGTACACAACGCCCAGCACTCGGTTGGCCCCATGCAGAAGGCTTTTTAAATTCTTCGCCAGGCATCCACCATGCCAACCACATGCAAGCACACCTTGCTACCCGCCTAGGGAAATGGGACAAAACCAGTGATCGTTCCACAAAGGCAGTGCAACTTGAAACTGCTTACCACAAAGAAATGAATGTAAAACCCTCCGAAGATCACCAGTTCCAGCATCATGTGCAAACATTGCTGACCTCACTTACGCATGATGGCAGATTCAAAGAGGCAATAGCCTTAAACGATATTCGCCCGGATAAAAGCAAACCTTCGGTCGCATGGTTTAAGTTTCTACTGGCAAGTAAGGATTATCCAGCAGCCGAGACAGAAGCCAAGAAATTCTTGAAGACTGAAAAAAACACAGCAGCATATCTCTTAGCGATTCTTTACCTCGCACAAAACGACCCTGAAAGCGCAATGCCCTGGGTCGAATCATTGCAACAATCATGGATTACAGGTAAGAAAGAAAAACTGCAGGAGTTTCGGGTTTGGGAAGTACAAGGGTTGTTGTTTGCAGCACAAGGACAGTACAAGTTGAGCGCGCGCCTTCTGAAAAGAGCCATCGATAAATCCAAGTCCGATTATTCCCACCATGCATGGGGTAATGGTTCGATATTCATGGAAAAACTTGGACTTATCGCTCTCGCAAACAAAGATTTTGTTGAAGCGGAAGAAGCTTTCTTGGAAGCACTAGCACACGATCCAGGCGCAGTGCATGCTGCTCTTGGATTACGCAGATTATGCGAAGTTACCGGTAGAAAAGAGGAAGCAAATGATTATGCCAAACTCGCATCACACTGCTGGCGAAAAGCAGATCCAGGTTTATTAGAAAAAGAATGGGATATAATCAGAGCATCAATTTCAGATGGCAGTATCCCAGCAGCTATGCGTTAAGATCTTTTCATAAAGACCAATAAAAGAAGCCTTGGAAGTTTAACTCCCAAGGCTTCTTTTATTGATTTAATAACGGTTATTACATAGCCCAACCACGGCTCATGTAATCCGAAAGCATTAAACCGAGCATGATGGTCAAAAAGAACATCGATGCAAGTATGATAACCCAAGTCAATGAGCTACTGCTGTATCCATGCATAAAAATAACAACAACCAAAGCTGCCTTTACCGCTGCAATACCTAAGGCAATAGGAGTGCTCCACATGCCAAAGTTATGGAACCCAGCTAAGATTGTGACAATTGTCAAAAACATTAGCATACCGAAAGTAGCTAAATACAACGATAGTGGCGCTGGTTGATGAGTTGAATGTTCTGTAGTAGCCATTAATACACCTTAAAAATTAATGCCCCATGTGGGCGCCAAGAAGATATAGCAACGGGAACAAAAAGATCCAGACTATATCAACGAAATGCCAATAAAGACCAATGTTTTCGACAGGGGAATAGTATTCCGGAGAATAAGCCCCCTGATAGGCAAAGTAGGCAATAATACCAATGAGCACAAAACCCACTAGCATGTGCAATGCATGGAGACTCGTCATGCAGAAATAAAGAAGGAAGAAAAGCCTAGCTTGCTGCGATTCTTGAATCCCTCGAACCCCAAGGCTTGGGTCGTTATCTGCGAGGACATCTTTTCTATCAGGTAAAGCATGCTCAGCGGAACCTTTTTTATGAGCTTCCGTTTCCATATCCTTGGCCTTCTTAGCGTACTGCCAATGCCAGTAATCCTTGCCTGACCAATCCTTGCCGGGCATTAGATGGATATGATAATCATGCTTCCATTCAACATATTTAACACCAAGGAACATCAAACCAAAAGCAATGGTGATAAGCAACCACCGGCCTGTCCAAAGGGAGTTACCCGTTTGGGAACAGCGCACAGCAAGTGCCATGGTTAAGCTGCTAAGAATTAAAATCACGGTATTGGTAGCACCAAGAGTGATATCTAAATGATTGCTAGCTTCTTCAAACATGGCGGAATACTTATAACGATAAATCGTATAAGCAGCAAACAAGCCGCCAAAGAATAAAACTTCAGTCAACAGGAATGCCCACATACCGAGGGGATTGGCAGCGTGTTGCTGTTCAAGCGGATCAAAGTGATGCGCCAAATCTTTGTGATGATGCTGGCCGTGGTCTTGCACGGTTTCGTTAGTGGCTGACAACCGCGGCCTCCTTTCCATGGTAATGATAGGGTTCTTCAGTAACTACAGGGGTCTGCTCAAAATTATGAGGCGAGGGTGGCGAAGTCGTGTTTGTCCATTCCAAAGTGGATCCACCATAAGGATTGGAATTGGCCTTCTCGCCGAAGAAGAAGGAGTAAGTCATGTAAAACAAAGGCATCGAATAGCCAATCGCAAGAATGCTTGCCCCGGCAGTAGAAAACACATTCAAAACTTGAAACTCATCTGGGTATTCATAATACCTTCGTGGCATACCAAGGTAACCAAGAATAAACTGGGGGAAGAACGTAAAGTTGAAACCAATGAAAGTGATACCAGCACTAAGCTTGCCCCAAAATTCGGAATACATCTTACCGGTAATCTTAGGCCACCAGTAATGTATCCCCGCCATATAACCCATGATTGCACCACCCACCATGATGTAGTGAAAGTGAGCAACAATAAAATAAGTATCATGCAAGTGAATATCAGTCCCCAAGGTGGAAAGGAATAATCCAGTCAAGCCACCAATGGTAAATAAACCCAAGAACCCGAAGGCGTAAATCATAGGGGTATCAAAACTGATGGAACCACCGTACATCGTTGCAAGCCAGGAGAAAACTTTAATACCGGAAGGTATTGCAACGGAAAAAGTAAGCAGCGAAAACACCATTGCTGCGTAGGGTGAAATCCCGGTGGTAAACATATGATGGGCCCAAACGATGAAACCAAATACTGCAATTGCAATACTTGAGAAAGCAATGATGTGGTAGCCAAAAACATTCTTTCTGCTAAAGGTTGCAATCACTTCACTAGTTACACCAAGCGATGGAAGAATCATGATATAAACCAACTGAACAACACTGGTTGCATAAATACTCCAGATGAACAAAGGCAGGCGAAACCAAGTTAGTCCGGGGCAACGCATACGATGCACAGTAATAATAAAATTCAAACCAGTGAGGATGGAGGAAAAACCTACCACAAACAAGCCCACTGCCATCACAATCACATAAGAGTTGGAGTAAGTCGAACTAAAGGGGGTATAGAAAGTCCAACCGGTATCAACACCACCCAAAAGCAATGCGGTAAGTGCTATTACGCTACCAGCAAAGTAGAGGTAATAACTTAGAAGATTCAATCTTGGAAAAGCCACATCCTTCGCACCAATCATAAGTGGGACAAGAAAGTTTCCCAGCACTGCAGGAATGGAAGGAATAAGGAAGAAAAACAACATAATAATACCATGGGCTGTAAAAGCCTTGTTGTAGGTATCAGCAGTTAAAAAATCACCCTTTGGAGTCAGCAGCTCGAGCCGAATCGCTCCTGCCAACGCACCACCCAAAAGAAACATCAAAGTAATGGTTACAAGATAAAGCAATCCGATGCGCTTGTGATCCAAGGTAAACAACCAAGATGTAATGCTATGATCATGATTGAGATAATTTGTATCATCGTGGCGACCAACAACATCAGGAAACTTATCAAACGTTTTGGATTCAAGACTTACTGTGGCCATGATTAATTTACCTCCTTATTAGGAACTTTATTTTGTATGGTTGCAGGAGTTGGAGTCTCTTCGGTTCTCGGTGGGGTCTGCCCCTGATTAAGCGATTTTATGTACGCAATTACTTGCAACAATTCTTCTTCGGTTACCAAACCCTGATAGGTTGGCATGATTGATTCCCAACCCGCTGCGACCTTGGCATTAGGATAAAGGATCGATTCACGAATATAAGAATCATCCGCAAATACTTTGGTACCATCTTTTATTTTTACACCATCAATGTGAGAAATCGGAATGTGCTTGCGATAAATACCTTCCAAGTTCGGGGCCTTGGCTTCAGCATTTCCAGTGTGGCATGTCACACATTGCAATTTTGTATATAGCTTCCTACCTTGCAAAGCCTGACCACTTTCGGCGCCTTCAGATAACCATTTCTGATAATCAGCTTCTTCCATCACGATTACTTTGCCGATCATTCGGGAATGTTCGGTTCCACAATACTCAGAGCAGAAAAGCTGATAAGTTCCTGCCTTGGTTGCTTGAAACCAAAGGCTACTGTATCGGCCAGGCACAACATCTTGCTTGACTCGAAAAGCTGGAATCGAAAAGCAGTGAATAACATCTTCAGAAGTAAGAGTAACTTTAACAGGCCTGCCAATAGGAACATGCAAAGCGTTAATTTCGCGCTGACCTTCAGGGTGCTGGATTTTCCACATCCACTGCCTGCCAACTGCATAAAGTTCCATAGCATCGGCTGGGGGGATAACGATATTCGAATATACTTTCACACCCCAAGAAAACATAACCAAGCAAATACCAACGGGAATAAGAGTCCAGCCTATTTCGAGAGGTATGCAACCAAACCAAGGCGCTGGAATATAACTTTCCGATTTCCTTCGAAAAGCAATTGCAAAACCTAGGGTTAGAGCCCCCACCAATGCGGTGATGACCACCGTTACGACAACAATGAAAAGCATCAACATATCGACTTCCGGAGCCACGGTTGATGCCTGATCAGGTAGCCACTTAAACTCTTCAAACATGAAGATCACGCCTGCCTTTCATGAGATGAGCCAATAACATTTGTTTGGCCATCCACTGCAGAAACCTCTGCATTTTTAATTACAACACGAACTTTTTCAGAGCCTCGAAACAACCTTACCAGCGGAGACCAAAACCAGAAAAAGCAAATACTAAATATGGTTGCCAACGCACCAGCCTGAACCAATCGAATAACAAGCAATGTATATTGACCGCTATGTGGATCGTAGGCATAACAAAGCAATTTAATCTGATCCGCAAGAGTCCCAATATTATTCTTGGAAGATTCCACAAGCGAAAGTTCCAAGTCTGTTGGCATATAACGAATACCCATCAAATAACGAGAAACAATTCCTTCAGGAGTAAGAACCATAACCCCAGTTGCATGCAAGTATTCAGAACGCTTTTCGTCATAAATATAACGGTACCCAACACTATCCATAACCTTCTTAATGTTTTCCTCTGATCCCGTCAGAAAATGCCAGCCACCAACCGACCGTCGTCTTCCCAATGCAGAGAGCATGGATTCTTTTTTATTCTTTGCATGTTCGGCATTTTCAGTTGGATCCATACTCAAGACCACAACTTCAAAATGATCCGATGGCCTGAATTTTGCATCAATTCTCTTGAGGCCGTCGAACATGCCATCTAACACCCGGTTACAAATCAGCCTGCAACGATAATAAGCAGGTACAAAAATAACGGGTTTACCATCCGTAAAAAAATCTCCAAGCTTTACCGTTTTGCCCGACTCATCTAAGAACTCCAACTGCAATGGAACCTGGCTACCCAACTTTTGATCGATACCAATTTTATCTTGGATATCTTTGGGTAAACCAATCTTTGCATCAATATCGCCTGGCCCACGAGCACTACCACGCAATCCAGATGAACCATCTGCAAATGCACTTGGCAAGCCAATAGCTAAAACCAAACAAAAGCTAGCAAAACCATTCCTCACTTGGCGTTTCCTTCTGGCCTTCTGCCAGCACTGGAATCACTTGGGACAAAATCGTTTTTCTCTCTAGCAGAGGTAATATTCTTGGAATGAAACTCTTTGTTCTGTTCCATGTACTTTTTTGCAAAGCTCTTGATACCTGCATCGATATTGCGATCTTTCAACTCTTTTTCACCGGTTGCTTTAGTAACATTCACATAGGTAGGCCAACCGGAAATACCACTCATCATAGGGCGCAAAGGATCAATACCTTCCAACCGAGACACGATGATTTTTGATTTATCGCCCTTGGCAATCGCTGCATCGCTTGAAGCCTTGTTGGTACCCTGTTTGTATAAATTGACATCGGCTTCAGCATATGCAGGGCCGGGATGCGCGGGTCTGAAATACCCGGTAGTAAAAATCCTATTATCTTGACGCTTTGCAAAAGTGAGCTCAATCTGCTCCTTGGCTTCTTTAAAGAAAGAATCTTTTGCAAGAATTTCTGCGCGTTCTTTTTTCTCAGCTTCATTCTTCGGGTTGATCAAATTTGTTTTTTTATTTCGATCCAAACTGTCAACTTCAGCTTCCTTGATAATTGCAGCCAGTAAAGTTGCTTCATTATCGGTGATTTCTTTAGCTACCAATGGATACTCAGAAATTTTTCGGGCGTTTTCGAATGCGACCAAAAATTCAAACAGATGCAATCCAATGAAAAAGCCCAACATGACCAATAAACCTAAGATTACACCAACGACCACGATAATCTTAAAATTAACATCAGTATGTTCAACGTTCGCTTTAATCTGACTATTAGTATCCATATGTTCAACCACCCTTCAAATGTCTCACTAAATTATAAGACTACACACCATGAACCGGTTCCTTAAGAGCTCGTGGATCACGAGCAGCAATTGGCGGATAAAGGTTCCACTGGTAAATGAAAAACGAAAGCCATAATCCACCAATACCAAGCAGACAGGTAATCTGACTAACAGGTAAGTGAAAATGCTTGGGGCTGAAACTAGGCCCTAGAAGATACAAGTAATCTGCAAACCGCATTAGCAGCATGAAGCAAGCAGCAATTAAAAGGCTGCTGCGAACACGCTTGGTTTCGCGTCGTAAAAGAAACAAAAATGGCAGAGCAAAATGCCCTATTGCAAGAATGATGGTAACAATCTGCCAGCCACCCGAAATACGATTTACGTAATAAGGAACTTCTTCTTTTAGGTTTGCGCACCAGATAAGCAAAAACTGGGAGAAAGTCAGGTAGGTCCAAAAGATAATAAAGCCAAGAAGGAAACTACCAAAGTCTCGCAGATAATTTTTGGTCAAATACTTTTCAAGATCGCCGCCCTGATAAAGTAAAATCATTGCAACAATATGAAAAATCAATGCACTTAAAATACAGCCAAAAGCAAATAGCACTGGGTACATCGAAGAATACCAATGCACATCAACAGACATTGCCCAATCGACGGAAGTAAGACCAACAGTAACTGCAAAAACAACAAGGCCTGGGCCACTAAGGGCTTTAAACCACCAACCAATAGATTCATCACCAGTCTCATCTTCTTTCTTGGAAAAGTAAGAGAGTGAATAAGCCAAGCCTATCCAGATGGAGAAAAATATCGCTTGTCGAATCAGAAAGAAAGGCACATTCAAGTAACCTGATTTTAGCTCAATGATTCGATCTTTTAAAGCATCTGGTCGTGCCCATTGATAAAGTTCAGGCAACCCGAAAATCAACGGTACAAAAAGAACCGCAAGTAATAAAAGCGTTCTACTACCAGCTTCAAGCAATCTGCGGATTGAAAATCCCCACGCACCGCCCGCAACATGCTGAATCATTAAAAGAGCTAAGCTACCAGCACCAATCGCAAAGAAGTAAATGTAGGCGATCAGATAAGATGCAAAGAATTCTTTCCTTTCAAACCCAAGCATGACAGCAGAAACCCCAATACCCATAACACCAACACCAAAAGATACCCTTTGCACAAGTGCCATGTTGGTTCTTACATGATCAGAAATAGTAGCCATTACTTGGCCTCCTTTTGGGCCACAGCCTGGCCAGCCGACTTTCCAAATGTTTCCTGCAATGCCCGGATATAAGCAATAATTGCCCATCGATCCTTGGGAGTAATCTGCGCCGAATAACTTCCCATACCGCCGTATCCGTGGGTAATT
The DNA here is from genome assembly GCA_026692965.1 of Planctomycetota bacterium. Taxonomy (GTDB): domain Bacteria; phylum Planctomycetota; class Planctomycetia; order Gemmatales; family Gemmataceae; genus UBA969. Next base: position 19,871 of record JAPLNF010000234.1, read on the forward strand.
ACTTGGAAATAATAACCCGCTGGGGCTTCAGGCAAAGGCACCAAAGCACCGGTTAAATATTTCAATCCTCGAGAATGATCTATAAAGAAACTAGGAGGTGGAAGGTAACCACGCTGAACGATCATGCCATTACCCGCACCTGTAACACCATGGCACACCGAACAATAAATATTGAATCTCTCTTTGCCACGAATAATCAGTTCTTCCGTAACTTCCATAGGGAAAGTTTCGTAATAAGGAGATTTGGCTTGAGCAATGGTCATCGGTTCTTTGGAAGGATTAAGATCTTTCCAAGCAGCAGCGGTGCCACCCTCTTGAAGACCAGAATATAAATGTTCGTTTTCCTGAAGCATACCGCGCGCTACAGTGCCTTCTTCATAAGGCCGGTTACCCCTGCCATCTGTGAAGAAGGAGAAAGCATTATGCATTTTGATTTTAGGTTGTTCGGCCATCTGCTGGTAGAAACCCCAGCCGATGTCTTGCTTTTGGCAACCCACACTTCCCGCAGCAATGAAAGCTGCAAGCGAAAGATTTACAATGCGGGATGAGGCAATAAGGTATTTCACGAATGATTTAAACATTACTCTGGGACCTCCGAAACTTCATACGGTTGCAATCCTTCAAGGAATTGCTTGGTTCCCTGCAGATCAAATTTTGAGTCTTTTGCTTCGATACACAAAAAGAACCTATCTGTAGTTACTCTTGAAAATCTTGGGACATTGAAAAGAGGGTGGTAAAGTCTTGGGTAACCATTCAATAACAACATGCCAAAAACTGAGGTGATGGACGCAAACAAAACCGTGAGTTCAAACTCAGGGGGAATGAATGCGGGCCAAGAATTCAAAGGCCTTCCACCAATATTCAACGGGTAGTAAAACCAGTCGGGGAGGAAAGGGTTAATGAATGAGGGCGCGCCACCAGAAGTAAAGGTTGTCAAAGAGAAAGCTGTAAGAAACCCAGTCAACCCACCAAAAAATGCCAGTGTAGGCAACATGGTGCGCTTGAAGCCAACGGCTTCATGCAGATCCATCACAGGAAAAGGGCTATATGCTTCCATGGCGGTGTAGCCTGCTTCTCGAGCTTGGTTGGCTGCATCCACAATTTGTGTTGGAGTTTCAAACTCCGCAACAAGCCCATAAATCTTGACCTTAGGAGCGTCCATTAATGGCTTCCTCCATGTGCGGAATCAGAATGATCATGCGAATCCTTGTGCGAATGCACATGCGATTCTGGGAGCAAATGCGTCATTTCTGCGATAGAAATCATTGGTAGAACCCTGCAGAAAAGGAACAACAAACTTAGGAATAACCCAAAGGTTCCAATGTAGGTACTGATATCCCAGAAGGTCGGGCTGTATTGACCCCATGAAGAAGGCAGGAAGTCTCGCTGCAAACTCATAAGGATCACAAATCGTTCAAGCCACATACCAACATTTACAACCAATGATATCACAAAGAGAGCTGCTTCATTCGATCTCACCCTTTGGAACCAAAGTACCTGGGACATCAAACCATTACAGAAAATTAGAGCAAAGTAAAAGTAGCCATATGGTCCGAATACACGATTCTTCATCATAAGGTCGCGTTCGAATTCATTGGCACTGTAATAAGCCATAAAGGCTTCAACCCCATACCCGTAAAACACCATTAAGCCAGTTGCAAGCATGACTTTTGCCATGTTGTCCAAGTGCTTATCGGTGATAAAATCTTTCATGCCATAGAAGTGCCTGATGGGGACTGCAAGGTTGATAACCATTGCAAAGCCGGAGTAAACTGCACCCGCTACGAAGTAAGGAGGGAAAATGGTGGCATGCCAGCCTGGCAAGTTAGCCACTGCGAAGTCAAAGCTAATGATGGTATGAACGGAAAGCACCAGCGGGGTGCTCAAGCCTGCAAGCATAAGGTAAGCGGTTTCATATCGATGCCAGTGCATCGAACCACCACGCCATCCCAAAGATAAAACACCATAGATCATGCGAAGAAGTTGATTGGGGGCACGATCTCTAACCGATGCAAAGTCGGGCACCAAGCCAATGTACCAATACATAAGCGAGACCGAAAAATATGTGGAAACAGCAAACACATCCCACTCAAGAGGACTGCGAAACTGTGGCCAAAGTTGCATCGTATTCGGATAAGGCAACAACCAGTATGCAAACCAAGGCCTACCCATGTGAGCCAAGGGGTAAAGGCCTGCGCAAGCCACAGCAAAAAGAGTCATGGCTTCTGCAAAACGATTGATCGAGGTTCGCCAAGTTTGATTAAAGAGTAGCAAGATCGCAGAAATCAGGGTTCCAGCATGGCCGATACCAATCCACCAAACAAAGTTTACGATATCAAAGCCCCAGCCCACGGGGATGTTAACACCCCAGATGCCGATACCTTCGTAAATAAGATAGGTTACCGAAACAAGAAGAACCTGAAGAATCATGAAAGCGATTGCAAAACCAACAATCCATCCTTTGGGTGTGGCTGCAAAGATGACCCCGGTGATCTTCTCGGTCATGGAGTCAAATGAGTGATGGCCACCAACCATTGGAGGTTGTGGATCTGGTCGAAGGTCTGGCCCTTTTGTAGAAACGTCAGTTGCCATGGCTTATCCGTGTCCCTTTCCAGTGGTTTCCAACTTAGGGTTGGGATTTCGCACTTCCGCCAAATAGGTGGTGCGCGGTCTGGTATTTAGCTCTTCCAAGATACTGTAATTCATATTGGCAACCTTCTTTTGCAATTTTGCTATCTTGCTGTTTGGGTCAACCAGATCACCAAAGACAATCGCTCCTGCAGGGCAGGCGGCCTGACATGCAGTAACAATTTCGCCATCTTGAATCTGGCAATCCTTGGCACGGTCAAGAGCACGATTTTCGCGTTCAGCTTTAAGCTTCCCTCGTTTTTCGGCTTCGATTTCCGCAGCACGAATACGCTGTACACAGTAGGTACACTTTTCCATAACGCCACGGCTTCGAACCGTAACATCAGGGTTGTTTACCATTTTCATGGAAACAGAAGCGTAATCGGTGTATTGCAAGAAGTTAAATCTGCGCACCTTATAGGGGCAGTTATTCGAGCAATAGCGTGTTCCAACGCAACGGTTGTAAACCATATCGTTTAGGCCATCGTAGCTATGAACAGTCGCAGCCACAGGGCAAACCTGTTCGCAAGGTGCATTTTCGCACTGCTGACATGGAATGGGCTGATAATGCGCCTTTAAGGAATTAGCTTTAAGTGGATTGCCTTCGAAGTATCGATCGATGCGAATCCAATGCATCTCACGGCCTCGAGTCACTTCCATCTTGCCAACCACTGGGATATTGTTTTCAGCCTGACAAGCTACCACGCAAGCGGTGCAACCCGTGCAAGTGGTCAGGTTGATTATCATGCCCCATTTGTGTTGTTTGTAAGCATATTTTTCCGAGACAACCTCGGGCAGCAAACTCAGGGGAGTCTTGCCATGCTCTTCATGCTTGTGTTCTTCATGTTTGTGTTCGCCTGGCTTATGATCATGTCCTGCATGTTCATCATGCTCTGCGCCTTCAGAACCCATGGCTTCAACCCATTTTGGGTTTTCCTTGGTACCTGCAACGGTACCAGATCGAACCAAATGGCGACCTTCCATGTAATGATGACTTTGGGTACACGCCAGCACATGCTGCTTACCCGTTGTCACAGCTTTTAAGCCAAGTGCATTCCAAGGTTCGGAAGAAGTACGCAGCTTGTAAACATCAGCACCAACATCGCGGGTACCAACTTTACCTGCCCGCTCTCTGCCATAACCAAGTTGAACATTAACCGTATTGTCAGGGTGACCAGGCACAACCCAAACGGGAAGAACCAAGTCTCGACCTTGAATACTAAGCTTGATGGTATCGACATAAGCGCGGCCATGCTCGCCGCCTGTGTATCCATAGGAACTTGCAGGCGATCGATAAACGCCATCTTCCAACTCAGGGCGCTTTTCAGTGTTCAAAGACACACCCAAATCGAGGGCTGTCTTATAACTCATGATCGCAGCGTTATCCCAAGTAATCTTGGTGGTAGACTTCGGCATCTCGAGGAGCCAGCCGTTATTGGCAAAGCGACCATCGAAAACAGATTCATCAGGTCTGAAAGTGATTTCAAGATTATCCTTGGAGCCCTCTTTCCACTCTGAAGAAGACTCGAACTTCTTGATAGCATCAGCAACTGCTTCAACTTGTAGTTTAACAACTTTAGTTATAGCCCTAGTGCCTTCGATCAAGCCATCATGAAGCGACCTTCGGAAAAACTTTTCGAAAGGAACTGAGCTTCTGAGTGCAGTCTGGGCAGGGGATTCGTACCAATTCTTCCAGAAATCTTTTACAATCGCAGAGGCATCGCGATTAGGCTTGGATGAAAGCCCACCAAGCAACTCTTGGAAGTTATGCCCGAAGTACAACGGGGCAATCAAAGGCTGAATAACTGTCGCGGTGCCATCAAATGCACGAACATCGCCCCAAGATTCAAGGAAGTGAGAATCTGGTATATGCCAATGACAAAGGCGCGAGGTTTCATCATGGAAAAGGCCCATGCGGTATCGCTGTGGAACTTTTTCGAACGCTGCCTTAAAGCCAAGATCAGCACCCGCTGTATAAACAGGGTTCGCATTCAAAATGAACAAGGCCTTAACCTTGCCAGAGTTCATATCATCGACCAAGCCACGCAAAGACTTAGATCTTTCGCCTGCTTTTACATGCACTGGATCAATGTAGGAAACTGTTTTACCAATGTTTCCAAGCTTATCGTTGATCGCAGCAACAATCACATGAACAGATTCAGGTTGCTCATCGCCCACGATCACAAGGGTTGTACCCTTACCTCGTGTCGAGAGATCATCTGCAACCACTTCGGCCCACTTATGAGCATCTGCAGAAAGACCCTTAGGTTTAGCAATGCCCTCAATCTTCAGATGGAAGGCAACGAGGAATGCCATTCTTTCGATTTCCATGGCTCGCAGAGCAAGTCTGTGATCCGCTTTAACACCCGTATTAGTAAGAGTGCTTTCAGCAACATAAAGGCGGGTCATACTATCGAGCTTTTCCAAATCCCTGCGGGAGGAAAACTCGCGTGTGTAGCGAAGATGCGCTGGGCCACGGCCCAAAAGATCTGCATCAAACGACAAAATAACATCTGCAGATTTAACCTGATAAATATGCTGCAAAGGAGCACCGAAGGCCTTCGCCAAGCCTGTGATACCGTTATCTGAGGCTGCGGGTTCATGCTGAACCCAAGTAATTTCAGGGTAATCCTTAAGTAGCTCATTTTCTAATTGATGAACAAGCGAAGGCGAAGTGATGGTTTCTGTCAAAAGATAAAAACCATTGCCCTTGGGCAACTTCGTAAGCTCAGACTTAAGGTTGGCAACAAGATCATCCCAAGATTTAGGCTTACCCAAAAAGGTAAGGCCAGCTTCGCGGTCTGGGTCGTAAAGACCAAGAACCGAGGCTTGAGCAAATACATCGGTCGCACCTAAGCTCGAAGGGTGATCAACATTACCTTCAATTTTGGTGGGACGGCCCTGATTGCTTTCAGCAAGCAATCCGGTGCCATAGCCTGCCAAAGGCATAGCGGTAGCAAAGAACATAGACCTGCCGGGGATTACGCCATCGGGGTCTTTAATGTTGGGAACGATTTTTCCACCCGGTGGCCTGCAACCACTTAAACCCGCAAGGGCAAGCGATGCGCTCATAAGGGTAAGGAAACGACGCCTGGTTACAGGATCGGTCCATTCAGCAGCTTGCCGGGGAAACTCACGCTGGATCATTTCCTGGAAGCCTTCGCCCTGAGCGAGTTCGTCCAAGCTACGCCAGTATTGTTTACCCTCAGAATTCTCGAGCTTATTTAAAACAGACTCAAGTTCCATAACTGGTTTTTCTTTCATGTTCATCGATGACATGTTGAGCACTCGATGAGACTACGGATATCATATTTCTTCCTAAGTTCGGATCCAAGCGTGGCTTGCGTGTGAGGCGAACCATCTGCCTGATTCAAATCCTTAGGCTGGAAACCCATATTAAACACTTGATCGCGCGGCCTAAGATGCCTCTCAGGCGCACGATGACATTCAAGACACCACTCCATCAGAAGAGTGCCATTCTGATACACTGCCTGCATCTGATCAACCCGCCCATGGCACGAAACGCAACCAATACCTTTGGTCACATGAATGCTATGATCGAAGTAAACGAAGTCAGATAAACGGTGAATTTTGTTCCACTCTAAAGATTTGCCAGTCCGATAACTTTCTCGAACAGGCTCAAGCATCTTAGAACCAACCCAAATCTGGGAATGACAATTCATGCAGGTCTTGGTTGGGGGGATATTCGCATACCCTGAATCTTCGACCGAAGTATGGCAATATCTACAATCGATACCCAAGCCACTCACATGATGTGCATGGCTAAATTGAATGGGTTGTGACAAAGCTATTTGTGTATGCGTAGCATATGGAGTGCGAGCAAAAACCATGGCAGCAATACCCAAGGTTGAAGCGCCCAGCACCACGCCACCTATCACAATCCATGTCAGTACATTTACGTAACGGGGAAAAACCTGAGCCATCTTATCCTCTCAGAAATCGCTTAAATTTCGTAATGAACAAATCTCGACTCTGCAAAACTTAATGCTCACGGAACATTTTAGCAAACTAAAAACCAAATTCTATACCCAAAACCTAAGCCTTTAATCTATTCAAACTGACTAGCAACAACAATGAATCTGATTATTTTTGTTTTACTGCAATTTCTAAGCCAATGATTAAGTGATTTTCACGATCATCACAAGAATATCGCATGGGCGACCAAAAGATTCATAGGAAATACTTTTAAGCACAACCACACACCACACAAAAGATTCCCATCCTCAAGAAACCCTTCTTCAAAATTTCTTACAACTAGGATTATGCATTTTGAAATTCGCTTAACGCTTGCTGAAAATCTTCCGGGGTGTTTAAGTTTTTGAGCGAGAAAAGTTCGGAATCAAACTGCCTTAACTGCGCTTCTTCAATTATCTTTCCTTTTACTTTCTCCAACAAAAAAAAGGGCCTTAGCTTCTTTTCCCATAATAATTGCTGCACATCAGGCAAAACATCCACCCGATAAACCGAAGCAAGTGGGTGAAAATAGCCCTCGGTTCTAGGAATGCACATCCTGCTTTCACCCAAAGCTTTGGTCATCCCGAGAATAAATTCTTTTTTCAAAAAAGGCACATCACAAGAGGAAAGAAAAACCGCATCGCACCTCTCTTTTAATGCTTCCAGCCCAGCTGCAAGCCCCTCTAGCGGCCCCTGCCCTTCATTTTTATCCCTGCAAATAATCACCTTTGCCTCTAAATCGGGCAACTCCTGGCCATTTGCAGCAACCACCACCAAAGGATCGAGCACTTCCCCCATGATCCGAACAATCCGCTGCAATAAGGTTTCAACACCAAACTGCAAATGGGCCTTTGAGGTTCCCATTCTGCTGCTTTTTCCACCACAAAGTATTATCCCACCATAGCGCATCAAAAGTTATCCTTTTATAGTGTGCAAATCACTGATCATTACATAACTCTTCAAGGCCTAAACGCTTTAATTCTTGAATACCAATATCCCCAACTTCATCCCAATTCCTAGCCTCATAATAGGCTGCTATTCTTTGCTGAAGAGCTAATTTAGAAAGCCTATTCTGTCCGCCTGATTGGGTTTCCAATGCTTCCGTAAAAAATCGCTCAGGAAGAGTATCTTCACCAATGCTCCAACCTTCCCGAATGTTAAAAAGCTTTTTAATCGCAACAACCCGTTCTGCTGCCAGCCTTAATTCAGCTTCATCCATATCCCAGCCCGTCACCAAAGATAAAAGCTCTGCACTCTCAGCAAAAAGGTTGCTAAACACACCCCGCAAAAACTTGCAAAGAATAAGAGAATCGATCAATGCGCTGCGATTTTCAGACTCCACCGCAGAACGGGCAATTGAATTATTATCTAGCAACTCACCCGAGGGTGGCGAAAAATCAGCCTCATAAGCACCCGAACGATTGTGATCCGCACCCCGCGATGCTACCGCAAGGCCCAAAGCCATCGTTTGCAATCCGCGAGGTTCATAACCCGGAATTTCAAGCCCTTTTACTTGAGGCGCAAACGCAATCGAACCCTGACCAATTAAAAGTGCAGCCTGCCTACTTCCCAAGCTCAAAATCTTCCCCAGTCCTTCCCTAGTCGCAATTAATCCTATCGCTTTTTTAACTGCTTCTATCGAGCCAAATTGCAACCAAGGCTCTGGCAGCAATCCCTTCTCCACGCATTCCATCGCAAAAGCGATCGTCCCGCCTGTGGAAATCGTATCCAACCCGAATTCATCACAAAGCCCAACAGCTTCTGCAATATCCTCTGCGCTTTCAATGCCACAAAGCGAACCCAACGCAAACATACTTTCGTATTCGATCCGAACTTTTCCAAGCTTGCTTTCATAAATATGTTCGCAACCAATGGTGCAAGCAGCGCACGAATGCCTGGTGACTTTTGCAGCTTTATCCACTTCTTGAAAATCTTGCATCTTAATGGCTGCAAAATGCCCTTCCTGGAAATTACGCGTGGGCAAAACCGAGAGTCTGTTAAACACCAAAAGGTTTGAAACCGTGCCAAGTTCCCGGTATTTAGCGGTGGCAGGGCCAAAGCTTTTTGCAGATAACTCCCGCGCTTTTTCCACCAACTTTGCAGGAAATGCAACAGCCATCCTTGTACTTCCCTTAACCGCAATCGCTTTGATATTTTTCGAGCCCAAAACTGCACCTAAGCCTCCCCTGCCCGCATGTCTTCTCTCATGGCTTAAGTTTGCAAACAGGACCTGGTTTTCCCCAGCAAGGCCGATTGCTGCGATCTGAAACCCCACAGCCAACCTCTTGTGCAATTTTTCGGAGGTTGCCAGTGCGCTTAATCCCTGCAAATCATCCGCATTTTGCAAAGTTACTTTTCCTTCTTCGATAATCACAATACGCTTGGTCGCACTTTTGCCAGTAATAACAATTGCATCAAAACCCGTCTTTTTAGCTTCTATTGCAAAATGAGAAGAAGATAACGCATCACTAATTCTGTCAGTTAAAGGCGACTTCGCCAGCACTGCAAATTTCGCTGAAGTTGTTAGGGGTGTACCCACTAAAGGGCTGAAACAAAAAATCAAAGGTGCCTCGGGTGCTAGGCTATTTATACCCTTTTTAGATTCGCGGAATAGAATCCACGCACCCAGCCCTACCCCGCCAATGAATTTGCGTGAAACTTCAACCGGAATAGGGACCTCGGAAGAGGCCCCTGTTTCCACGTCGATTTTCAAATATTTTTGATGGTATCCGAACATTTTTTCCTTAATTTCTAAGATCTGAGATCCGAACATTTTGATCAAAACTTACGATTCTTAGGGGAAAAACAACGAACTTACTAATATTAACCCTAGGAATGAATCAAAAAAGCTGATTTATCATTGCCTTCTGTAGTCACCATGCTCTTTTTCTTATAATATAACATTCTAATTTCATTTTGATGGAGCTTACGATGTACGCTGTTTTTGAAGATGGTTCTAGACAATATATGGTATCCGAAGGTGATGTGGTCAACATCGATCTGCGCCTCGAGCCTATTGGTAATATGCTTGAAATCACCAGTGTTTTGTTAATTTCCAATGGTGCTGATCTTAAGATCGGCCAACCTTTGGTCACTGGCGCAAAGATTACTGTTGAAATTGTGGGCGAAGCTGACGAAAAAGTTCGTATCCAAAAATTCC
>JAPLNF010000235.1 GCA_026692965.1 Planctomycetota bacterium
AAACCCATTTGAATTGCCCAAGCATAAAGCCCCAGTTGGCATCACTCCCGATGTCGGGAATCTCTTGCATCATCGAACCTTTCATTGCAGATATCATCTGCCTATCGAGGTAATTTAACAATGCAACGGGAAAGAGAAGCATCACCACGAGCCAGGCATATTTCATTTGGTTTCGTGATATCATCGTTGCCTCATCGACCAGATTTCTGACGTTCGAATTCCAGGCCTAACTTCCCCACTGGCAAGAACATTCAATCCCTGCCAAGAGGTTAAAGGTGCCGTTGCACGCGACAAATGAAAGGGAAGCTCTTTTGCCCAAGAGTTCGATTTGGAATCAAAGATCATAACTGATTTCGGGAAACCGGGATGGGATTGCTTGGGTTCGAAGTCGACGAGTTTGCCATCATCCCCGCTAAACAACTGAATAACGCCTTTATTAAAAATTGCGGGCGAAGGTGCTGCGGTACAGGGCCTGGGCATAGCGGGAAGGTTCTTCCAACCATCTTTAGGATTAAAAACAAAAGCATCAGACAAATAAGAGCGATCAACCTTTCCCGTGGAATTGAGTGCAAGGGATGCACCACTGAAAAGATAAAAGTTTTCGCCATCGCTTGCACAAACCGAAAGCATGCGCCCAAACCCGGGCCAAGGTTCCAACTCTTTCCAACCCGCCTTCACATCATTAAGGTTCAAGCACCAAAAATTATGCAGGGCCTTTGCAGAATCAGGCGCAGCGGTGCCACCCGCAAGATAAACCAAATTACCAATTTTCATCCCGCACATATTCGCACAAGGTTTGGGCAACGAAGGGTAAGAGCTAAACTTTAATTGATTGTTCTCAAGCGTAACAAGAAAACAATCGGCATGATGTTTTTTGGAATCTGAACCACCCATGCAAAGCATTCCCTCATTAAGGGTGACACTGACGCCATAAGCCAGCGGGGTTGGAAGTTTACCAGCATTTTTCCAATCTGCTTTGGGATGATCCAGAGTGAAGATGGAATCATGCCAGACTTTCTTACCACCCTCCCATGGTTTTTTATCAGGAAAGTTGGCGCCACCTGCAACAACAAGCTTGCCCGCAATAACACCAGCAAAGGGTGAAGCAAAGCCTTCCTTGTCTGGCAAAGGTGCGAGCTTTTCCCAATCATCATGTTGAAAAACAAGCAAAGCCATGCTTGCCAATAGTGTCAGCATTCCATTACTTTCTAAGGTAAAACTTTAACTACTAAGATGCTTGGCGAAATGAGCCTTGGTTCGTTTCCACATCTCATCGCTAAGTACATGCCCGGTTTTTTCTTCGATGAACCACGAGAAATTATCTCCTGCATTCATGGTTTCGTACGCCTTCTTGATCAAAGGCATTGCAGCTTTTACTTCTTCAATGGGGCTGCCATCATCGGTTTCACCAAAGTTTAAATGCAATGGTTTGGGCGCGATCAGGCTGACGATATCTGGAATGTCGCCATGTACTTTCCAACCCGGAACATAGTTAGGAAAGCAATGAAGCAAATTGGCGCGCTCCATTGCTTGATAAGTGGGCATGCAGCAATTACCGACAAGTGCTTTTAATCTTGGCTCCCAAGGGCCAATCTGCCAAGTGTGGGTTGAACCCATGGAATGACCATAGCATCCCAATTTTTGTGCAATCACTTCGGGTCTTGAGGATATGTAATCAACCGCGCGTTTCATATCGAGGATGTTTTTCCAAGCAAGGGATTTACCCTCGGTGACATATTTGCTAAATAGAAACCGTTCCAGCTCCCCACCCTTGAGCACCTTCTTAATTCCCGGAACAGAACGGCTGTTTCGTTCACCAAAGCCTGCAGCATCCGGGCAAAGAACAACATAACCCTCTTTTGCAAGTGCAACACCCGTCATGTGCATTTTTCCATAATTTGGAGAACGAACGCCAGCAGGTTCATCTTTGCCCACATCGTATTGGCCTGCATGCTGGTGCCAAAGACATATGCCGGGCGCTTTATTTTTCGCATCCACCTTATCAGGGATGAGCAACCAAGCAGCTATTCTTTCCGTTGGTTCAACAAGATAGTTCACACGAATGAGTTGGTACCCATCCTTCTGCTCGGTTTTTTCAACTTTGGCATCGAGAGAAGCACCTTCGGGCCAAGGGCCTCCTAAACATTGCTGCAATAGTTTTTTTCTAGCTTCCTGATTTTCCAATGGACTTGCCATGGCTGAAACCCCTGTATTTTGGAGAAAAAAAGCACTACCGGCAACCAGAGCACTCTCTCCAAGGAAAGTTCTTCGAGATGGAATTGGATTAACCATGTTTTTATTCCTTTAAAAGAATTCAAGCCAATAGCCCAGCCTATCCGTTATCAAACTTTTAACAAAGAATAAATTAGCTTTAGCCCAGAATCCTGCATAAAGTAAATAAGTAATTGCAGCCAACAAATGATAAAGTTTTAGTCCTATTTCCTGCCTACCCTAAAGAGACCCTCATGCGGATTTTTAACCTTATTCTTTCTTCTCTTCTGATATCCTTTGCGAGTTTTGACCTCACACTTTTATTAGCCCAGGAAATTTTGGTCAAACCCTATGTCCAACCGGGCGATGGAAATACTCTGGAAGGCACAGATGTCAAAATCATCGCTTGGCTTACAGATCAAAAGGAAGCAACTTTTGTAGTTGAATATGGAATCAAGGACGAGCCTGTTTTAAAAGCCAAGCCTGTAAGGATCTCACTCGATTTCGAAAAGCCCAAGCCCTTTTTCGACATTATCAAACCCAAAGTGGTTCCTCAAGAAACCCAACAACAAGAAATTAAACCAAAAGTGGAAGATACAAAAGGGCCAATTGTAAAGAGAGATCCGCCGCTGATTGAAAAAGAACAACACTACTTCAGATACCATGCCAGCCTTAAGAACCTCCCCTTCAATTCTGAAATTCATTACTGTGTAAAATCAGGTGACCGAATCATCCGCGAAGCTTCATTCCGAACTAGGCCAACACCAGATAAATCTGCACGCTTGGTTTTGGTTGGAGACATGGCAACAGGCAAAGCTCCCCAAAAAGCAATCGCATGGCAAATTCAAAAAGAACAACCCGAAGCGCTCATCGCCCTAGGAGATATCGTTTACCCCACCGGTAGAGTGCTTCAATACATGAATTATTTCTGGAACACCTACAACGATGTTGATGAACCAAGCCTTACTACTGGCGCGCCAGTCATGGCATCTGTGCCATTTTATCCAATCCTTGGCAATCACGATATCGGGGCACGATTTCCAACCACTC
>JAPLNF010000236.1 GCA_026692965.1 Planctomycetota bacterium
CCATTGCCTGCAAGCGTGGTAACGATATTGGTTTCAAGATTGACAGAGCGGATTCTACGATTCTCTAGGTCGGTAATGATCAGGTTCTTTTTAGCAGCATCAAAAGCAATGCAGAATACCCCAGTGAAAACTGCTTTCGTAGCGGGGCCGTTATCTCCTGAGAATGCTTTGGCGCCCGTGCCTGCAAATGCAGTAATGATATTTGTTTTGGGATCAATCTTACGCACCCGGTTATTCCAGGTATCGCCAACATAGATGGAATCATCCTTGCCAATGATCACACTGTGCATGCCATTGAAAGTAGCTTCTTGCGCATTGGCATTATCGCCTGACGAACCTTTAGCACCGGTACCGCCTACAAGGGTTAGGTTATTTTTGGAATCAACCTTCATGACGCGATGGCCTGCGATTTCGATGATGTAAAGGTCGCCTGAAGAGTTCCAATCAACGCCAAAAGGGCCTTTTAATTGAACTTCAGTTGCAAGGGCAGGAGGAGGATTTTTCCCAGAGCCTGCAACCAAAACTATTTTGGCAGCTTCCGCAACAACAGAGATGCTAAGAAAAAGAGAACAGGCAGCTACAAAAATTCGCATGATAGAAATTCCCAAATTGGTGTTCAGCATGAAACCAAACGACATCGTAATGGCTAACGATATTGTTTGGAAATGAAAACCTACCATTGATACGTAAGCGTGTTTATTACTAAGCGAGGATTTCTGAAATCACCCTGCATTCGCCATCGATTTGAGTAAGGCGCTGTTGTAATCCCTGAAAATAGAAAGTTAATTTGTCGTGATCTAATCCAAGTAGCTGAAGTATAGTTGCATGAAGGTCTCGAACTTGAACAGGATTTTCCTGCGCCCTGAAACCAAAATCATCTGTAGCCCCAAATACAGTTCCCCCTTTGATACCGCCTCCCGCCATCCAAACAGAATAGCCATAAGGGCTATGATCCCGGCCAGCAGAGCCTTCAGATGTTGGTGTTCTTCCGAATTCTCCGCCCCAAATAACCAGTGTGGAATCAAGCAACCCTCGAGATTTCAAATCTGTGATCAAGGCAGCGATGGGTTTATCAATCTGTTTTCCAAGACCCACAATTTTAGAATCGTTATCACTATGGGTATCCCATCCCGCGCCACCACCACCATGATAAAGCTGAACAAACCGAACTCCTCGCTCGACCAAACGCCTGGCGTTTAGGCATTGTGTTCCAAAAGGTGCGGTAACAGCATCATCCAATCCGTAAAGCGTTTTTACTTTTACATTCTCCTTGGAAAGATCTACCGCTTCTGGTGCAGCAGACTGCATTCTAAACGCAAGTTCATAGGCTGCAATTCGCGCAGAAAGATTACCATCGTTATTTTGCTGGTTAAGATATTCACGGTTCAACTGTTGAGAATAATCCAAGATACGGCGTTGATCTTCATTACTGATCGAATCAGGTTTATTGAGGTAAAGAATTGGGGTACCGCTTAATCGCAATTCGGTGGAAGAATAAACTGCGGGGAGAAACCCATTTCCATAAGTAACAGTACCACCCTTTAAAGGCCCATCACGCATGACCACATATCCGGGCAAATTATCAGACTCGGATCCCAAACCATACATCGCCCAAGATCCAAGGCTTGGTCGGCCCATCATGCGGGTGCCAGAATGAGCAAGATAAAGTGCTGGTGCATGGTTGAATTCGGTGTGATAACAACTCCGCACTACAGCAAGTTCATCAGCAACACCTTGAAGATGCTCAAATATATCTGAAATCTCTATGCCAGATTTTCCACATTTCTTAAATGTTCGTTTACTTGGTAGCACCTTAGCGGTGCTGGCTTTGGTAAATTCGAGGTTTAGATCCGCAAAACTTGCAGGTAAAGGTTGGCCTGCAAACTTTGCCAGCATGGGCTTGGGATCAAAAGTATCAACCTGACTTGGCCCACCATGCATGAACAGTGAAATCACCGCTTTCGCCTTTGGTTTATGATGCGTAGCCTTGGGCAAAAGTGGATTTTCAGCAGCGCTGCCATTACGGCCCAACAAATCTAAAAGTGCCAAGGCGCCAACACCCATGCCAGCCTTGCCAAGAAAATCTTTTCGAGAAAGTGTGTGCCCCTGATTCATTTAAGCGTTCCTTAGTTGGCGTAGATAAACTCAGTGGTATTCATAATACCGAGACAAAACTCGGTGAGTGCAGCAGTGCGTGGTGCTGTATTACGTTTATCCATATGCGCAAGTTCTGATTCGGTTATGAATTTTAAAGTCGCTTTCAGTTCCTGATTTCCTACCTGTCGACTATAGGCAAGCAGCCATGCTTGATGAATACAAGCCTCTAGATCATTGCCTGATTCCTTAATCAAACGCAATGCCATGGCTTTCGCCTGTTCCAACACCATTTTGTTGTTGATCAAGGAAAGCGCTTGTGCGGGGACCGTAGTTGTTTGGCGAACTGGGCAACTGGTTCCGCTACTTGCGGGATCAAAAGCTTCAAAGAAAGGGAATCGAAACGAACGGCGATTCAAAATATAAATAGCCCTACGGTTTTGTTCTATCGAAACAGGCCACTTAGAATTCTTACCATCCCCTATATCGTAAACGCCCTGTAGTTCTTCCTTCGAAAGCAAGGGAGTAAAAGGCGGGCCAAATTGTTTCTTATCTAGTGTGCCCGCGGTTGCATGAAGATGATCCCATACAACCTCTGCTTCCAATCTCCTGCGTGGAAAACCTGAAAGAAAAACATTTGTTGGATCAACAGTTATTGCGTGATCATTGCGAACTGCAGATTGCTGATAGGTGGAAGATAAAACTAATTGTCGATGAAGTTTTTTAATACTCCACCCATTTTGCTGTAATTCCACCGCCAACCAATCCAGCAATTCTGGATGGGAAGGAGGGGACCCTTGGGTTCCAAGATCGTTTGGAGTGGGCGCCAACGCTTGAGAGAAATGCCATTGCCAAATACGGTTTGCTATCACCCTTGCAGTCAAAGGGTTTTGTGGCGAGACCACCCATTTGGCTAGTTGCGTGCGACGCTGTTTATTTTCATCAGGCACCTCAGGCAAAGGGCCACCACCAGGCAGAAAGCCTGGCAATGCAGGTGGAACTATTCCGCGTGGTTTGCTTAATTCTCCACGGGTTAACAAATGTATGGGAGTTGGCGTTGGTGCATGGCGGAGACTACGAAAAGCATTACGCTGCCCCTTTATCCATTGCTTTTGTTTTGTATTTTTATCCCATGTTTCGCTGGCTGCAAATATTGCTTCCAGACCGAAGTAATCCTTCTGGCTTATTGGATCATATTTATGATTATGGCAATTTGCACAACCCACTGTCAGGCCCAGCATTGCCTCACTAAAAGTCACCACCTGATCCGTTCGCCTTACGTATTCTAATTCATTCGGAAAAGCATCGAGGGCATTTTGCCATTCTCCCAAGGTCCAAACCGCGACTGCATCTTGAATTGTTTCAGCCTGATTAGCCCAAAGCTCATCTCCCGCAATCTGCTCCATAAGAAATCGATCATACGGCTTATCATCATTAAAACTGCGAATGACATAATCCCGATAACGCCAAGCCTGCTCATAATAAATATCTGTTTCGTAACCACCCGAGTCGGCATAGCGAACTACATCAAGCCAATGTCGTGCCCAACGCTCACCATAAGCATTATTATCCAACAAGCGATCTACAATAAAACTCAATGCTTCAGGGCGAGAATCGTTAAGAAAAGATTTGATTTCTTCGGGTGAAGGTGCAAGGCCGATCAAATCAAAATAAACACGACGCAACAAAGCTTCTTTATTGGCAGGTGGTGCAGGAGTTATGCCAAGCTCTTCCTGCTTTTTCAAAATGAAAGCATCAATAGGGGTTTTTATCCAAGCCAAATCTTTAGGTGTAGGCAGCTTAGTGCGTTTTAATTCTTTGAATGACCAATGCTTCGAAACTTTAATTGCTTGCGGATCTATTTCATCCGCACTAGCGGGCCAAGAAGCGCCCTGATCTATCCAAGCACGAATCAAACCAACTTGGTCCGCACTTAAATGTTCGCCCTTTGGCGGCATGATGCTGGAATCATCTACACCTGCGATAAACAAAACCAAAGGGCTGGTGGAACTTTTGCCAGTTAGGATGGCTCTGCCGTTATCACCACCCGCCATGGCTCGGGAACGGGTTGCAAGAGAAAAGCCACCCTTGCTCTTTTCCAGACCATGGCACTGATGGCAATGCTTCTGAAAAATTGGTTTTATGTCGAGTGCAAAGTCTATTTTTTTAGCTGATGGCGGGGGCAGTTTTGGGCCAGAATCAGCGAGGGTGAAATGGGCTTGAATACGCTCTTCAGTCAATGCATGATTATAAATTGCCAACGCAGAGATTTCACCTTTAAGAGAACTTCCCCCTGGCTCCCGCTTTTCTTTTCCAACTTGAATTGCCCTAGTGTTGGAAATTTTCCCGCCTATGTCTTGCACGGTTGAACAGGTAATTCCGTCAACAAACAAAACATTTTTCCCTTTTGCCGTCCGAGTCCAAACCACATGGTGAAAACGCCCATCGTTAAGACCTTTCCCAGATGCCAGTATAAAATCGGTTTTACCTTTCGGCCCCACCCCGACAAGAATACGACCTTCATTCACACCATCCTGCAAACTGCCTCCGAGAATTGTCCAATCTTCTGACCCCGGACCATTCGTGGCTTTTGTTACCAAAGTTGCGCTACCGGGCCAGAAGAGTTTGTCGAAAGGCTGTTTGGTACGAAACCAAAACTCCACAGTAATATCTTCCGTATCAAAGATTTGATTATGCGGAATCTCCACCATGTTGTTTCCATCGAAGACTGCAGCTTTTACTTCGAGCCCAGATGGCCCAGCTACTATCGGCAAAGCTTCGGTAAAAAACCCGTCCGCCCCTGTTTTCTTTGCCTTGGACTCGTTAAGCAAAACGAACTCTTTCTTGAGAGCACTTTTCTCTAGCGGATAATAACAAACTGGATTGTCCTTCAACACTTCCACCGAATATTTTGATTCATTAGCATCAATGGTCATGGTGCGTGAAAATGCAACAAGGAAAATAACCGTCAAAAAAGCAATTGAACAATTTAGAAAGTTAGTCAACGGATTATTCCCTGCAGTTTTATTCCAGCGTACTAATTCGGTTTTGTTTCTAACGGACGATTCAAACTTTGGACCAGAAAATCCCAGATATCCTTATAGCCTTCCGTCGGATGATCTGGATACTTCACATGACAAACCACTCCCGCTTTTTTCGCCAGGTTTTGAAAACCCAACGACCATGCTGGAGAGTGAACTTTATAATCCATCTCGGTTACTTTTTCCGGTTGGGTCAAACCCCAGTTGTTTTCGAAGTAGATAGGCGCACATCCTTTTTTAAGTAAGGCATCAGGAGACCATTTTGCAATCATTGGCATTAACTCTTCACGCCGCTTCAATGATTCTTCAAAACTGCAACCCAGCGCAGGAGCACCCCATTTCACACCGGGTACCCACTCTTGCATTTGTTTCGGGTCGATACTCGGTTGACTTCGATAAGCTGCAACACAAACTACTTTGGTGGAAACACGATTCAAAGGGTCTTTGGAATTTGCATCGGCGCGATCATTCGAACAACCAACATAAAGTGCTGGCAATGCACCCTGCGATCCTCCTCCCAAGGCAATTCTTTGTGGATCAAGATTCCATTTTGCAGCATTTAAACGCACAAACTGAACCACACGGCAAGCGTCATCCATCACATACGATACTGGAGGATTTACTTTTTCTTTCATGCCTTGATTTAGTGTGCGGGTCTGAACCCCGATTACTGCAATATTTGCAGGAAGAAACCGATTGAGATCAGGCACATGCTTACTCGGTTCCCAAATACCACCAAACCAAATTAACACAGGAAATGGCCCATCACTTTTCTTGGGCACATAAATGTCCAACAGTTGATATTGGCTTGGGCCATAAGAAATATCGGCATGCATTGGAACAGGCTTATTGGCATCTGCTGCTTGAACCATGGCTAACTGGCATTGCACAAGCCCAAGAATTGTTATTACTAAAATACGGCTCATTAAAACTTTCTTTTATTCATTTGCTAAAGGTTATTGTAAGCCTCTAGTAATCTTTGCTATTTAAACATTACGCACACGGTCAACTCTTTGCGAATAAAGCAACCTTTATTACAATTTATCATACAGAAATCAAAGCTTGAACTTGCAATTCAAGCAATTCAATCGGATAATAGTAGAAGATTTGTTTTTGTTATTCATGCCGATTTTATTTTTAGAACCTGCACCATCATTCCATAAGGGATTCTAATGTTAAAACCCCTCAATCGACGAACTTTTCTCCGCGCAGCAGGCATGACCATGGCGTTGCCCAGGCTTGATGCCATGTAAGCAAAGCTTGGCGCTGCAGAAAAAGCAAAATCGATCCCCCGAAG
>JAPLNF010000237.1 GCA_026692965.1 Planctomycetota bacterium
CAGATCGAAACTAATGCAGTTCCTAGAAATAAAGTTTTGGATGATTTCTTTGCTCCGTTTTCTTCTTCGATGACGGATGCCAAAGAAAAAATGCCAGGCGCGATGGAAAAGTGCCCACAGTGTGGCAAGGAAATTATCGAAAGGTATAGCAGGCGAGGCCGTTTTTATGGCTGTGCAGGTTATCCTGAGTGTAATTATATCAAGCGTGCGGAAGGTGTTGAACCCCGCGAAAAACCCGTTCTTACTGAACATATTTGCCCAAGTTGTGGCAAACAAATGTTACAGAGATCAGGCAAAACAGGGCCCTTTTTAGGATGCTCTGGATATCCTGATTGTAAAACCACCATGAATTTTGACCCTGAAGGGGTACCCGTTGTGACAACTAAACCTACTGAACATATGTGCGAAAAATGCTCCAAACCCATGGTTATCCGTGAAGGTAAACGAGGACCTTTTCTTGCCTGCACCGGCTATCCAAAATGCAAAAATGCAAAGGATGTCGATGCCGAGGGAAATCTTATAGTACAAACCGATCTGGGCGTGAAATGCGAGAAGTGCAGCGGTCCGATGAATGTACGAAAAGGGCCTCGTGGCCCTTTCCTTGGTTGTGCTGCATATCCCAAATGCCGCAGCACCAAACCTATTCCTGAAGAATTAAAGGAAAAGGTTAATCTCATGTATCCACCACCACCAAAAGTGGATATCCCCGAAATCGAGATTACTGATACCTGCCCTGAGTGCGATGGACCAATGAAGCTAAGGCCAGGCCGTAAGGGCTTTTTCCTTGGCTGCACCAAGTATCCCAAATGCAAGGGCACCAAGCCCTTGGATCCCGAGTTGGCAGAAAAACTTGAGTTCCCTGGTATGAATAAGTAAACGATTTGTTTCCACCCAAAACGAGGGTAGTTCCGTTAAAGGAATTACTCTCTTTGGCGGGTCAGATTCTCTTCGTAATCCAGCTTATGCAGATAGCTTTCGGTTGTAAACAAAGGCATGGGTAAGTCCGATTCCAGCTTTTGCAAATCATCTTCATGCAAAGTATTTAGTTTGGTACCACTTCCGCGGTATATAGTCATTCCTCGCTTAATCGCAAGTATTTCTCTTCTGGTACGGCCTCGAGGCGAATCCGGCCAACACCCAATTCGTTCGCTAAAGTTGAAAAAATGTGAAGTGATGCTTTTTGTGTAATCCCAATATGCTTTACTATCTGTTTGCAGAAAAATTTGCCCATCAGGTACAAGAACCCGATGCACCGCAGCCATAAATCTTGGTGTGAGTAATCGTTCGAGAGATTTTTCTGGAGCGTGATAGGGTTGGGGATGATAACAGTGCAGTTCTGAAACCGAACCCTTGGGCAAAAGCTTTTCAACAAATTTTAGCCCCACCCAAATGATCACAGGATTCTCGCCAAACAGAACTGCCTAAAATGAATCTTCCGTTGCCACACCCTACATCGACAACCAGGGGGGCACTTCTACCAAATAATTCTTGGATATCCAAGTTGCCATCGAGGGGAAGTTTCTTGAGTGCTGTTTGAGTCCATTGCTGGGGGTCGAGAATTTCGCCTGCAATAGGAACGCCAAACTCGCGTTCGATTTTTCTGCGCTTTCGATCCTGCAAGTTGCCCGTCCTTTTCTAAGAGTTAAGCGCACTAACTAAAGACTCTGCGAGAGTTGCAATTGCAGTCTTTACTGCAGGTAAACCTACTTTTTCAGCGGTTTCAATATGTTTTACGATAGCACTGCCCACAATCACACCATCTGCGTGGTCGCGCAATACCTTTGCATGTTCGGGTTTGCTAATGCCAAATCCCACGCATAAGGGCAGGGGAGTTTGCTCTCTTAACCAAGCAAGGTTTTTTAAAAGCTCTTCGGGTATTTTGTCTCTTTCCCCTGTGATGCCAGAAACGCTGACGCAATATACAAAACCGCTGCATGCAGAAAGGATGAGCAAAGCTCTTTCTTTTGGAGTGTTTGGCGTCACCAACAGAATTAAAGAAAGCCCGGCTTTTTTTAGATCCTTGGCAATCTCGATCGATTCTTCAACTGGTAGATCCGGAATGATAAGGCCAGAAAACCCAGCTTTCAAGCACCCCTCAATGAATTTTTCTTTGCCAAATCGGTGGATGATGCTCATGGAAACCATTGCAACAAAAGGAACCAATATCTTTTCTTTTTCAAAATCTAGCGAGACTTCTGCTATGGCCTTAAGAATGTGTTCGATTTTCAAACCCTTATTAAGCGCTCGTGTGTAGGCAGCTTGAATGACAGGACCATCTGCGATTGGATCGCTATATGGGAAACCAATTTCAATGATGCTGGCGCCATTCTTAGCCAGAGTTTTAGCCAATTCTTTAGTGCTTTCAATGTCGGGGTCTCCCGCAGCTATGAAGGGAATAAAGGCCTTCTTGTTTCCGATTTTCAAGCGCTCAAAAGCAGCATCTATTGCATTCATTTATTTGGTTCCTGAATCTATTTTTCAAAGAGTTTAATGTTTTTGGGCGTAAAACTATTCCAAGCTTTCGCCTGTTACTCGCGCTATTTCGTAGCAGTCTTTATCCCCACGGCCTGAAAAACATACGAGCACCACATCGTCCTTGGTTAGTTTGGAAGCGATTCGCATTGCTTCGACGACTGCGTGAGCTGTTTCAAGGGCAGGTAAGATGCCTTCTAATTTGGAGCAGAGGTCAAAACCAGCCAAGGCCTCTTCATCATTTACATTTGTGTATTTAACCCTGCCCGTATCTTTCCAGTAACTATGTTCGGGTCCAACTCCTGGGTAATCCAACCCAGCAGAAACGGAATGTACATCCGCAGTTTGCCCATCGGTATCTTGAAGAACATAGCTGAATGCCCCGTGTAAAATCCCAGGAGCTCCATGCGATAAAGTCGCAGCATTCCCGCCCGGTTTAGGGCCACGCCCCCCGGCCTCAACGCCTACAATTTCAACATCTTTATCATGAATGAACGGGAAAAACATTCCAGCGGCATTGCTACCTCCACCAACACTGGCCACCACCACCTTAGGCAGTTTTCCTGTTTGTGCGATGCATTGTTCGCGTGATTCTTTTCCGATCACTGATTGAAAATCCCTCACAATCCAAGGGAAAGGGTGGGGCCCGACCGCGCTGCCAATGATGTAATGGGTATCGCCTACGGTGGACATCCAGTCGCGCATTGCTTCGTTAACTGCATCACGAAGGGTTCGACTGCCTGTGGTTACAGGGCAAACTTCTGCCCCCATTGCTTGCATTTTAAAGACATTGAGTTTTTGTCTGCGAATATCTTCTTCGCCCATGTAAACCCTGCAGGGGAAGTTGAAAAGTGCACAAGCTGTTGCAGTAGCAACGCCGTGCTGTCCCGCACCAGTTTCTGCAATAATTCGCTTCTTGCCCATTCTTTTTGCCAGAAGAGCTTGTCCGATGGAATTATTTATTTTGTGAGCGCCTGTGTGATTCAGGTCTTCCCTCTTAAGAAGGATCTTTGCACCGCCCGCTTCTTTGGTTAGTCGTTCTGCGAAATATAAACGCGAGGGCCTGCCCACATACTCATTCAAATAACGATGGAATTCTTGTTGAAAAGCCTCATCTTTGCAGGCCTTTTCATATTCTGTGGTAAGTTCATTCAATGCTTCTATAAGGGTTTCAGGTACATACCTGCCCCCAAAGAGGCCGAATCTACCCATCGCGTCTGGAATTGATTGAAGTTTAGCGTTCATGTCTAACCTTAATTTAAAGCAAAAAACATAATACCCATACTATTCAGACTAGACTCGAAGGTTCGGGGGGTCAAGCGAACCTGCATATAAGTTCTTCATAATAACTTATTGCTAAATGCGTCGGATTGTTATTCAATAATTGCAGGAAGTAAAAAAGAGAGCAAAAAAGTCGCCGCAAGGCGATAAAGTTAAGGGAAAAGGCATGCCAGAATTGCCGGAAGTGGAAACAGTAGTCCGAGATTTAATTCCCCTTTTGACATCAAAAACCATTGTAAAAGTGGAAGTTCCGGGAAAAAAACTACGCAGGCCATGGAACCCACTCTGGAGCCAATTGCTTGAAAATCAAACAATTGAGAAAGTTGCCCGCCGTGGGAAATGGATCATTATTTCGTTGCGCTCAAATTTGCAACTGCTGATTCACTTGGGTATGACGGGTCAACTTTGTGTTTTTAATCAAAACACGCCCCGACAAACGCATGTCAACCTTGTTTTTTCATTGGATCGCGGGGTGGAAGAACTTCGATTTCGTGACATTCGCAGGTTTGGCTCAGCAGACCTGTTTCTTTCTCAACAAGCGCTAAATGAATTTTTTGAGTCGAGAGAGTTAGGCCCCGAGCCTTTTGATATTCCCGAGGATTACTGGCTTACTACCCTCGCAAAAAGTTCACGCAATTTAAAAGCATTCCTTCTTGATCAAAAAAACATCACTGGCGTGGGCAATATCTATGCAGATGAATCTTTGTTCAAATCTGGCTTAAACCCTTCGAGAAAAGCAGAGTCTTTATCAAAAAAAGAAGCATTAATGTTGGCGAAATGCATAGGGGAAGTGTTAAGTTCCGCCATTGAAAATAGAGGTTCCACTATTATGAATTATGTTGGCGGTTCGGGCTTGATGGGCGGGTATCAGGATGAATTTCAAGCGTATGGAAGAACGGGCGAACCCTGTGGGAAATGTGGGCAGCCCATAAAAAAAATAGTGCTGGCAGGAAGATCCACACATTTTTGCCCGATTTGTCAGCCTAAAAAACCGCGTTCACGGTAGAATCTCTTTTGATACTTAATTAGTTAATCGTAGATGTGGGAATAATGTCTTATCGAGCCTTTAAAAGATTGTTGGGCGAAACCAGCCTAGAGCGAAAATGCCGCTTCCTTTTCGGGGGGTTTATCCTCCTTTTAATCAGTGGCAGCTTTTCCCTTTATGCCTATCAAACCGAGCATCTTGCCTACGAGCAAATTCCTACAACCTGCCGGTTACTTGTTAGCCAGATTGTAGATCATCTTTTAACTTCTGTTTGTAAAACGGTTGGAGTGGATGGGAAACCTGTTGATGGTGCGCTCCCTGTTGCCCCAGATACCGCAAGAGCTTTGGCAGACTTTCGCAGACAATGGGAAAAAAACTGGCCCAGAGCTCTCAAAGAATATCGCTATCGGCTTATTACTCCAAATGCAACCAAAGCAGAAAACAAACCTGATGACCCTTATGGCCATGAACAGCTAAATGAATTTATCAACAATCCTGAGCGGAACGAAGAAAACAAGTTGTTTCTTTCTCGGTCGGTGAACCATTATTATGCAGCAATTCGTGCCAGTAAATCTTGCATGGCGTGTCATACGCAATTGCAGGGGGCAATCAAGGAAAATGATCTCCTCGCAATGATTCAAATTGATGTTGATATCCCGATCGATTCGATAGAAAAACAAGTGCATATTAATCGTGCAATTCTTATTTCTAATGCATTGATAACCGCGCTGTTAATCATGGGTGGAAGTTATTTGATTGTGCGTTATGTGATCGTGAAACCAGTAAAGCACTTGAAGGAAGTAAGCGATGCGATCAGTGCAGGTGAACTGAATGTTCGGAGTGAAATCCAGACAGGCGATGAATTTGAAGATCTCAGCCATGCGTTTAATCGAATGCTAAGAAACCTTGTAAGTATGCAGGATCGATTGAAAAAGGTGAACACAAACCTAGATCGAAAAGTGGATGAGTTGGCCCATGCAAACCTGGCATTATTTGAATCAAACAAACTGAAAAGTGACTTTTTGGCAAAGATGTCGCACGAACTCCGAACCCCCTTAAACTCGATTCTTGGTTTCAGCGACCTGTTGATCAACACCCAAAACTTTACAGAGAAACACATTCGCTGGGCAGGAAACATTCGAAGTTCTGGGGAACAACTTCTCAGCTTGATTAATGAAATTCTCGATCTTGCAAAAATTGAAGCGGGCAAGATGGAAGTCTCGATCACTGAATTTAGATTCGATGATGTTAGCGAAGGCCTTTTAACGATGACCAGGCCCCTTGCTGAAAAGAAAAATATCGATCTTCAATCCGTCATCCCTGAGGATATTAAAAACCTTAGACAAGATAGAGTTAAACTCAGGCAAATTCTTGCCAACTTACTTTCGAATGCGGTCAAATTTACACCTGAAGGCGGTAAGGTTGTTTTGAAAGTTGAGCAGGAAGGCAAAAATCACATCATGACGGTCTCGGATACTGGCGTAGGGATTGCCCCCGAAGAGCAGGAGCTCGTATTTGAAAAATTCAGACAGGCTGGGAATACTCTCACCCGCGAACATGATGGCACCGGCCTTGGCTTGTCTATCGTTAGAGAACTTACCAAGTTGCTTGGTGGTGAAGTTTCACTTCAAAGTGAATTGGGCAAGGGTAGTACCTTTACCGTTGTAATTCCAATAGAGCTAAGTACCGAACCCCGGCTCGAAGTTGATTTGTACTATGGAAGTGTTGATTTTTCGAAGGCCAGACGGGTGGAGCCTCAGTTGGAAGATGAGGGTTCAATGGGTGGTAAAGATTCTGAAACCAAGGCTTCGTAACGCTTAGGCTAAAACTATTAACGGGTTTGTAGAAACTCCATAACTTGGTCTTTGGTAGGCGCTCCTTTTTGTGCTCCCGGGTGTAAAGATTTCAGCGCTGCAGCACCTGAAGCAAACTTTATTCTTTCATGAATTGGTAATCCTGCAGCAAGGCAAGCACTGTAAACCCCGTGAAAAACATCACCACAGCCCGTGGTGTCGATTGCTTTTACTTTAAAGGCAGGGAAGTGTTTTAGAATTCGATTTTCTTCAACATACCAACATCCTTCTTCGCCACCTGTAACCACCACCACTTTTTTCCCAGGTGTAAAAAGCTTATGAGCAATTGCACCGGGTGAACTACAGCCCGATATTTTGCGTGCAAATTTTATCGAGATAATAAGATGATCGATCAGGGAAAGTAGTTCATCGAACCCTTGCCATTCATTTCTTTCGAGGTCTGCTACAACGGGAATTCCAGCCCGTCTTGCAATTTTCGCACTTCGGATCATTCCCTCGATACCGTAGTGGTCAACAAACAAAACTTTGCTGGAAAGGATGACTTCTTCAGGAGGTGAGTCTGATGGTGCGCCCGTCGAACCATTCAAATGAAATAGTATGGTTCTTGTATCATTGGACTCATCCACAATGATGAAAGAATGGATAGGCATGGAATCGGTTTTCCAAGGCACATGATCCAGATTGATGTTTTCTTTGAGGAAGGAGCTTTTGACAAAATCGGAATTAGAATCAAGCCCCAGATGTCCAGCGAAGGCACAGTTGGCGCCAAAGCGCGAAGCCGCAACCAATGCGTTTCCTGTCAAGCCGCCACATTGCCGGTCGTAATGCGTTAGGCGCACTTTAGTATCTTGTTCGGGCCATTTTGGAATGCGTAAGATTTCATCAACCGCAACACAACCCATGCCCAACACATCGAAGATTTTATTGTCACTCATATAGGATCAAGGCCTGTATACAAATTCGTTGGTGTTAAATAAAGCGAGACACAAATCAGAAAAAGCCGCAGCATGAATAGGGGCTATCTGTTGCTTTTTAGAAGTTTTAGGTATGCGCAGAGTGATTTTTTCCGAAATCGATGCTTCAATTCTCTGGGCCTGCTCTTTGAGGAAAGTAATCGCATTTTCCTGTTCAATCGGGGTAGGGCTTCTCCCTAAAACCCGTTGCCAAAGAAGAGTGGTCCAGTCTTCTTGCTTGGTACCAGCAGCATCAATAATATTGGCAGCCAAAGCAAGGCAAAGTTCTTGAGAAAGAGGCCCGTTTAGCATGGTCAGTGCTTGTGGGGCGTGGGTGGAAGAATTTCTAATCGGGCAGGTAACTAGGGTGTCGGGTTGGTCAAACACCTCAAGCAAGGGCAATCTGACATTGCGTTTATTAAACAAGTAAACACTTCTGCGAAAATGTTCATGCGGATCAGGGTTGGTAAGCCATAATCCGTCGGGCTCACCTTCGGTGAATATAAGATCATATACCTCGGGTTCCAGGGGGATTTTGATCATCGGGCCATGAAATTTCTGATTCATCTGCCCACCTACAAATATCATCGAATCACGCAGAATCTCTGCATCCATCCGCTTGCGATTCATTCGCCATAAATACTTGTTATCGGGATCATCCTTCAACCCTGCCATGTTTTCATTTTTAGATGTTTGTCGGTAGGTGGACGATAAAACAATCTGTTTATGTATGTGTTTGATCGACCAGCCAGAATTTACGAATTCCAATGCTAGCCAATCAAGTAATTCCGGATGGGTTGGGGGTACACCCTTGATGCCATAATCGCTTGGAGACGCAACAAGACCAGTGCCGAAATGCTGTTGCCATATCCGGTTTACCATCACCTTGGCAGTAAGTGGATTTTCAGATCGGATGAGCCATTGCGCAAGATTGAGCCGATCGGGGGTTTTGCCTTTGCCTGCTTGTAATCCTTCGGGGGCAAGCAATCTGGGGAAACCTGGCTCAATCCTAGCCCCTTTGCTTTTTGGATTACCTCGTTTTAAAAAGTTTGTTCCCCCTGTGCCGTTGTCTGCAATCGTAAGTGATTGTGGTGGAGGTTGGGGCTTTCGTGCTTCGATGTCATGCATGCGGGTTTTGATTTTATCTCGTTCTTCTTTTGCTTTAGGAGAGAGAGCTTCAAGCACCTCATCCCAAGTTACCTTTAACAAGGGGTTTGCCATGGAAACCAATTTGTGTTGTTGAGGCGATCGCTGTTTGACATCGGTTGTTAAAGCAATTTGCGTTTCTTTATCAAGCGTTTCAATTTTTGCCCTGACCAGTTTTTCACGCACTGGTTTGTCGATGGCATCTACAGAAGCTTTAAGCGGCGTTAATTGTTGCTTATATCTAGAGGCCTCATCTTCACGAGCTTTTTTTTGTGCCGCGCTTACCATGTCGATTTCTTTGAAATAAGTGCTGCCGAAGAATGCTTGCATGCGGTAATAATCAACTTGGGAAAGTGGATCAAATTTGTGATCATGACAACGAGCACACCCGATTGTAAGGCCCATGAAAACACTGCCAACAGCAGTGGTCATTTCTGTCAAATTTTCCTGCCTCAGAATCTCTTGATCCGTGTTTCCACCTACCATGTGGGTAGGGCCACAACGATTAAAACCCGCTGCATTGAATAGCTCAGCAATTTTCGGATTGCGAATGATTGCCTGGGAAATGTCCTCGTTTGGTTTGATCATGCTCTTGGCAAGAATATCGCCACCTAGTTGTTCCAAAATGAATTCGTAGTATGGTTTGTCCGAGTTAAAAGCATTTAGCACATAATCGCGATAGCGCCAGAACTGGGATCGTTCCCCATCAGCTTCGTACCCGTTGGATTCAGCGTATCGTGCCAGATCAAGCCAAAATAAACTCCAGCGTTCGCCATAGTGTGGCGAGCTTAAAAGCCTATCGATCAAGGATTCGTAAGCGTTGGGGTTTTGGTCGTTTTGGAATGCGTTTATTTCTTTAATTGTGGGTGGCAACCCAATCAGGTCAAGAGTGGCTCTTCGTATAAGGTGCTCTTTGCTTGCGGGTTGAGAGGGGACGAGTTTTTTTGCATCGAGCTTTTCCAGAATGAAGAGGTCGATGGGGTTATTGGCCCAAGTGGAATTTTTTACAGTTGGGAGGGGGCTGTTTTTAGGGGATTGGAACGCCCAGTGTGATTTATCTGCGGATGTAAGTTCGGGTTCTGAGGGTACTTTTTCCTGCCCCAAGGTAATGTTTACAACTACAAGCAGGGCAAATGGTACAAATAATCCCATCTTTTTGAGAATTTCAGAAGAAATTTTGTCAAAGCAGGCAAAAGCAATTGACTTAAGCCTAATAATAAAAGTGTTCGGGCTATCAAGATAATTTTTAAGCATGACTGATTCTACGATTTCGAACAGTAATTGTTAATTGAAATTTATGCGTAGAAGTATTTTAGGCAAAAATATCACTTTTGAAACAATTCCGTGTTCATGCGTATATAATTTTTCAGGCTTAAGAGTTGCTTACTAAGGATGGTTTTAACTATGAAAAAAAACATTAAAAAGTTGTTAACCAATCAAAAAAAGATTATCAATCTTTCACCACTTAAAAAAACCTCTAAAAATGTATCCTCGGTTTCTTACCAAACTGAAGAGATGTTTTCCCCCGCCGCTGCTGAAGAAATCTTTTCAGAAATTGAAGCAGAGGTTGGCGAAGAAGGTGCTCCGGTTGCGGTGGCTAAGCCTATTGCGAGTCAAGGTGCCGATGACGCTTTGGGTTTATACCTCAGGCAGATGGGTTCCATTCCACTTTTAAACCGTAATGAAGAGCTCAAACTCGCAGTCAGCTTAGAGCGCCATCGTTCCCGATTTCGTAAAGCTGCCTTGTCTAACCTCTTGAATCTGACTCGTGTTGTTGAGATGTTTGAAAAGATTCAGGCGGGAGAACTTCCAATCGATCCCCATGTGGATGTTGTGGGCACCATGGGAATCACGCGGGAAAAAATTCTCGCCAGATTGCCTTTTCATCTTCGCACCTTAAAGCGAGTTATAAATGCTGCCAAGAGTGATTTTCAAGCCATGTTTCGCACCACATCCCTTGCCGTAAAAAAGCGTCTGGGCAAAGAGATTTGGTTGAAAACACGCAAGGCGATCAAGCTTGCTGAGGAACTCGCCCCGCGCATTGATCTTATCGATGTTTGGGTTGATGATCTTATAAATCGATCGAACCGAATGAAAGATATAACCTTTGAAATGCGAGGTAGTTTGCGCTCTAGGCAGCACCGTGAAAAGCATACCCGACTTGTCAAAGAACTTCGGGACCTTAGTTTTTCTTCGTTTTCCAACGCAGATGACTTCTTTGCTTTCAATGAGGTTTTAATCTCCCGAAGAGAGCATTATCGCAATTCCAGAAGAGATCTTGCAGAGGGAAATCTCAGGCTTGTTGTTTCGATTGCTAAGCGTTACCGCACAAGGGGCCTTGCTTTCTCAGATCTTATTCAGGAAGGAAATCGGGGCTTGATGCGTGCAGTTGATAAGTTTGAACACCGATTGGGCTATAAGTTCGGTACTTACGCCACCTGGTGGATCAGGCAGGGAATTACCCGAGCCTTGGCAGATCATGCTCGCACGATCCGTGTTCCCTGCCATCAAGTGGGTATGCTTGCTGCTGTCGAACGGGTTCGAAATGAACTGTCTAGTTTGACGGGTAAAGAGCCTACAGCAGAGGAAATCGCAAAAGTAGTTGGGGTAAGTGCAGAGGAAACACAATTGTTGAGGATTGTTGCGAAAAACCCGCTGAGTATTCACGAACCCATGGGGGGCGATGGCGAAAGGGCACTGGAAGATTTTCTTGATGATCGCAATACCTGTAGTCCGGGTGTTGCTGTTGATCAACATCTTTTAAAAGATCGTGTTCAGGAAGTCCTGAAATCTCTTAGCCCTAGGGAAAGAGAAGTTTTAGAATTGAGATTTGGTTTGTTGGACGGGCATCCAAGAACTTTGGAGGATGTAGCAAATACTTACGGCATCACTCGTGAAAGAATTAGGCAGATAGAAGCAAGGGCCATCGTTAAACTTCGCCAACCAGCACGCAGTCAGCGTCTGGAAGCGTTTAGGGAAAATAGCTTGTCATAATCCCTAACAGTCATTTTTATAATAAGGCCCGGAATCCCGGGCTTTATTAGTTATTATCCGGCGACAATTCCAAGGGCTCCTTATAAGCCTTGCTAACTTCTTCTTCAAGATTTGCAAGCATTTTTGTTGCGTTATCAGTATTGATTTGGTCTGCCATCACTGGAATTTTGTCGTTAGACAATCCCCGAGTTTTTTCTTGGTTGCTGCTGATTTCAGCCTTTTTATCGATTTCTGGTAATGTTACGCAACCCGTTGTTGCAAAAACTCCCAGCAGTAAGGCTGTGGTTAGGTTTCTTCATGACTAATTATCCTTTCTCTGGGCAGATTGATTTTTGTTAGATTTGGTTGAGGAAGGCGTGAGCAATTTTTCTACATCTTTATCAAGATTGCTATCTAACTCCGTCAGGCCGCCCCCATTGGGCATTTGCGTAGGTAATTGTAAATTTGAAGTTTTTCGATTGTAAACTGCCTGGATTTTTTCTTGCAGAGTGATGATCTTTTCTTGCATTGGACTGTCGTTTTTGGTGATTGCGACTTGCATCAGACGATCGCAAGCTTCCAGCCTTCTGAAATAAGCCTTTTCTTCGCGGTTAAGAACTTTGCGATTTTGTTCGCTAGCCACTGTTTTCGAGATGGCTTCTTTGTCGTTGATTTCTGTTTCTGGAACAATTTCTTTTTCTTTTTTAGCAGTTCCACCCATACCCCACCAAGTTTTGGATTTTGGAGCTGTAGTAGATGCGCTTCCGGTATCCCCGGTAGCAAGATTGGTGATCGAGATGGCAAAAATGCCTGCAAACGCTATTTTTCTAATATTCATTTAGTCCCCCACGAAAGATCGATTTAAATCCAGTCAGCACGCCCCCGCGGCTGCTTGGCTTTTCAATCACTTGAGGGGCCTATCGTTTTTAATTGCCTACTTGTCTACACCAGTTTGGCACATAATTGTCATGTTTTTTTTAATGATTTGGTAGTTCAGGTGGTTGGGGGGGCAGGGGAATCCTTGCTCTTGAATGCTTCTTTACAATACTTCTTAAATCCGTCCATGTTGTACGATATAAACAAAAACGCATGATGCAGAGCCATATAATTAGGATCTGTTGGCTCATCCTCATCCTGAAAATCTTTTCTTAATTCGTAAAGCTTGGCTAGCAATTGTTCCGGTGTCATGGGGACTTTCCAATATTATCTAAGGATGTTGAGAACTTGTATTCTACTAATAATTTTCTGTTAGATGCTCTGCAAATGCAAACAGGTTTTTTTCGAGAAGATTAATCGGGCTAGTTGTTTTTTTAGATTGTGCTGTTTGAAACCTCATGTTTATCGTGCTGTCTTTAAGAAATAACTTTAATGCTGCTTGAGCATGTTCAGGCGAATTGCATTGTTCACTTAAATGAACTTGTACCAGATGTTTGGGCAGCTTGCTTACCCCTAGGCTTTTCAAATAATCCAAGAAGCAAACGGCTTGGTAGTTGGAAAGATGGCCTTCATTACCCATGATTCGTTCAATTAAGAATTGCGGCCTTTTGCTGTTTTTTTGCAGATCCTCGTCATGATTAAATTCTAATGCCAGTAAATCTAAATCCGTAAATTGTTCTACAAGTGCTTTGTCCCAGATTCCCAAATCTGCAAGATAACCAATCGAAACGCATGGCACTTGAGCGTTTTTTATATCGAGGCGAAAGCCAAAAGTTTCTGAAGAATCATGGGATAGGATTACAGGAAACCAATTCCAGCCCGGTGCAGTTTCAAAAGGAGTATTGGGAAGATAGAAACGCGCCAATCCCGATTCCCAAAAAGCTTTAAATTCTGGGAGTTGGTCATAAATCGTTCGGGCATGGGTTTTATGCAGATACCAGGGAATTTTCTTTTCAGCACAATAAGCTAATAATCTTGGGTTCCAATGGTCCCCATGCGTATGGGTTAGAATAAGGCCCCGAAGCCTTTGGGGGGTGAAACCTGAAATTTTTAAGTGGGTTTCAAGTGTTCGCGGGCTGATGCCGCCATCGATTAAATACGAGCTTTGCCCATCATCTATGATAGAGCAATTGCCCTTGCTTCCGCTTGCCAGCATGGTAAATCGCATCACCAACATCCTTGTTTTTTTGGTCGACCTATCTGATTTTTCAATGCTAATCGATTATTCTTCAAGTGCAACAATAGTTCCTCCTAATGATTGCTTTTTATGCATATTAATTTAAAGTATTGTGCCGTTGCTTGAAGATTGTTAATCTATTAGCTTCCTGCCTGAATTGTTTGTTAATAGAGGAATGATTAAAATGGTTGACTCCAAGACCATACTGCTGGTCGATGATGATTACGAATTAAGTGATGGGCTGAGGCTAATTCTTGAAAAGAACGGCTATAAAGTTCTTCAGGCGAGAGACGGCGTGCAGGGAAGGCAATTGATTTACAATCAGCGGCCGGATTTGGTCATTATTGACATGATGATGCCGAAAATGGGTGGGTATCCCGTTCTTGAGCATTTTAGGGGCAAAGAAGATGTTCCGCCCTTTATCATGATGACTGCCAACGAAGGCCAAAGGCATAAGGCCTATGCAGAGTACCTTGGCGTGGTTGATTACCTGCGCAAACCCTTTTCGATGGATGAATTGCTTGAAGCAGTTAAAAAAGCTATCAATGCCCCTGTAAAAGCTAAAGAGTAAGTTTTTATTAATCTCCATGATATTAAATATCACTTCATGAACATGGAGGAAGGTTTTGTCTAATCCTTTGCCCGCTGCTTCGATAATTCTCGAAGATCGTTATTCGCCTGGTAGCATTTTTCTGGTTCAGCGAGCCAAAGCGTTGAAGTTTCTTGGAGGATTCCACGCATTTCCTGGGGGTAAAGTTGATCCCCCTGATGCAGATATTGCGCAGTCTCAAAACCCTTGGGATGTTGCATTGGTAGCTGCCGTACGAGAGTTATTCGAGGAATCTGGCGTGCTTTTATGCCGCGATAGTTTAAATAATTCAATCAAGTCGAGCCCCCAGTTAGCGCAAATAAGGTGTGATCTCTTAGAAAAAAGAAGTGATTTTGCCACAATCCTCCGCGATAACAAATGGGTTTTATCCGCTTCCGACCTTTATCCGATCGGATATTTTACCACCCCGCTTTTTTCTCCTATGCGCTTTGAAACTAGATTTTTTC
The DNA here is from genome assembly GCA_026692965.1 of Planctomycetota bacterium. Classification (GTDB taxonomy): domain Bacteria; phylum Planctomycetota; class Planctomycetia; order Gemmatales; family Gemmataceae; genus UBA969. The sequence continues at coordinate 14,794 of JAPLNF010000237.1, forward strand.
TCGCAAAAATCCCTTCCGGTCAGACCCCCGAAGTCTTTAAGAATGAACTCGAAAACGGCGTCTGGGGAACTCCCGCAGAGCATCTGAAAAAATGGTATTCCGACGAAATCCTGATTTCCCCTCCGGTCTTATTGCTGTTGGAAAAATTGAATAAAATCCCAACCTCGGATTGGAGGTTGTCTTCAGGAGCAGGTTTAGTTTCGCAGGATGAATTTGTTTTAGACAGAGTTCGGTTTGCATCCTGGATTCAAGTCGTTTCGGTCGCTTGCCCTGGGCCTTCCGTTCCACAAATAGGAAATGTTTTTCTTGTCGGCCTTTCCAAGTTTTATCTGATCGACCCAGGGGCACTCGATGAGAGTGGCGTACTGGCCATCCAAAATGCCATCCAATCTCGAGTGAATGATGGTGATTCATTTAATGGCATCTTGCTCACCCATCATCATCCAGATCACACCAACTCTGCAAACCATTTTGCAGACCTTTGGGATGTACCTGTGTTGGCTCATCTTGCAACTGCTGAAAAACTATTAAACAAAATCCAAATAAACCAGAACCTTGATGATTGTGACCAAATCCCTTTGGGCTTTAATCCTTTTACAGGTTCTAATCTTGTGCTGACGGCTTACCATACCCCTGGCCATGCACCGGGGCATCTTGTATTTTTTGAAGCCAAAACCAAAACCTTGTTTGCTGGCGACTTGGTTTCCACCTCCACCACAATTCTTGTATCGCCCCCTGATGGCCATCTTGCAACTTATATTCATTCCATGAATCGGATGGCGGATTTTAACCCTGCATTGCTAATGCCTTTTCATGGTTGCCCCAGCGCTAATGGTAAAAGCGTTTTGCAAACAGCCGTTTTTCATAGGGACAAAAGAGAAACTGCTTTGCTTACAGCCTTGGGGAATAATTGTAATTCCGTAGAGGCTTTAGCTAATGAAGTGTATCGCGGGTTGCCTGATCCTTTGATGAAGTTGGCTCAAAAGCAAATACTTGCAGGTTTGATTAAACTTAGCGAAGAGGGGATTGTTTTAGCCCCAAGCAATGATCCAAATGAGTGGAAATTAGCCCAATAAAAAAGGTGGATTCCATTTAAGGAACCCACCTGATTAGTTAACAACCGATTATTATCGAGCAACAGTTTGCGTTGCGTTGAATTCTTCAAACTCAACCACTACAGAAGTACCTGGCTTAATTGATACCTTCTTGGCGAAGGATACATTCTTGCCATCTTCTTCTTTTGTAGCCTGAACATTGTAGCTGTAGGTTTTGCCATTTTCCAGAACTGGGGTGGCAAATGCTTCTTCAATGTTGGTTCGGTTGATTACGTTTCCTTCGATGGAAATTTTTACATCCAAAGGAGCTTTGAAAACAACCGTAGCCTTATTCGAATCGATTGCGCCTTGCTTAGGGGCTGGCAAAGGTTTTGCTTGTGGTGGTTCTTGGGATCTTGCAGGTGCACTTGGAGCATACATTGGCATTGCTACCGCAGCGGAACCATAGCAGCCACCGCATGAATATGCAACAACTGGGTAGCCATAGCAACCATAGCAGCTAGCGTAGGGTGCGTAAACTACTGGACGGTAAGCGATATGACCATAGCAACCACCACAGCAAGAATAAACTCGTGGTGGGGGATAGCAGCATTTCCACCAGCAATCGGGGGCAGCGGTCGAAGTACTCATCATCGCAGCAAGAACTACACTGTACATAGAAAACTCCTCAATAAAATAAGTGTACATTTGAAAGGTTAAACTCAGGCAACCTTTGCTAATAAAGTAAGATAGGGCAATTGGCTAAGTGTGTCAATAAAATTAGGGGGATATCGAGAAAATGTACTGATTATTCCTAGGGGGCTAAATTGGTAGGTTTTTCACTCCTTGTTTTTCTTCTCCCCCTTTTAAAATTTACGCAATTCTCCACTCCCTTTATTATCATGATTTGTATTACAATAACTTTGATTAGAGGATTGCAGTGGCCCTGTAAACTTTTACGGGCTTTCAAGGAGTGAAAAGTTATGTCAAGGCGCAACTTGGGTTGGTTACTCGGTATTATTTCTGTTTCTTTGCTTGGCCTAGTTATTGTTGCCAATGCTCCTTCCCGCGAAAACGATCGTGATTACGAACTCGTTAGGCTTGTAGTTGATGTTCTGCACGAAGTTCGTGGTAGGTATGTCACCGAGATTTCCCCCCAGCGCGAACGCAAATTAGTGGAAGACATGATCAATGGCGGACTCGAGAGGCTCGACCCCCACTCTTCGTACATTAATAATCGCGATTTCAAACAATTTAGTCGTAATAACAAGGGTAAGTTTGGCGGTATTGGTATTCAGGTTGGCTATGATCGATCCAATCGTGGTTTGCTAACGGTGATAAGCCCAATGGTTGGAACCCCTGCGTATGAAGCGGGTGTTTTAGCGGGCGATACTATCGTGAAAATTGATGGAAAAAATACGGATAATATGCGAATCGACGAAGCAGTTGATTTGATTCAAGGTGATCCAGATTCCTTAATCACCCTTACCGTGGTTCATGATGGTGGCAAAGAGCCTGTAGATATTGGGATTCGAAGGGCCATTATTAAAGTGCAAAGCGTTTTGGGTGATAAGCGTAAGGAAAACAAAGAGTGGGATTATTTCCTCGATCAGAATTCAAAAATTGGCTATTTGCGAATTAGTTCGTTTAGTGAAACTGCATCCGCAGAGGTTAAAGATGTTATCGTAAATCTTCAAAAAGAGGGTGCAAAGGGATTGATTTTGGACCTGCGAAATAATCCTGGTGGGCTGTTAAAGGCTGCTGTAGAAATTTCAGACATGTTTCTTTCCGAGGGGAAAATCGTT
>JAPLNF010000238.1 GCA_026692965.1 Planctomycetota bacterium
AACCCACCAAAGCATGATTGGATTTTCTTACGCACAGATAGCACATACTGTTGCGCATCTTCTTTGGATTGAAGCCTGCTGATACCTTCAAGGTTGGCGCGATCACTTTCTCGCACCCGCCTGCCCAGATAATCATGAACCATCCTTGGAAAATGATTATATTGCGGTGGATTATTCTGGGCAGATACCAAAGGAGTTGTTCCCGTTGCTAGCAATCCAGATTGCAATGCAACCAGTTCCATCAGGTTACGCCTGCTTAACAAAGAAAGATCATTCAATGACATAATCCTAATCCTTTTATTTATCTGCGAGGTGAAAAAGTACAGCGGCACCCATGGTTCGAACACCTGTTTTTATCACAGTTGCGTAATCTGGAAAGTAAGAATCTGAATGGGTAACAGCCAAGGGGTTGCCCCCTTGTTTGGCAATAGCCACCGCTTTAGGATCTGCAGACCCAAGGAAATAATAAAAGCCAGGCACCCCTGCCCGAACAAACTGGCTGAAATCTTCACCGCCTAGGCTCATCGGGCGCTCATGAACTTTATCTTTACCCAAAAGCGATTCAAAAACCTTCACGGTTTTAGTGGTTAATTCAACATCATTGATCAACTCTGGCGTGAATTCAGATGCGTTCAATCTAACCACCGGTTCTGGTGCACCCGCACCAAGCGATGCAGCCTGGGCCACTCGCTCGATGGCACTCAAAATATTAATTCGCGAAGCCGTACGCACGGTTCTTACGGTCAATTCTAATTTTACTTCAGCAGGAATAATATTGTGCTTTGTTCCACCATGGATGGAACCAACCGTGATTACAGCGGGATCTAATGGGTCGCGCTCTCGACTAATAATGAATTGCAAATCTCGCACAACCCGAGCAGCAATCACAATGGGATCGATTGCCTTATCGGGGAATGCACCATGCCCGCCTTTTCCTTTGATGATGATCTCAACTGAATCAACATTGGCCTGCATGGGCCCTGCACGATAATTAACATGCCCCGAGGGAAACCCAGAGGGAAACCTACCATCGCAATGAAGTGCAAGCGCAAGGTCGGGCTTGGGAAACTTGGTGAACAGCCCATCAACAAGCATGGCCCGGGCGCCCCTGCCTGTTTCCTCCGCAGGTTGACCAACCAAAAGAATCGTTCCCTGCCATTGATCTTTCATCTTTCCAAGAACCGAAGCCACACCAGCAAGACAGGTGATATTGATGTCATGGCCACAAGCGTGCATCACCCCGACCAAATTCCCGTTATCATCTCGCACTTGAACTTTGCTGGCATAAGCTAGCCCGGTTTTTTCGATAAGAGGAAGGGCGTCCATATCCGCCCTGATCATAAGCACTCGGCCTTTGCCATTCTTTAAAACCCCGACCACACCATGGCCACCAATACCTTCATGAACTTCGCAGCCCGCATTTTTCAAAGCGTTTGCAAGCCTTTTAGAAGTAAGGACTTCCTTACCAGAAAGTTCGGGTTGTGAATGAAACTGCTGGTAAAGCTCTGCAAGATTTTGAGCATTTACTTCATAGTGCTTTAAAATTAAAGCATCCGAAGCAATTGCAGTATGGGCTAAGTTCCAAAGAAATAAAGTAAAGGCAAACATGCGTGGCATCATAAGATTCCGGAATGAATTTGATTCCTGAAATAATCATAACCGGGAAGGCAGAGCTTATGATCTGCTAAAAAAGAGCTAAGGTCAAGGATTAGCAGCCTGCTTGGACAGGGTAGATCAAGAAAACTGCAGAACTTAGTAGGTGCACCAAGAAAAAATTTTAAATACGAGTTATCTTGAAGGTATGCCTGCGAAAGGAAGTTACATATCCTAAAGAAATGCGGTTATTAGTATTAATTTGATTAGTATTCCTAAACGAGAAACGACAACAAAGCTGATATGAATTACGATCAACGAGACACCTTATTTGAGCGTTTGAGTGGTTGCTTTCTGGGTGACCAAAAACCTGATAATTTACCGGGCGGTCGCACCGAGGCACTCCGCAAACTTTACGCTTACGATCCAGCATCCTACGGGCGTACTCGTAATCACATCGACGGCACTGTCTCCCAGCTTTCCCCTTACCTACGACATGGTATGCTTTCTTTAATAGAAGTGCGGGATTATCTGCGTTCAAAGTTCCCGAACGATCCGTCCCGCCTTGAAGAATTCTTTCGTCAATTAGCTTGGCGTGATTTCTTCGAGAAAGTACTGACTTGGTACGGCCACGGACTTGACGAGGACTTAGAAGAACCCAAGCACGGCGTTACCCGATCATCCCGAATCCCCCTTGATGTATTGAGCGGTGATACCGGCCTGCCGTGCATTGATGGAATGCTTAGCGATCTTTTCGAACAAGGTTACTTGCACAATCATGCTCGCCTTTGGTTTGCAGCATACCTATGCCACTTCCGCGGGGTGCGTTGGCAAGAGGGGGCAAGATTATTTCGCCAACACCTTTATGATGGTGACATCGCAAGCAACTCTGCAAGCTGGCAATGGGTGGAAGGCACATTTGCAAGCAAGCCGTACTTCATGAACAAAGACAACATCGCCAACTTCAGTGGAGGGAAATGGTGTAACTCGTGCCGGGCAAAATGCCCTTTTGATGCCGACTACCCAACCCTGCAGCACCGTTTATTCGCTGGTTCGTCCGCGCCCTTCGTTTCAAAAGTTGCAGACAAGGCTGCAGTTACAAATAACACACAACCAGCAAGTTATGATATCCCCGAGGATATAACTACGCTACCCCCAGCTACTGATTTAGTCTGGGTTCATGATGCTGCGATATCATGGACCGATGAGTGCGCGGCACAAAATCCCAACGCTGCGGTAGCATTCGTATTCAACAAACCTGCGTTACAGGCCGAGCCTTGGGCTTTCCACCGACTAAATTTTGTTGCTGATGGTATCGACGACTTGTTTAAAAACTTATCAAACTCTACCAAAGTTACTCTTGTTGGAGATCCAGTGGAAAGGCTTACAACCCTTGCCCACAAATTGGGTGCCACAACAATCCACATTTCTGAGCATCCTAACCCCTGGGTCATAGAAACCGCCGATCAATTGCGCTTAAAGTTTCGTGTATTAGTCCACCCACGAACTACATTAACAGTGTACCCAATTGAACCTAAACGCTTTTCACGGTATTGGGAGAAAGCTGCCATACAGGTGCTGGGCCACCGGCCAAATTCGCCGAAGAGGAAGCACCAGTGACAAAAGCTACTGCCGTGATTTGGGTGAAGCGGGATGCCAGGCTAAACGACAACGCCTGTCTGGTGGAAGCCGACCGGCTCCAGCTCAACGCTCTGCCCTTCTTTTGTTTCGAACCATCGGTGCTAACGGCCAACGATTCCTCCGATATGCATATCCAAGCTCAGTGGCAAGCCATAAACGGTCTTCGTCAAGGCCTAAGAAAAATGGGCTCTGATATCGTAATCGCATACGGCGAAGTCGTCGAAAAGTTAACTAAGTTGTATGAACGCATACGTTTCAACTATCTTTTTTCCCACGAAGAGATAGGCAACAACATAACCTTTCAGCGCGACCGAGCAGTCGCAAAGTGGTGCCTTGATAAAGGAATAACATATCGCGAGTTCCCGCAATCGAGCGTGAAAAGAGGTGGAGTGAACAGGGACAAACTACAACAATTGTGGAGATCGCGAATTGCCGACATTCAGCCGCTCCAAATTCCTCACATTTCTCAACCAGAAGAACTTCGCACTATAGCTGCAAAAACAGCATTTCCTAAGCTACCCCAGTTCACCACCAAACAACTTTGGCAGCCTGTGAGTGAGACTGATGCAAAAGCTACATTGGCTGATTTCCTCACCGTCCGGAGTCGATGGTATCGTGGAGGTATAAGCTCACCGAACACAGCTTTCACCGCAGGCTCGCGACTTAGCGTACACCTAGCATGGGGCACGATCACTGCAAGGCAAATATGGCACGCGGTTCGATCCCGCCTTGCCGACCTCGATCCAAATGACCCTCTTTCCTCAAGATGGAAGCAAAGCCTCAACGCATTTTTGAGCCGCTTGCACTGGCGAGATCATTTCACCCAGCGGCTCGAATCAGAACCTGATTTGGAGTTTCGCAGCCTCCACCCATGCTACAGGGATACGCCCTACGAAAACGACGAGCGACTACATACAGCTTGGCGTGAGGGCTGCACTGGCTACCCTCTGGTGGATGCGGTGATGCGATGCCTTGCCGCTACCGGGTTCGTCAATTTTCGCATGCGAGCGATGGTGGTAAGTTTTGCTTGCCATGTCTTGCATCTTGATTGGCGCCTAATCCACCCTCACCTTGCTCGGGTCTTCCGAGATTATGACCCCGGTATCCACCTGAACCAATTGCAAATGCAGGCCGGAGTCGTCGGGTGGAACGCCATCCGTGTATACAACCCCGCCAAGCAACTGGCCGACTGGGACGCCGACTGCAAGTTTGTCAAGCGTTGGCTACCCGAGCTAAAAGAACAAACTGCGGAACAAATTCTTAATGACGATTTACTCCCGGGTTACCCTTCCCGGGTTGTTCCATTCGCCGAGCGTGCTAAGAAAATGACCACCCAACTATATGGCATCCGCAAGACAGCCGAAGCAAAAATGGCTACAAAAGCGGTTTATCTGACACACGGTTCGCGAAAAAAGACGACATCAAAAAGGCCGAAACGAATCAAACGCCCCGCTCCACCTCCCAGCCCTACCCTGTTCGACAATTTGGATGATAACCCCGGTTAGAGCTGATCTCTTCTGTGACGATCTTTATTTAAGCAACCCTCGGAGTGGTGCTTTTTCTTTAATTCATAGAGATGGGGTATCAAGGAATATTAAACTATTCCTAATTGGTTGTTGTGTCACTAATCAGAAAGACTGCCTGCCTGAATCTGAGTTTTAATTTTGTTGATTCTAACAAGAAGAATTTCAGGCCAGATCAGAAAAACCGCAGAAGCTAGCAAAATTAATACCGCAAAGGCAGTCATCATCCCATATAACCACCAAGCATTCTGCATGGATTGAAAATCAACAGCAAAGCCCTGTAAACCTGACAGCGAAAGAAACCCAACAAGCGCAGGCAATGCACTTGCAAGATGTGCAACGATAGCAACCCAAAGGGAATTAAATCGCAAGACAAGAAGTGCGAAAAAGAATCCCGAAACAAGATCGGGAAGAAATCGAATAGGCTGGAAAGATTGAGCTGCAAACAGCAATGCCGTCATTCCGCATGCCTCGACCATTCCGGTAGAAGTTTTAATATTTCCAAGTAAAAATCCTCTGAATACCACTTCGTTCACAATCAAAGGAAGAATCAAAAAACTCAATATTGCAATGGGTCCCAAGCTAACAGAACCCTGCGCACCCAGATTGCCTTTCTGCAATTGATCAAACAGATTTTTAAACACCTCTGCTTTTCCATCCAACAAACTTAATTGCGCCATCACAGGGATCAATGCGAAACCAACACTCATAGCTATCAAAATCCCCGCCCAACTAGGAGCTTTCAAAACAATCAACTTGCCCGGATTCTTCATCCAGAATAATAACAAAAGCCCGATGGGGATAATTCCAGCAACTGCAGGATCAACCCTCATTCTGCCCCAATATTCCTTGGGCAGATGCATAAATAGAAGCACCAAAAAGTATGCGATTACAGCAGTACCAACACCACTGAGGGTTTTTCGTGCTGGCAAAAAAGATTTGAAGATCGAGGGCCAATGAAACTGCTCGGCTTCCCTGAACAAAACTTCTTCCCGACTGAATTGCCTGACTGCCCATTGCAGCGCGAGATAAGCGTAGCTCGCTGTTGCAGACAGTACCAAAATAAGATAAACCATATGCTTCAGATCATAATTGGAACCGTCCATCAATTCTTGAAGCAAAATCGAAATCCCCGTGATAGGAATAAAACAAGTAGGAAGATCAAGCTTGGTTCCCGGGGCAAGGGTAATCAAAACCAAAGGCAATGTCATCATCACAAGAGGCATCAAATAATACTGGCCCTCTCTGCTACTGCGAGCGTATGCGCCGATTGCAAGGCTGAGTGCACTAAAAAATGCACCCAAAGGCAGCAACAAAAGAACTGCCCAAAATAATAGCAACGGATTAAACACCCCGATGTTCATGTAAGTCATTGCTAGATGAGTGGCGGTCAGGCCCATCGTAATAATGTTAAGTAATGCGGTAGCGGTACTGAAAGTCCAAATTGCCAGAAATTTTCCAAAGACAATTTCCTGCCTTGAAGCAGCACTGATAAGTAGCGTTTCCATCGTTCCGCGCTCTTTTTCACCCGCACAAAGATCAATCGCTGGATAAAGTGCGCCAACAAGAGCCCACATGACCAACATCAATGGGAGAATTCTTTTGATTGCGCCAGTGATTTCTTTTTGAATCGAATTGCGGGGATGCCCTGCGCCTGTTTTACTCGAATCAGGCTCGACAGTTAAACCAATCGCAAGAAAACGAGCAGAACGCAATTTGGCCCCCCATCTGGAAATCAAAGCACGCAACTGGCCTTCCATCAATTTGATCGAGTCATCCTTTTCGTTTAAGAAAAGAACAATCGGCACAGTTTCCCCCTGCTCAACTCTTTGCGCAAACTTTTCAGGGAATACCAATACCGCATCAGCACCATCACTAATTAACTTTTGCGCAGCTTGCTCCAACATTTGAGGATCTAGAAGAACTGAAGCATCCAGGCTTTTCTGATCCCAGTTTGCCAAAAGTGCAAGAGCATCATCTTTGAGATACTCCGGGCCTATTCTTAATTTTTCATTTTCGATCACAAACAAGGGCGGAGCTTGAGCTTGCCCATTTAGGATAAACGCCATTACTCCAGCAGTAACTACAGGCGAAGAATTAAACGTAGGAACTGCAGCAAGCTGAGAAGCAAATGTAGCGAGAAGCTTAGAATTAAATTGCGAAGCAGCATTATCTAATGCAAATGGAGGATTAATGACGGTGATATTTTTAGGGCGCAACTGCTGACCAACTGCAAGATTAACAATCAATTCGCCCGCAAGGGGATAAAGCACAAGGGGCAATATGATAATCATGAATAAAGTTCTGCGGTCGCGCACCTGATCCAGCAGGTCGTGACAACAAATGGTCATGATATTTTTAAAATTAGCCATTCATCAACAATCAATTAAACAGGCAAAAGGAATCAGGCTAAATCAGATGGAGAAAGAAACTCGCGCGCAATCACTGTCTGATCGGGCCAAGATAATTCAAGCTGCCTTTTGTAATGGTAATCCCCTCCGATATTGTAGGCATGCATCCCCTCCCAGTCTTCTTTTCTTTCTCGATGCGTGTGCCCACTGAACAAATAGGCTATAGAATCCTTATATTTCATCAATTCTTCTTCCAAAAGCTGATTGCCTCCCAATGCTTCCCAAAGCAGCGAATCAACTGTAGGAACAGAATCAGGCATGGGGAAACTTATCGCCCGGCATGCGGGATGATGGGTAACGACAATAATCTGATGCCCAAGGTTAGAAGCTTGTTGCAAATGTTGCGCTAACTCTGCAACGATTTTTTTGGTGAACGATTTGTCATCATGTTGCCAGCGAATGAAATTAAAATCGTTATGCTGCCCACGCAAAAATCGCTTGCTATTTAACCTGTGAACTTCTTCCGGAAATAAACTGCTCATTGCAGCCTCACTCCAAGAATAATCATACCAATTAATATTACCTACCAGAGAAAGCTTCCACTCTGGGAAATGCAAAGGTGCTTGGTCAAGATAATGAAACCCATACTTCTGCGCCAACTTTGGAAGATGCTGCGTGTATACCTCCCAGGAATTCCCCCGCTCATCATCGTTTGAAACCCATATATCATGATTGCCTGGCACCAAAGCCTTGATGCAATTTAAAGAAGCGAATTTTTCAAGGCAAACATCAAAGTTTTCTGCATGACCTATATCACCCGCAAGAATAAGCACATCAGGAGTGTTTTCTTTTATGGATTCATACAACGCATTGTTTGCATCCATCCCCTTGGCAATTCCCCAATGAAGATCTGCGGTAAACAGCAGTTTAAGTTTTCTGGGTGAAGACATAAATGACGTGCAACCTCTAGAACTTAGGCTGATAATAAAACATCTGCAAATGCACCTTTCAAATGGAATCTTAAACCATCACCCGGCTTGACGGGAGTGACTTTCCATCCAGCGTAGGCATTTCCCCCAAGAAGCATTCGACCCGGGATAAAACGAAGCCAAAGGCCGAGTCGTGGTGCGTGAGTTTCCAGCAAGTGGATTAACCCCATCCAAGGCATAAGTTGCAACCAAGGCCCTAGAAAAAGAATCCCAAGAGGGCGCAGGGATACCGCTTGAATCGGCAATCTCTAACTTTGTATCCGCAAGAGTTAAACCTAAAAGATGACGTAAAAAACCATTTCTTGCATGTGAACCAGTTATAATATATCTACCGCTTTTGTATTCTTCAGGAACTTTTTCCATCTGGTTTTTTATTAACTCAATCACGAAGTGATGTGCCGAGCAAAGCAAATCCTCTGCATCATGATCTTTATACCCAGCCTGTATTTCCTCTAGAAATAAAGCACAATCAGCCCGGCTCTTCGATTTGCCAAAAGGCATGCAGCGTAAGGCTAAACCGTACCATTTATCTAAAAGAGGTTGCTGCATTTTGCCTTGCACTGCTCTCTTAGAAAGAAAATCTACGCCTAGGAGTGCTGTGCTTTCCGTGTTAAAAATCAATTCAAAAAGCGAAGCACATGGCCCACCCTGGAAAGTGAGCGAAGGCAAACCAGGCGCAAAGGCTGAAATTTTTATCACACCACCAAGATGAATCATCAACACGGGTTCGTTACCCTGAGCAAACATCGATGCCCCAGGATAGGAAAATATCGGATCAAAACTTGAAGACCTGCCCACATCGCCATCCGAATTAATGCAAACCACACTCAGTCCAGTGGTCTGGGAAATATCCTGCCCAGGTCCCCAGCCCCGAAAAGCCAAAAATCTTCGTGAACCTTCCATCGCACCCAATGAAGAATCACAACCTACTGCAAATATTGATTCTTCCTTTAAATTCGCTTCTTTAATTGTCGATAAAGCAAGCGTGGAAAATTGATCCGCAATAATCTTACAGGCGTTGTCAAAATATCTCGACTCCCGTGAGGGCTTATCACCAGCCTTGGCAAGCCAACGACAAACCTCAAGCGGAAAAGCTTGATACATACCCATGCGAAAAACAGGGCGAATCAAACCCATTTGATCTGGGATATCAATTAAAACCGAATGCACGCCGTGCTCTCCAGCCCCAGCGTGCAATCCAAGTATAGTACGAATCATGCATCACCTTTAAGAATAAATCAGGCTGCGAGTTCTACTTCTCGCTCGACATACCCGCCTGCACAAGCCTGCACGAAACATTCAAAAAGCTGGGTATCAAGCGCAGTCGCATTATCTGATTGAGGATGCCATTGAACCCCAATGCAGAACCACGATGGATCCATGTATTCAATCGCTGCGATAACTCCATCCGGAGCAACCGCACAAACACGCAACCCATCCCCATGCTTCTTAACCGCCTGATGGTGATTGCTGTTTACTCGCATTTCTGCACCACCATAAATTTCCATTCAGATAGGTGTCAGCCTTGATCAAGGCAAGATGACGATGAAAATCATCCGTAGTATCAAAATGCGGTAAAGCTTTAGGCAACTCTTCAGGAAGGTGCAAAAACAAATTGCCACCGAGTGCTACATTGATTTGCTGCATGCCCAAACCAATACCCAAAAGGGGTTTCTTCATTTCAATTAATTTACGAACCAAAAGCCTGTCTGAATCTTCTCGCCTTTCAGGAATCATCCGAACCGAAGGGTGCATCGGTTGATTATTCCTGCGGGGATCCATATCCGCTCCGCCAGTCATCACCATTCCGTCTACCATGGAAAGGAATGCATCCAAATCGGCATCTTTAGTGAATGCAGGCATAACGATAGGAAGCGCACCAGCTTCAAGAATTCGGTCACAATAACCGCTGGCTAAACGAAGCTGCCCCTGCTTATTTTTTTGTGGGTAATGAAGATCCATATTAATACCAACGATAGGCCGCTTAGATTGAGACATTACAATTCCCTTCCTTGGAATAAACCAAAACTGTCCTTAAAAGTTCCCTACATGAAACTTGGTTCTTGACTGCTCTAGAGGGGGGTATATAGCGAGATGAAGAATTAAATCTCAAGGCCGATTTGTCTAAAATTAGGCGTAATAACCCCTAAGTTAACAGAAATATTATTCCTGTATCTCAGCGGCCTTGCCTTAACTGCCTCATTTAAGGTTATTTTTATTTTTCAAGGAAATGAACCAACTTAACCAACTATCGACCTTCCCCGTCTTTGATCAATTGTCTGAAACGAGGATCATGGCGGATGGATTCGAGATCGGTATCTTCTTTCATGTAGCGGAAATCCGAATAACCAAGCTGCACAGCAAGTCGCAGGGTTTTAAGCGACATTTCAATTCTTTTCAAAAGCGAGTAACTACAGGCAAGATTATAATGCGCCAAAGCATCTGCAGGGCGAAGCCTAACCAATCTTTTATCAATCGCCAAGCCTTCTGCATATTTACCTTTCAAGGTAAGCAGGTTGCCCAGTACCCTAAGCACATCTACATAATCGGGGTTTACTTTTAAAATGGATTGATAAAATTCGAGTTCGAAGTCTGCCTGATTTTGTACAAGCAATGCAGCTTTCTGCGATTTTCCTGAATCAGGAAGGTTCGATTCCTCGCTGGGATTATTTTCAGATTGATCCATTTTAGGCTCCCATCAAGCAATAAACTAAATTTATCAAGGACTCACAGTTTCTTAATCAAATTGATTATAACGCATAGATCCCATTCTGCAAAGCCTTACACAATTAAAAAAGCAGGGGAACATTATTAATGCTCACCCTGCTTAAATTGGTTCAACAACAAAACATTAATTATTAATCATCATCATCTTCTTCGTCGTCATCTTCGTCGTCATCATCATCATCGTCTTCATCATCGTCTTCATCATCGTCGTCATCATCTTCATCATCAAAATCTTCGTCAAAATCTTCATCAAGATCTTCATCATCAAAATCTTCGTCAAGATCTTCATCATCAAAATCTTCATCGTCGATTTCGTCATCGTCATCTTCTTCATCATCGTCATCATCATCATCGTCGTCGTCATCGTCATCATCGTCTTCAAAATCGTCGTCATCATCATCCCGCAAGGTTGGCAAAACAAAGGCGTCCTCATGAACTTGATCCACAATACCAGTGATGCCAAGTTTCAAGGCCACCAGATCTTTTAACGAAAGCAATTGACTAGTCATCACACAACCCTCTTCAAACTAAAGGAGACAAAAATAAAAGAACTCATGGTTAACAAAAAACCTTATTCAGGTTAAACAGCCTGGTCACCGAAGCGCTTGAAAATAAAGCCGATCCGCCCTGCCTTAATTCACAAGCCTATTAAACACTTACTCTCTTGGGCTTGACATCATCTTTTAATCAAAAGCAACTAATCTCAAACATGATGATGTTATGAATTATTAGGAAAGTTTAAAACCTTGTCAAGCCAAGGAAAGATTGTTTTTTAATTTAATCTAAATTCATTAGTTATGAGTTGTTTTCAAACCTGGCTTAATCTTTATTCTACACCTTTACTGGCAGCTAATTCGATGCCAAATACTTCTTTTTTTGATCAATAAAAGGCAAATGGTGAGTTACATGACCAATGGCTTTTTCGAGCAGATTATGCAAGGAAACAGGGCCTTTTTCGCTATGAATGCCCACTCTACCCCAGGCAGAATCAGGCAAACCAGTCAAAATTCTTGCCATCTGCGAACGAACCAAATCAATCAAAGCCAATTCCTCGCTAATATTTCGTTGATGATACGATAATGATTTTAAAAAAAGATTTTCATCCGCACCCAATAACTGGGGATTTTCTAAAGCAATGACTCTTTTCATACGATCAGCGAAAACTGGCTCAAAATCTGCAATATGGCAAACCACTTCAAGAGTGGACCATTTTCCCTCAATGGGCCGGGCCAATAAATGCTCTAGGGGCATGTGGGCAACCGCTTGCCTCAATAAATAACCGCCATGAATATATTGGGAAATAAGATTCTTGAATTCTATGGTCATCTTAGCCTGCCAGCTTCGTAAAAGAATCTCTTAAGCCACTCAGTTGCTGCCTTCGCTGTGCTTCTGGTGCGAAAGGATCGAAAGGAATGGGCCCACGGGCTATTTGTTCGAGTAATCCATGCACCCTTCTGCGTAATTCTGAATCGCGCCTTTCAAGGGCATCCAGCAAAAAGGGAACAGCACTAATGCCATAGCGCTGCAATTCTTCCCCTGCTCTATCAGACCCCGAAGCAAACTGCACCAATAACTCTAAAACTTTCTCGCGCTCTATCAACTTTTGCACACCCTGCGTTTGATCAAGTGGCTTCTCTTGCACCAAAGGGGTCGATGGGGGCCTTAGGCCCATAGTCTCACGCGATGGAATTACCGTGGTAGGCAACCCTATTGAATCATTATTAAAGCTATTACCGAGATATTCTTGAATTGCTATCGGATCGCGAATCAAATCCTGAGGGGCACCATGCGTGCGCACCGTTCCACCTTTGATCAAATAACTTCTGTCAGTGATCGATAAAATCTCACGAACCCTATGATCGGTAACTAAAATACCAATGCCCTGCTTTTTCAAATCGAGCACAATATGCTGAATATCTTCGATGGTTTGGGGGTCAATACCCGTAAAAGGTTCATCAAATAGGATCAAAAGCGGATCACAAGCCAAACAACGGGCTATTTCCAACCTTCTTTTCTCTCCGCCTGACAATCGCGCAGCATTATTTTTTCTCAAATGCGTAAGCCCGAACTTATCCAGAACTTTTTCGGTGCGATCAAGGCACTCCGCACGAGTCAACTTACGGCCAAGAACGCGATGCTTTGGCATGATTTCCAAAATCGCCATCACATTTTGTTCAACCGTCAGTTT
>JAPLNF010000239.1 GCA_026692965.1 Planctomycetota bacterium
GAAATTCTAATGCAAGTTTCATGAATTCGCTTGCAGCGCCTTCAAATAGTTCGATGGTTTCTTGTGGGATTTTAGCAACCTCGACCAACCCAGCTCTGGTTAGCCTAGCACGGGCGAGCTCTTGCCTGATCTCGATGGAATCAGGGTTTTTTGAAGCAAGGCCTTCTAGTTGCTGAAGCGATTGGGATGAGACTTTATCGGCATCTTTATTTTTCCCGAGGCTTTCCAACAACACACTTTCATTTAACAAGGTGCGTGATAATTCCAGATTGTATTCGATGGAATCGGGAAATTCCTTGGTTAGTGCCTTTAGATCAGCCAAGGCTTTTAGATAAAGGGGCTCGGCTTCTTTTAATCGGTTTTGCACCTGCAATTGTATGCCTCGATTATTCAAACCGGCTGCTAGATCCTTACGGATATCAGGCACCCAGGGTACATCCTTTGCAAGCTTTTCGCGTATGCCCATGGATCGATCAAAGGCACTTTCGGAAGCCTTGGTGTTTCCTGATGATTGCAATAGGATCCCAAGGTTGTTCAAACTATTGGCAAGTTCTTGTCTATAAAAAGGTGTTGCAGGAAAATCAGAAACCAAGGAATCTTGGATTTCCATGGCCTTGGTGTAGGCACTTTCTGCAAGCGGAATATCCGTATCCCGGAACAACTTACCTTTCTGATTCCAAGCAGAGGCAAGATCCATCCGATAATCAGGGTTGCTTGGGTTTTGGGTGACAATCCCTTGAGCTGTGGTAAGAGCTTTTTCAATTGTTGTTTTGCACTCTTCAAAGCGACCGAGATCTTGGAGGGTTTGTGCAAGGCCTAAAAGCCCCTTCACCAAATTTTGCTTCTGAAGGGAATTGGATTTATCCTTTGCGACGATATTTTCCAGCTTCTTAACTGTGGTAAATAGAGATGCCATGGCTGGTTCTAGTTTGCCCTGCGAGCGCAGCAACTGCCCTAGATTAAATTCGCTGGCTGCCTGCTTGGAAAGTGTTTGCTGATTTTCAGGAAGTTTGGATCGTAGTTCGATTGCTTTACGGTACTCGGGTTCTGCTAGGCTGGGTTTTCCTTGCTGGGTTAACAGCAAGCCCAGGGTTTGTTTACTATCTGCAAGGTCTGCAAGGAAACCTTGGTTGTCAGGTTTGATTTCGTAAAGATTGGCAAGTTGTTCGATGGCTTGCTGCAAGTTTTTTTCAGCATCCTTAAAGTTGCCCAGCATTTCTTCAATCGATCCTAGTTGCATCAAGGTTCGTGCAGTTTGCCAGCGGACTTGTACATCTTCAGAGCGATAATCAAGAAATCGGGAAAGGAAAGTTTTTGCTTCCTGCAAAAGTTCGCGTCTGACCCGTTCCATGCGGGGTTCGTGTGCTAGGCGATTTTGCCCAACCCTGGTTAGCATCTGGTCGACAGCAGCAAGTGCATCTTGGAAGTTTCTTTCCGCTTGCAACTTTTGTTGCTCTGCGATGTTTCTTTCAGAAATAGCTTCTTCTTTTAGTCGCAAGTTTTCATCGGCTCTGATTTTTTCTCGGCCTGCAAGTATGTAACCACCACCTGAAACGCCCAAGGTCATGAAAAATGTCATTAATATGAGGGCGGTTATTGCTGGTTTTCGCTTGGCCCATTTCCAGGCATATTCATAGAGGGGGGTAGGCCTTGCTAGAATCGGTTCACCTACGAGATATCTGCGTAGATCTTCTGCAAGCGCACCCGCAGTGGCGTACCGTTTCTTTGGGTCTTTTTCCAAGCACTTCAAACAAATGGTACCGATATCTGCTGGAAGCTTGGTGTTTAGCCTTATCGGGTGAACTGGTTCTTTGTTGATAACTTGCGTGATGGTATCCATCACCGTCTCGCCTCGGAAAGGCGGGATGCCCGTGATAATATCGTAAAGAATTGCACCCAAGCCGTAGATATCTGCAGCGGGCCCGATTTCTGCGGTTTTTCCCATAGCCTGTTCGGGTGCCATGTAACTAGGGGTACCCATGATCGCACCGTCCCGGGTTTGAATGGAATCGCCTTCCAAAGTTTTAGCCAAACCAAAGTCGGTAATCTTGGGAACAAATAAATCCAACGGGATGGTTTCGAAATCCACATCTTCGCCCGCTTGATCGGGGGGCGATAGCAGAATATTAGCGGGCTTTAAATCCCTATGTACGATCCCCTTGCGATGTGCAAAATCCATTCCCTCTGCGATTCCCCGCATCATGATTGCCGCCTGCCTAGCAGTGGGGGTATTGTTTTTAAGGCGCGAAGATAGAACTCCCCCAGAAACAAACTCCAGCGAAAAGAATGGAAGATTATCTATTTCTCCAATTTCGTATATTTTTACGATATTGGGGTGATCAAGTTTGGCGACAGCCTCGGCTTCGATGCGGAAGCGAGCGATTTCTATCTTGCTGGCTCGCCCTGCGGATAAAATCATTTTCAATGCAACAAGTCTTTTTAATCCCGTTTGCCTGGCTTTGTAGACAACGCCCATGGCCCCCCGGCCTAACTCTCCTACGATTTCATATCCTTCGGGCGCCTTTGCAACGATATTTCTAGTCTTGGATTTGATCTTCGTTACTGGACTTGTTTGTGATCCGCTTACTATTTTTATGTTTTGGTGAACCCCAGTTTGTTCTAATGGGAGATTACTCAAGGCATTCGTTGGGTCATCAAAACTTGGCTGTTTCTGAACGCGTGTATCAGGGCCTGGAACCATGTCCAATGTTGCCTGGGGGGAGCCCGGGTCTGTACCAGAATTTTGATTCGTTGGGCTATTTACATTTGGTTTTTTCTGAATGCGTGTATCAGGGCCGGGTACCATTTCCAAAGTTGCATTTGGATTGCTGATGGCTTCGGTTCCATGAACATCGACGGTTTTGATATCGCTGGTAACACCAGTATTTGTTTGCGTGGGCGAAATTGATTCGGGCTTTAAAAGTTGTGAATCGAGAAGGGTGCCTTGCAAATCTTGTGTAGCTAAAAGTTTGGAATTGGGTTCTTCATCAACCGAATTTGGCACTAGGGTGTTTTCAATCGAATTAGTTTGGTCAGAAAAAATTGGCTTTTCTGTTGGGGAAGGGAGATAGCTATCTAAAAGGGTACCGGTTCCATCTGGAGACTTGATTTCCAAAAGCTTTTCGCCACAGCTTGGACAATCAGTAACTCGAGTTGAATTGCTATCTGTGTCTGGAAACGAATGGCCATTTTTGCATATGAGCATGATGTTTTTGGAGTAAATCCAATCCCTAAAATAAGATCAGCATTGAGATTATTTATAATTCATTGTATTGGATCATTCTGGCAGGTAACTACTTGCAAATAAAGCATAAAAATCGGGAGTTCGAGTGTCTTTTCAAACTTTAAATGGATAAGATGTAATGGCTATTCCGATATTAACTAAAATTACACCCCGTTTTCAAATGCTTCTTGAGTTAAAATAGATAATTTGGTAAGTTTAGGGTTATGTTTAATCGGGAATATTATTGTGAAAATATTGCGTGATTTTAACATCTGGGCCAACTCTAATAAACTGCTCCAAAAATTGGGTGGTTTGGACCGCTATATTCATTCTCGTATGCTTCAATTGGAAATCCTTGAAGGCCGCATTACCCCCGCAACTTACTCCGTCTTTACTACTTTGGATGCTGGCACGGGATCTTTAAGGCAAGCTATCCTCGATGCCAATCAAAATGCCGGGCCAGACATAATCAATTTTAATATTAACGGTGGTTCTGGCGCAATTCAAACCATAACCATTTCTACTGCTTTACCTTTGGTTACGGATCAAGTTACTATCGATGGCACCACCCAATCAGGATATAGCGCTAACACCTTATCCGTTGGCGCTGGTAATAATGCTGCTATTAAAATCCAACTGGATGGTTCGAATTTTACTGCGGCTAGTGGAACCGTAGGATTATATTTTAATAGTGCAGGAAGTTCTGTAACGGCTTTATCCTTCGTCAACTTCCCTTTTGCGATTTATGCAAATAACAACAATATCACGATTAAAGGTAACTACTTTGGTGTCAATGCAGATGGTACTGCGCAATCAAATGGCTTAAGTGGGGTTGGTGTTAATGTTGCTACAGTTAATGGTGCTAAGGTTGGTGGTAATACCGCTGCGGATCAAAATGTTTTTGGCAACTTAACCACAGGCATTGTTCAGATTGCAGGGAGTGGCAGTAGTTTCACAGGTAATCGAATTGGTCTAGGTACAACCAATACTAGTATCATGCCAAATACCACAGGGATACAGATCAACAACAATTCTAATGTTGATGCCCTAAATCATTCCATTTCTGCAAATTTAATTGGTAAGAATACCACGGGTATCAAGCTTATTGGTTTTCAAGGTGGTACTGGAAAAGTCATAGGAACACAAATTGTTGGAAATCTAATTGGTACCGATAGCCCGGGTTCTCCTAATAATCTTGGGAACTCAGGCGATGCGATATCTATTGATGATGGTGTTGTTAACACAACGATTGGGAACTCTTTAAAACCAAATACGATTGCTTATTCCAATCAAAATGGAGTGTTCATTATCGGTGTGGCATCGGTTGGAAATACAATCGAGTATAACAACATCCGGAATAATTTAGGTCTTGGGATTCTTCTTCTAAATGGTGCCAACAGTAATATTGCATCCCCAGTTCTGACCCAGCAAATTCCTAATGGGAACGGTGGGTTTACCTATTCGGGTTTTGTAAATGGTGTAGCAAACACTCCATATACCGTTGATTTTTATTCGTCGCTAATTTCAGATTCGCGATCCCAGGGTGCTAATTATCTTGGTTCCATTACGGTTACCACCGATGCCAATGGCAATTTTGGTTTTACAGGCTTTGCTCCTACGCAAAATAAAACCGCCCAGGGAGCAGATTATGTGGTGACTGCAACCGCAACGAATGTTGGTTTCGGAACTTCAGTATTTTCCGCTGGTCCACCCGCACAAATTAGTGTTGTTTCAGGCAATAGCCAAACCACCTTGGTTGGTACTGCATTTGCAAACCCATTAACAGCCAAGGTTGTAGATTCGCGTGGCGACCCGGTGCCAAACATGCAGGTGCGATTTGCAGCGCCTAATTCGAATCCTCCAGCAAATCCTGCAACCGGAACCTTTCCGGTAAATCAACAAACCGTCATCGCCATTACTAATACGGTTGGGGAAGCTGCTTCAACGACATTAACAGCCAATAACTTTCCCGGTAACTTTACTGTGCTAGCCCAAGTGGTTAACAATGCGGGTATCGCCCCGGTAAGTTTTGCATTAACCAATACTCCGCCAGCGCCCACTATAACTTCCTTCACGCCAACTTCAGGGCCAACAGGAACTTCGGTGGTGATTTCAGGTTCAGGTTTTGTAGGGTTAGTTCAAGTTAACTTTAATGGTGTTGCAGCAACTAGTGTTGTTGTTAACTCTGCTACCCAGATAACTGCAACGGTACCTTTAGGCTTAACCACCGGCCCTATAACTATTACCACGTCGGGTGGAACAGTTACGACTAATACTAATTTTACAAACACTGCAGTTATTGTTTCTAGTTTTAAAGTGGAACTTGCAAACCCGGGGCAGCAAATTTTTGCAGGTGTACCTGTAAGTGTTACAATTATTGCTCTCAACTCAATTGGAGAGGTGGTTTCTAGTTTTGCTGGCCCTGTTAATATTTCAACCACTGATCCCTTGGCGACTATTCCTGCCATTGTAAACTTTACTGATGTAGATAATGGTGTTGTTGCTATTACCGCGATCTTTCGTACTCTTGGGCCAGTTACTGTCACGGCATTATTTCAAGGCAACGGTGCTACAGGCATTGGATCTGGAATCGTATTTCAAGGTTCTAATGAACCGTTTCAGGTTTCATCCCCAAGCTTACCTGTTCCTTTCCCTCTTGGCGTCAGCATCACCAAGGATCTTGCGATTCTTACTGGCGTAACCTCTGCAACGCTTTCCGATTATGTGGCCACCATCGTATGGGGTGATGGCAGCCAAAATAGCGCAGGAACATTAACGCCTGCTCCGAATAAACCCGGGGTATTTCAAGTTTTAGGCACGCATACCTATACTTCACTTGAAGTGTTTACCGGATCGGTTACTGTTACCAGGATTTCTGATAATACAAGTTCTTCAAGCAGCTTTAATGCTGTGGTTCTTACGCCAAGACAAAAAGATCAATTAAATGGCGCCAATGGAGCAATACTACCTCCCGGAGGTCAATCCGCAGATGCCAAGATTAACGGTATTAATACCTTTTATAAACAGCCCCAAACTAATCCCAAAACGGTGGTTTTGTTTGCAGGCTCATTTATTGATAATCCCCAATCTTATGCACCAACGATGCCTGCCCAAAACTTTTATGATGTCCGCTTGATCAACCCCGAGCCGGGGGCTTTGCTTACCCTTACTGCTAGCTTTTCGGGTGGATTGCAGCGGGGGTCTTCTCCTTATTTGCAGTTCGCACAAGATACCTCAACTTCCTACCAAAATGTTGTTTCCGCAAATAATCTAGTGATCATTAATTACATCGATAGCACGATCACGGTTTATCTTGACCAAACTAGTTTCCCACTTATCAACACCTTACGAGGTACTGTTTTTGCAGTTGTAACCAACAACACTCAGGTTTCATCCAATACTATTACCATTTTACCTGCGGCATTTTCCGGAGGCACAGCAGTTGGTATTGCGTGGGGAGATTCTTCAACTTTGGTAGATGTCGCCACCGCCGCTAACGCTTCTAACACAACGCTTACCTTCCAGAATTCCAGGCAAACTACTTTATCGCTTGCGCCCTCGCAAGCTAATGGAATAGTTCTTTTACGGGCTTTGAATTACGGCGGTACAACCAACGATGAAGGTAGCAATGAAACCGTCAAGCAATTTATTAACCCCGATATTATTCAGAACATAATCAGGGGTACGATTGGTATCGGTCCAGAAGTGATAGGCGGCATGATTAAAAAGATGCTGCCTGAAAATGCGAGTAATTTTTTAAGAGAATGGTCGAAGGTGATTTCCGAAACTAAGATTGTTCCTAATGATATAATCACCCCCAAAGTGAATGCGATTCCCCAAATTAATAATGGTTCATCCATCGACAAACCCGAGGAATTTGACGATTCTTTGTTGGAAGATGCCGCATTCGATGATATTTCAAAAATTAGCTCGACTCTGGGTTTGGCGGATGAATCTGACTCCTGTTTAAATGGGGTTTCTTCAGATCCAATGCTTGAGGAACTCGCTTTTTGTGGTGAAATCAACTGGGCAGGGTTGGCACTTTCAACTCTCACTCTCTCGCAATTTCGCACCCTTTCTAAGGATAAGTCGAAGCGTGTTCGTCCAATCAAGCTTGGCGCCTAAGTGTAAATATTCCTAACTTTATAGCCATCTGATTGCTCGACAGCGAGTGAAGTGACAACATTTATTATTTGGTTTGTTATTTTTGCTCTATGGTTTTTGCCCCCTAAATTAGCGCCAGATGGAATTTAAGGGTTTTGGATAGAAAGAGGCCAAAAAGAAAAGGGAGGGAGGTCTTTTTTTCGGCAGTGCACTTAAACCAAGAATAGATTTTGGCTCTAAGGTTACCGTAATTGAAGGTGTGATAACGTTTGCTGGTTTCTTCTGCCCATGGCGGTAAGCCATCTAAAAAAGACTTGACCATCTTCTTTGTTAAATACTATCATCCATGCTAACTCATTCGGCTCTGAATGATGTTTTTGGAATAAATCCAATCCCTAAAATAAGACCAGCATTGAAATTATTTAAAGTGTCTTATATTTGATCAATGTGGCGGGTAATTCTGTGTAAATAAAGCTTAAAAATTCGGGTTTTGAGTGTCTTTTTAACAATTAGATGGATATGATTTAATAGATTTTCCGATAAACTAAGATAACACCCTGTTTTCATATGCTTCTTGGGTTAAAATAGATAACTTGGTGTTTATAGGGTTATGTTTCACTGAGATAATATTTTTGTGAAAATGTTGCGTGATTTTAACCTCTGGGCCAATTCTAATTGTCTGCACCCGAAAGCGGGTAATTTGGATCGCTATTTGCATTCTCGTATGCTTCAACTTGAGGCCCTTGAACGCCGTATTACCCCTGCAACTTATACGGTTGTTAATACTTTAGATGCTGGAACTGGATCTTTAAGACAAGCTATCACCAATGCCAATCTAAATGCTGGGCCAGATATAATCAACTTTGCCATTACAGGTGGTACTGGCGCAATTCAAACCATAACCCTTGCTACCGCTTTGCCTCTCATAACGGATCAAGTTACTATCGATGGCACCACTCAGTCAGGGTATAGCGCTAACACCTTATCCATTGGTGCTGGAAATAATGCTGCTATTAAAATCCAATTGGATGGTTCGAATTTTACTGCGGCTAGTGGAATCGTAGGATTATATTTTAATAGTCCAGGAAGCTCTGTAACGGCTTTATCCTTCGTCAACTTCCCATTTGCGATTTATGCAAATAACAACAATATTACGATCAAAGGTAACTACTTTGGTGTCAATGCAGATGGTACTGCGCAATCCAATGGCTTAAGCGGGGTTGGTGTTGATGTTGCGACAGTTAATGCTGCGATTGTTGGTGGTAATACTGCTGCAGATCAAAATATTTTTGGCAATCTAACCACTGGCATTGTTCAGATTGCGGGTAGTGGCAGTAGTTTCACAGGTAATCGAATTGGGCTGGGTACAACCAATACCAGTTTCATGCCAAATACTACAGGGATACAGATCAACAACAATTCAAATGTTGATGCCCTAAATCATTCTATTTCCGCGAATTTAATTGGTAAGAATACCACGGGTATCAAGCTTATTGGTTTTCAAGGTGGTACCGGAACGGTCAGAGGAACACAAATTGTAGGGAATCTAATTGGTACCAATAGCCCCGGTTCCACCAATAATCTTGGTAACTCAGGCGATGCGATATCTATTGATGATGGTGTTGTCAACACAACGATTGGGAACTCTGTTAAGCCAAATACGATTGCTTATTCCAATCAAAACGGAGTGTTCATTAATGGCGGGGCCTCGGTGGGCAATACAATCGAGTATAACAACATCCGGAATAATTTAGGTCGTGGGATTTTTCTTCTAAATGGTGCCAATAATAATATTGCATCCCCAGTTCTGACCCAGCAAATTCCCAACGGAGCAGGTGGGTTTACTTATTCGGGTTTTGTAAATGGTGTAGCAAACACTCAATATACCGTTGATTTTTATTCATCGCTAATTTCAGATTCGCGATCCCAGGGTGCTAATTATCTTGGTTCCACTACGGTTACCACCGATGCCAATGGCAATATTGGTTTTACAGGCTTTGCTCCTACGCAAAATCAAGCCTTACAGGGTGCAAATTATGTGGTGACTGCAACTGCAACGAATATTGGTTTTGGAACTTCTTTATTTTCCGCTGGGCCACCCGCACAAATTAGTGTTGTTTCAGGCAGTAGCCAAACCACCTTGGTTGGTACTGCATTTGCAAACCCATTAACAGCCAAGGTTGTAGATTCGCGTGGCGACCCGGTGCCAAACATGCAGGTGCAATTTGCAGCGCCTAATTCGAATCCTCTAGCAAATCCTGCAACCGGAACCTTTCCGGTAAATCAACAAAGTGTTATCGCCATTACCAATACGGTTGGGGAAGCTGTTTCAACTACATTGACAGCCAATAATGCGCCAGGAAATTTTACTGTGCTAGCCCAAGATGTTAACAATGCGGGTATCGCCCCGGTAAGTTTTGCATTAACCAATACTCCGCCAGCGCCCACTATAACTTCCTTCACGCCAACTTCAGGGCAGGTAGGAACTTCGGTGGTGATTTCAGGGTCAGGTTTTGTAGGGTCGGTTCAAGTTAAGTTTAATGGTGTTACAGCAACTAATGTGGTTGTAAACTCTGCCACCCAGATAACGGCAACGGTACCTACAGGTGCAACTACTGGGCTTATTTCTGTTACTAATCCGGGTGGAACAGTTACGACAACCGCTAATTTTACAGTTACTCCCAGTTCTACAGTAACTTATAGCGTAACCAATACTTTTGATTCAGGATTAGGTTCGTTAAGAAAAGCTATCGATGATGCCAATGCAACCGCAAGCGATGACATTATTAATTTTAATTTCGCTACTGGTTCCGGCCCTTACATTATTACCTTAAATTCGTCACTGCCAAACATTTTGGCTGCATCTAGCTCAGGCTCTCTTACCATTACTGGCCTTGGCGCTCCCTCGCTTACCATTGACGCTAACAAAAATAACTTTAGTATTTTTAGCATCGACTCTGGTGGTAATCTCTCCATCTCCGGCGTGACTGTTTCCGGGGCAATAACCAGTGATGGCGGGGCTTTTAATAACTCTGGCACCCTCTCTGTCACTAATTCCGCCCTCTCCGGCAATACTGCTAATCGTGGGGGTGCCATCGCAAACAGCGGAGGCGGTACCCTCACGGTCACTAATTCCACGATCTCTGGCAATACTGCAATCAACGGCGCTGGCATTTATAACACCGGCGGTAGCACCCTTACCGTCATCAATTCCACGCTCTCTGGCAATACTGCAACTAACGGCGGCGGCATCTTAAACAACTTCGGCAGCACCCTTGCGGTCATTAATTCCACGCTCTATGGCAATACTGCAAGTAAAGGCGGTGGCATCTTTAGTGATAATAACCTCACGGTCACCAATTCTACACTCTCTGGCAATTCTGCTACAGTTTCGGGTGGTGGAATCTTTAGCAACGGTGGCAATCTCAACATCGCCAACACTATTATTGCCAATAGTACCAGCGGTGGAGATTACGCTGGTAGCGGAACCATCGGTACTAATTCCAACAACCTTGTTGAAGATGGATCTATAACAAATGCCTCTAGCACCCCGACAGGTTCGGGAGACATCTTAGGCGATCCTAATCTTGGCCCCTTACAAAATAACGGTGGCTCTACCTTTACCATGGCTTTAGGTATGGGCAGTGCCGCTATTGGCGCTGGTAATGCAACCATTAGCAATGCAGCCCCTATCAACGGATTAGATCAGCGTGGCTATGTCCGCTCTTCCACCACCCCCAGCATTGGCGCATTCGATTTGCCTTCCATAACTTCCTTCACGCCAACTTCAGGGCTGGTGGGAACTTCGGTGGTGATTTCAGGTTCAGGTTTTGTAGGGCCAGTTCAAGTCAAGTTTAATGGTGTTACTGCAACTAGTGTTGTTGTAAACGCTGCCAACCAGGTAACGGCAACGGTCCCTACAGGTGCAACTACCGGCCTTATTTCTGTGACTACTTCGGGTGGAACGGTTACGACTACCACTAATTTTACAGTTACTCCCAGTTTTGTAACACCTTATAGAGTCACAAATACCTCAGATTCAGGGCCAGGTTCCTTAAGGCAAGCCATCGACGATGCCAATGCAACCGCAGATGATGACGTTATTGAATTCAATATCGCTTCTGGTACCAACCCTTACACTATTATCTTAAATTCGGCACTACCTAACATTTTGGATGCATCTAGCTCAGGCACTCTTACCATCACCGGCCTTGGCGCTCCCTCGCTTACCATCAGCGGAAGTGATCCAACAAATCCAAATAACTCTACACGTAACTTTAACATCTTCAGCATCGACTCTGATGGCGATTTATCCATCTCTGGGGTGACTGTTTCCGGTGCTCAAACCACCGGTAAGGGGGGAGCTTTTAATAACGCTGGCACCCTCAAGGTTTCTAATTCCACTATTTCAGGTAATAAAGCCGGCGACAGCGGCGGCGCCATCTACAACGACATGGGCGGCACCCTTACGGTAACTAATTCCATTATTTCGGGCAATAAATCAGGTGATAGCGGCGGCGGCATCTACAACAGCGGCACTCTTACGGTAACTAATTCCACTCTCTCAGGTAATACTTCAACATATGGTGGTGGCATCTACAACGATTTTGGCGGCACCCTCACGGTCACTAATTCCACCTTTTCTAACAATTTAGCTGCTACCGGTGGTGGCATTCAGAATAACAGTTCCCTCTCGATCAATGATTCCACTATCTCGGGCAATACTGTTAATCGCGGCGGTGGCATCTACAACGATTTTGGCGGCACTCTCAAGGTTAATAATACCATCATCTCTGGCAATACTGCAAAATATGGCGGCGGCATTTACACCCGCGGTATCCTTACCGTCACTAATTCCACCCTCTCGGGCAATACTGCTAATCGCGGTGGCGGCATCCGCAACAACGATACCCTTACCGTTATTGGTTCCACCATCTCGGGCAATACTGCAAAATATGGCGGTGGCATTTACAACAGCGACATCCTTACGGTCACTGGTTCCACCATCTCGGGCAATACTGCAAAATATGGTGGCGGTATCTTCATTGATATGGACGGCACCCTTACGGTCACTAATTCCACTATCTCGGGCAATACCCCAGACAATATTATGGACGAAGGGGCGGATAAATCTTTCGAGGTTTCATCCCCAAGCGAGCCTGTTCCTTTCCCACTGAACAACAGCATTACCAAAGATCTTGCGATTCTTACTGGCATAACTCAAGCTACACTTCCAGACTATGTAGCCACCATCGACTGGGGTGATGACAGTGAAGATACCGCAGGCGTAATCACCCCTGCTCCTAACCAACCCGGGGTATTTCAAATTTTAGGTACCCATACCTATAGCTCACTCGAGATATTTACCGGTTCGGTTACCGTTACAAGGGTTTCTGATGATGAAAGCTCTTCAAGCGATTTTAATGCAGTGGTTCTTACCTCATCACAAAAAGATAACTTAAATGGTGCTAGCGGAGCAGTACTAAAACCCGGTGGCCAATCTGCGGATGCCAGAATCAATGGCATTAACACCCTGTATGTACAGTCGGCTGACAATGCCAAACCCGTAATTTTGGTTGCCGCCGCCTTTAAAGATAATCCTCAGGCGTTTGCCACGACTTTGCCCGCACAACAATTTTATGATGTTAGGTTGGTCAACCCGGGGGGGCGGTCTTTGCTTACCCTTACTGCCAAATTTGCTGGTGGCTTACAGCGCGGCTCTTCTCCCTATATTCAGTTTGCACAAGATAACTCAACATCCTACAAAAATGTTGTTTCCGCAAATAACCAGGTGGTGATTAATTATATCAATAGCACAATTACGGTTTTTTTTGATAGAAGCAGCTTTCCTTTGATCAACAACTTAAGAGGTACGGTTTTTGCGGTGGTAACCAGTAACACTCAGGTATCCTCCAATACCGTTACCGTTTTACCCGCAACTTTTACGGGTGGCACAGCGGTTAGCATTGCATGGGGCGCTGCTTCAACTTTGGCGGATGTCGCCAGCGCCGCAAGTGCTTCTAACACTACTCTTACCTTCCAGAATTCCAGGCAAACTACTTTATCGCTTGCGCCCTCGCAATCCAAAGGAACTGTTATTTTACGGGCTGTGAATAACGGCGGTACAACTAACGATGGAGCTAGCAAGGAAACCATCAAGCAATTGACCAGCCCCGATATTCTTCAGAGCATAATCAGGGGTACGATTGGCATCGGGCCAGAAATGATAGGCGGCATGATCAAAAAGATGCTGCCTGAAAATGCTGGTAATTTTTTAAAAGAATGGTCCAAGGTGATTTCCGAAATCAAGGATGTTCCTAATGATATGATCACCCCCAAAGTAAATGCGATTCCCGAAATCAATAAAGGTTCATCCATCGATAAACCCGAAGAATGTGACGATTCTTTGTCGGAAGATGCAGCATTCGATGATATTTCAAAAATCAGCTCGGCTCTGGGCTTGGCGGATGAATCTAGCCCCTGTTTAAATGGAGTTTCGCCAGATTCAATGCTTGAGGAACTGGCTTTTTCTGGTGAAATTAACTGGGCCGGCTTAGCGCTTTCAACCCTCACCCTCTCGCAATTCCGCACTTTTTCCATGGATAAGTCCAAGCGTGTTCGTCCTATCAAGGTTGGCGCCTAAGCAAATATCCCAAACTTTATAGCATCTGATTGCTCCACAGCGAGTGAAGTGTTAACATTTATTATGTGGTTTGTTATTTTTGCTTTTTTCGGTGTGATTGAATTATTATGCGCGATCCCTTTTCTTGGTCCATTCCGTTAGGTAGGGTCTTTGGTATCCTCGTTAGGGTGCATATATTGTTCCCTTTGGTTGCGCTCGGTTTAATCATGCGTATCAGCTTTTCTAAGCCTTCACCGCCCGATCATACTTGGCTTGATGCTTTGCAATTGACCATGCTCTGGTTTTTTTCGGTATTCCTGCATGAGTTGGGCCATTGCTTTGGGGCCCGGAAAATGAATGGCGATGCCACCGAAATCCTGCTTTGGCCCTTGGGTGGATTAGCGCAGGTTGATATCCCCAAAAATCCCCATGCGCATTTCATCACCGCTTTATCTGGCCCTCTTGTTAACCTTGTACTTTGCTTTTTTTGTGCTCTAACACTCGCCTTAATCGGTTCTTCTTTCCAGCCCCCTTGGAGCCCCTTCTGGCCACCTTTCCGCATCGATGCCGAAGGCACCATGAGCCTTGTCACTTGGGCCGGGTTTATTGAAGAAACTACTTCTTGGTTTCCTATTTTTCTTTCCAGACTCTTTTTCGTTAACTGGACGCTATTTCTTCTCAATGTTCTTTTAATAGGTTTCCCGTTGGATGGTGGCAGAATGCTTCAAGCTTTTCTCTGGCCCAGAATTGGGTATCGTCAATCAACTATCATGGTGATATTCACAGGCTTTGGTTGCATGTTTCTCGTGGGTTTGTTTGGTATTATTTTTAATGAAGTAATGGTGTTGTTTCTTGCTGTTTACATTTATGTTGCATGCAAGAATGAATGGCAAATGCTGGAAATGGAATCATCTGACTACGAATCTGGGTATGATTTTTCACA
>JAPLNF010000240.1 GCA_026692965.1 Planctomycetota bacterium
ATAAATCCCCCATCAAATAAGCCCCGAAGGGGCGATAATCTAATAGCCCGGGGTAAAGCGGAGCGCAACCCAGGGTAATAAATCCCCGATCAAATAAGCCCCGAAGGGGCGATAATCTAATAGCCCGGGGTGGAGCGGAGCGCAACCCCGGGTAATAAATCCCCCGATCAAATAAGCCCTGAAAGGGTGCGATAATCAGCTACCGAAACCTATTTTTTATATTGGTTTACGATAACGCACATGATGAATGGGCTTACCTTGCGCTACGAATTTTCTCTCAAAATTGGTGAGGTGGCCATCCACCAGTGAATCTGGGCTATCTTCACCCCAAGGTTCCCCGACTAAAGAAGGAAGCTTTTCTGCAAAGAGAGCAGTTATTTCCTGAAAGTACTCTTCGACATCGGTTGCGATATTAATCCACCCGCCCGGCATCAGCACTGGCGGAATAGATTGCACAAAATCCGCATCAAAAAGCCTGCGCTTATGATGTCTTTTTTTCCACCATGGATCGGGGAAGAAGATATTTACCGCTTTAAGCGAACCGGGCACGATGGCTTTTGAAACCACCAATTTTGCATCTGCACAGCACACTTTTACATTGGCTAATCTTCGTTTGACTACTCGGGTAGCGGTATAAAGTTGGTACTTCCGAATGATTTCTATACCAAAATAGTTGATATGAGGGTTAACTTGGGTAGCGTTAAGCAAGAACCAGCCTTTTCCGAAACCTATTTCCATTTCAACCGGGTTGGAATTCCCAAAGAGGGCTGGCCAATCAAAGGTTTCAGGTGGTTCGGGAACATTGGCGGTACATGGTGCAAGTTCCTCGAGAGATAGTCGTATAGGTTTTCGCACTTTTACACCCAAAAGAAATGGCTTAGCTGGCGGGGTTCATGCTTAAGGGGCCACCAATGACTTCGCAATGGAAAGCCATGGTTGAACCTACAAAACCTTGAACGCTAAAAATAGTTTGCCTACGATTAATTTTAATCGATTTCCCTACTAAAACAAGCTTATCGCCTGGTTTAACAACAGAGCGAAATCGAACATTTTCCAAACCTAAAAACCCAATAAAATCACCCTTCAACAATCCCTGACTAACTATATAGTAGGAGCATAATTGGGCTGCAGATTCGCACATAATCACACCTGGAAGAATCGGGTAACCGGGCATATGCCCTCGAACCCAAAACTCATCATTGCGCACATCTTTAAAGCCAATGACAATTTGTTTTTCGGGGTCAATCAGCAAAATCCCATCCAAGTGTTCCATTTCGAAACGCTGGGGATTCGCCTTACGGATTTCTTCCTGACTTATTACAACTTTGTTTAAGTCAAGTGTCGTATGATCAAAAATAGCTTCAGGAGGCATAATTAAAACCTAGCCAAAGGAAAACAATAAATCTTATCGTTTATAATACGAAATTTAGGAGCGTAAGTAGCAAAACTAATTCATCATTTATTAGTTAATTTTAATTGTGACAACGATGACACGACAATTCATCAGCAATGAGGGCTTTTTGTGGAACAGTTTGATGTGATCGGAGCAGGCGGAATCGGTTTGGCAATTGCTTCCAGCCTTTATAAAGCGGGCAAACAGGTCCTTCTTATCGAAAATAACCCTGAAAAAATCGCATTCTGCAAAGCCCACGGCGCCATTGTTGACAACCAATCTTTCCCTATCAATATCGAAGCGTTTGAAAACTGGGCCCCCTGCCCTAATGTCGTTAATATTCTTTGTGTCAAATGCTACAACAATGATGAAATATTAAAAAAGACTAACGATAAATCTTTGCTTTTTCCGATTCAAAATGGCTTTGATGAACTCTTAACTTCCAGACCTTTAATTGGAGAAGGTATCGCATCTTTTATTTCCGAATGTACACCCAAAAAAACGATTGCAGCAATCACTCGAAGCGGGAAACTTCATTTGGGTCCGATTCAACCTTGGACAAACATGCCCCTACTTTTTGAATTAAAAACAGCCCTAAGACAAGGTGGGATTGATTCCCACTTAGTTGCTTGGAGCTTGCCTTACAAAAACACCAAGTTGATGTACAACGCTGCAATTAGCCCATTGACTAGCGCTGGGGGGTTCGAAAACTCTGCGCTTTTAAAACCGGGCAAACTTCGGACCTTGTTCTTTCAACTTTTGCTTGAGAACTATTCAATTTTAAAAGCCTCTAACCAACCAATGGGAACCATCGGACCCTTCCACCCTGATAAAGTGGCTTGGCTACTGACCCACAAATGGGTGGGAGAAAGCATGGCGCCATTTTTCAGACCCTCCCTAAAAAAAACCTACTGTTCCATGTTTCACGATGTAATGGGAGGGGTAACAGAAATCGAAAATTACAACGGCTATCTCTCCCGCCTTGCCAAAACCTCCAAAACACCCAGCCCCTTGAATGACTTGGCACTTAAAGTCATCACCCAGATGGCTTCCGAGCGAAGTACAGGCAACTCCCACTGGCTTAATGCAATTCTTGATGCCTTCTAACTTCTGTTTCGCCCTTTTAAAACAAATCCGTCTCGACTTGGCAGCACGATTTCATTTATTCTTCCTACTTATTGCATTATTTTGCTTGGGAGAAATTTAGTCATGTCAACCGATTCCACAATCAAAGCCTCCGCCAAGGAAAAAATTAAAGGCTGGATAAAAATGGCCATCGGAACAGCAGGCGGCTTGCTTTCTGGCGCTATCGTAATGTATGTCACCCCCTTGGTTGACAAAGTGGTTAGGCCATCGAAACCCTTGGCTAATTTTTCTCACGAAAAAGATGGGTTGAAGCTTCGCTTTCAAAATCTATCCTCAGGCGGACAAGGTTGGTGGGAGTTTGGCGATGGCTCTCCTTTAGAGCCTGTTTCTCCTGAGCGCGAATTTGTTAATCATGTGTACACCCGGCCCGGGGAATACACGGTTAAAATGACTCTGCGAAATGTTCTTGGTGAAGAAAACGAAAGGCAGGTTGTCCTTCGCCTCGACCCGCCACCTACCCTCGAACCAACGAAGGTACTTAACTTGGAAGCTGTTCCGGTTAGTGCTGGATCTTATGCACCTGCAACTTTTAAAATCATGAGCACAGTAAAAAACGCTCAGTTATGCGTTTGGGATTTGGGAGACGACCGCCCTCTCGAAGTTACCAATGCACAAGGTCATGAAAAAATGGTTACTTTCCAAAAACCGGGCGGGTATGTCATCAAGCTTGCAGCGGTCAATGGCTTAGAGCATGATCAAAAAACTGAAATTGTCAATGTTCTGGAACCGCCCGAAGGTACCGTTACCGCACTACTCACTATTTCAGATACTGGCATCAATGTCGAAAAAACCAATCGAAGTGGCACTTTTTCAACCACCTTTCTTCCTGAACATAGTGACCCGATTTTCCCATTCGAAAGGCAACTGGCTGCAAGGCCCAATTTCACCTTCGGTGATGTTCGCTTTCAAACCCCCTCCGGAGAAATCTTACGACTAGGGCAAAGAACCCAAATGATTCTCGACCCAGGCGTTTTCAAACTTCAGTCTGTAAGAAACCTCCTACTTACAATTTCAGCAGACCGAAAAATTCTCAGGCTTACCGGGGAACTTGTTCGAAGTGAAGATGCATCGTTAGGTAAAGCCCCACTGCCAACTATGACTTTGCCAGTTGAATTAGTGGAAGAAAGAAGAACCCCCGCTAGCAGGTCTGGCGTTCCTGTTGCAACAACTCTTGCAATTCCAAGTAATGGCCAATCCAGTGTCGCAAGCCTAATTTTACCATCACTTCCCCAAGATTGGGTGGAAGTACAAAGAAAAATAAGGCTCGAGCTACGCGATGAAACCTCAACCCTTTGGCAGGATAGTAAAATCCCATCCAATGGCTTATTAACATTCCAGAATAAAAGATTTCTTATTTCTGCAACCAAAAGTGGAGAGCAAATACGAATCGATCTTGTGGAAAATCAAACCGAAACAAAACCCGCTCCGAACAACTAGTTCGATACTTTTTGCCCCAGACTACAACCAAATCGCCTCTTCTTTCCTATAGTGAAACATAGGCAGAAGAGGGTTGTAGTTTATGACTGAGAATAACTTTGCGCTTTTTCCCAATTCCTTGAAAAAACAGGGGGACGACTCCCTATTGATCGATTGGAATGATGGCCATCAAGGCATCTTGGGGTGGAAATATCTCAGGGGAAATTGCCCCTGTGCAACTTGCAGGGACGAACGGGATAAACCTGCTAACCCTTTCCATATTCTTAAACCTTCTGAATTGGTGCAACCTGCCCCTACTTCTTTGGTTCCCGTAGGCCACTATGCCTATCGAATTGTTTGGAACGATGGGCACGATTCCGGAATATATACCTTGGAAAGCTTGCGCGCCCTGTGCCAGTGCCAAGAATGCATCGCAAAGAAAACCACTACCTAAATATTTACCATAAAGGAAATAAGTCATGCAGCCACAAGCTACAATGCCAAAGTTAAGCCTGCCCAATATTCGGACCATCATTGCAGTAGCAAGCGGAAAAGGCGGGGTTGGAAAATCAACTGTTTCTGCGAACTTGGCTCTCGCGCTTGCTGCGGGCGGAAATAAAGTTGGGTTGCTTGATGCCGATATTTATGGCCCAAGCATGCCGACCATGATGGGAATCAATGGCGTGATCGATCAAGCAACCACGCCCCTTCCCCTAGAAAAGTATGGTCTAAAAATCATGTCCATGGGCTTTTTAGTTCCGCCCACTCAAGCTGTTATCTGGCGTGGCCCCATGGTCCACAGAGCACTCACCCAATTTCTTTCAGACCTTGATTGGGGCGTACTTGATTACCTTGTAATTGATTTACCACCAGGCACAGGCGATGCCCAACTTACCTTGACCCAAACTGTTCCGTTGAATGGCTCGGTTATTGTTACTACCCCACAGGAAGTCAGCATGATTGATGCCAGAAAAGGCATCGAAATGTTTAAGCAGGTTCGAGTTCCAATCCTAGGCATCATCGAAAACATGAGCTACTTTATTGGAGACGATGGCAAAAGGTATGAAATCTTCCGACATGGTGGCGGGGCCAAACTTGCTCAAGAATATAATGTACCTTTTCTGGGTGAAATACCGATCGATCCCAAAGTTGCAGAATCTGGCGATGAAGGGTTGCCCATAGTTCTAAAGCATCCTGAAAGCCTTGTAAGCAAAGCGTATATGGCCTTGGCTAAATCGGTGGTTAGTGAATTAGGCACCATGGTTGCGCCAAAAGAATTGCCAAAACTCGAGCTATAAAAAAGATAAAACCCGCATACCGAGGGGGATCGATATGCGGGTCAATTTCCCATGACTAAATTGGGGTAGTGTAGAAGGCTAATTGGGGGGTGCCATCCACACTTCATGGGTTTCCGCCGGGGGGCGGTTATCTCTGCTACTTTGCCCAACAAATGTTCCAGATCTGCAGGGCCACTCTTCTCTATTCCGGCCCCTTTGACAATCTGTTCCATTGCTTCAAGGCCGCTGATAATAAATGAAGCAACAGGCGTGCCAATAACTAATATTATTTCTAAGCAAGTTGAAAAGCCTGTAATACAAGGCCTTTTGATCAAAGCACTGTTTTTTGTAGAATCATCGGTATTGAAGAATTATGGTAGTTTCTACAATTGCTGAACTTTTGTTTGGTAAAAATTTCAATCATCGAGCAGGGATTACAAAACACATGAGCACCTCCCCTTCCCAACTTCGCCATTTGCTTTCAAAACCCGGAATTATCCGTAGTTTAGGTGCCCACGATGTTTTCACTGCCCTTCTTGTTCAGCAAGCAGGCCTTGAAACCGTTTTCCTTGGCGGCTTTGGTACTTCTGCAAGCTTACTTGGCCTTCCAGATGTTGGCTTAATTACACTCACCGAAATGGCAGATGCTGTAAGACGCATGGCTTCTAGGCTTCACATACCCGTAGTTGCGGATGGGGATACCGGGCATGGCGATATCCATAATGTTCAGCGCACTGTTCGCGAGTTTGAAAATGCAGGCGCTGCTGGCATTCTTCTTGAAGATCAGGCAAACCCCAAGAGGTGCGGGCATTTTTCCGGTAAGCAAATAGTTTCTACAAAAGAATGGCTTGATCGCCTGAAAGCAGGGCTCGACGCTAGAAAAAATCCTGATTTTATTATCATTGCACGAACAGATTCGAGGGCTATCGATGGGGTTAATGCTGCAATCGATCGTGCCAATCAGGCCAAAGATCTGGGCGTTGATGTCTGCTTTGTTGAAGCCCCACAATCCATCGAAGAACTCCAACTTATAGCCAATCAAGTCAAACTTCCCCTACTAGCAAACATGCTAACAGGCGGAGCTACCCCCATTCTTTCTGCCAATGAACTTGAAATCATGGGCTACAAAATTGTCGTCTGCCCAATTGAAAGCCTTATGGTTACCGCTGCAGCCATGAAGCAATTACTTAAGGTGTACATGGAACATGGCAGAGTCGACCGCCCAGATGCGGGCGCCATGTTTAACTTTACAGAACTTAAAGAAACCCTAGGCCTCGAATCTATCTCCGCATTGAAA
The DNA here is from genome assembly GCA_026692965.1 of Planctomycetota bacterium. Classification (GTDB taxonomy): domain Bacteria; phylum Planctomycetota; class Planctomycetia; order Gemmatales; family Gemmataceae; genus UBA969. Next base: position 6,530 of record JAPLNF010000240.1, read on the forward strand.
CAGCGCATTGAAAGCAAATAACGGAAGGATGCTTATTCAATAATCAAAACTCTCAAGTCCATCACATTGGTTCCGGTTGGGCCGGGCTGAAAAAGTGACCCAGCGGTTTTGAAATAATGATAAGCATCATGGCGAGCAAGAAAATCGGAAGCATTCATTGTTCCAGACTGCTTTAGCGTGGTGGCATCTGCAAACGCCCCTGCGGCATCGGTCGGGCCATCTTCGCCATCGGTCCCCGCTGCAAGAAAAGTGATTCTGTCCAAATTATGATCTTTAAGCGCACAAAAGAAAGCGAGCGCCATTTCTTGGTTTCTGCCACCTTTACCGGGGTTTTGACCTAAATTTACCGTTGTCTCGCCACCCGACAAAATACATACCGGGGGCTGGCAAGGCTGATCATACTTAAGAATAGATCGGGCGATCGAGGCGTGAATCGAGGCCAACCCAGCGGTATCGCCCTCCATGCAAGGCCCCAGATTAATTACCTGATACCCAAGTTGCCTAGCTTGGTTGGCAGCAGCATCGAGTGCCAGGGCATTATTCCCGAGAACTTTATTTCGAATACTTGCAGGCAAATCTTTGGGAGTATCTGAAATCTTCCCTGCTATCCCCGATTGCAAATGCTGAAGAATAGAGGCAGGGGTCTTATCTAATAGAAGATGTTTTTCCAAAATGTTAAAAGCATCTTTAAAAGTCGTGGGGTCATTTACAGTTGGGCCAGAACCTATCACATCCAGTTTATCTTCAATAACATCGGACAAAATTAAAGTAACAATTTTTCCATTTCCTCGAGTCGCTTCAAGGAATGCCTGAGCAAGTCTACCTCCTTTAATCTGGGAAAGGTGCTTTCGAACGCAGTTTAATTCATTGATAGAAGCGGAAGTTCCCGAAAGAAGCGAGGTAACTTTTTGCTTATCTTCAAGAGAAACCCCAGAACTAGGCAAAGGCATCAACGCTGATCCCCCTCCAGAAATCAAAGCGAGGAGCAAATCCCCTTCTTTTGCCTCTTGGGCAAGCTGTATCATCGATTTAGAACCTTCGACTGCTTTAGCAGTAGGTTGATTCATTCCCGCTGGCCGAGCTAAATTAAGCTTAATTTTTTCTAGTTTTGGGTAATTTGCTTCAGGAACATTCAAAACCCCAACTGTTTTAAATAAAAATAGCTTTATTTCTTGTTCAAGTCCAAGTGCCATGGCTGCAGTGGCTTTACCACCTCCCACGACCAAAATACTTGCAGCCTCGCTTAAAACGGACTGAAATGAAGCATCGGACTGAACAAATTGGGCCACCAAACCTCGTGGATCAACAGCCTTAACCCCTTTACTCCAAATGACTTCTAGCTTTTCTCTCGACTGAGTTGATGGCTTCATTATAACTCCAATAGCCTAATTAGCAGAAGAGGCCCATTTTATCACTAATCTGCAATTATTTATCGAATATTCAAAGCAAACTTAAAAAGAATGAAATATTCACAATTATTTTGGAACCTTATCAGGAATAAGCCGACTAACTTAATGTGATAGGTTAATTTCCCGAATAATTGTAAAAGATTCTGATTATTTATTGACAATGTCTCAATAAGATTAGAAACTTAGGATAGCTAAAGGCTTAGAGTTTAAAACTCGTATTTTTAGGAGATAACTATGGATCGTCGTCATTTTATGCAACATGTTGCAGGTGCATCAGCAGTAATGCTTCCAAGCACCAGTTTCATGCAAAATCTGCGTGCAGCAGAAACCAACCTTAAGAAAGCTAATAAAAGCTTAATCATATTCTGGATGGGCGGCGGCCCTAGCCATATGGATCTTTGGGACCTCAAGCCAGGTGCTCAAACCGGTGGCGAATTCAAAACTATTAAAACCTCTGCTCCAGGCGTGGAAATCAGCGAAGTACTTCCTACTATCGCTTCCCAGTTCAAACACCTTGTTGCTGTTCGCTCCCTTGTTACCAACGAAGGTAGCCACGAACGAGGCACCGTGTTGATGAACACTGGCCGTATGCCCAGTCCTGTAGTTCAGTACCCTGCATTGGGTGCACAGGCATCCTCGCTTCTGACTCCTAAAGATCTTCCTTTGCCTGGATTCATCGGCGTAGGCGTAACAGCTCAGCGAATTGGACCCGGTTTCTTGGGCATGATGAATGCTCCTTTCACCGTCCAGAATGCTGGTCAGCCTCCTGAAAATATCAAGGCTCCTGCTTCCCTTGGCAGTGAAACCGAAACCATGGAAAGGCTTCGCAGACGCCAACGCTTGTTCTATTCTGTTGAAGATACTTTTGCAGAAAACAGCTTCCCACACATGAGGAAGCCTGAAGATCGTGAAGCTGCAGGCAGTGCTGCTCAAGCTCACACTTCAATCTACAAAAAGGCTTTCGACCTAA
>JAPLNF010000241.1 GCA_026692965.1 Planctomycetota bacterium
AAAAAGGTAAACCAAACAAGCTGATAGCGATCAAGGAGTTTCGTGTACCATTAGGCTGTTATACCTATGGCTTTCCCGCAGGGCTGGTCGATCCCGGTGAAACGGTTGAATCTACGATCATGCGTGAAATGATCGAGGAAACCGGCTACGAAGTTTCCAAAATAAACAAGGTGACCAAACCTCTGCATTCTTCGATGGGCTTGACGGACGAAGCAATCACGATGGCTTATGTGGATGTGCGGGCAAGCCAAAGTGCCAAGCCTGAACCGGGCGAAGATATTGAGGTGTTGTTGCTTGATTTCAAGGCGGTTTGTGAAATGTGCGACAACCATGATCTTCCGATAGATGCAAAAATGTGGGCGACACTTCATATGTTTCAGCGCTTGGGAAAAATTGAATAATGCCTGAAGAAAATAAAACAGTACTGGTTTTGTGCGATGACTTAATCTTTAGCAGCAAGATATCGGGTGAAGCCCGTGCCATTGGTGTACAGACCAAAGTGATAAAAACCGTTGATAAATTGATCGAAATTGCCAGTAAAGAAAAGTTTGCAGGTGCGCTGATAGATCTGGGCATAGCATCGTCTGAGCTTGAAAAATTAATCACGGAATTAAGAGTGAGCCAGAATGCGAAGTTTCCCTGTTTAGGTTATGGATCGCATGTGGATGTTGATTTGCTTAAGAAAGCCCGATCATTGGGTTACGATCCTGTGCTGCCTCGGAGCAAATTTGTTGTAGAATTAGGTGCGATTCTTCTTTCCTACGCTAACAATAGTTGTTAGAACAAGTATTAGGGTCAATCTCTAAAACTTGGTTTAAAACAATGGCTCAAGAAAAAATTATTACGCCTTCTGATTTACCCCGTGCTTCTCGCTTCGATTCTACCCATCAAGAAGCCTATTTAAACCTTTGGCGTACCTACGATAGGCTTCGTTCGATTGAGGATTCTGTATTTTTGCAGGTCGACCTCACCGCCCAGCAGTACAACACACTCCGCCTTCTGCGAGGGGAGCATCCCCAAAAATTACATACCCTTGTGCTTGCTAAAAGGCTTGTTTCAAAAGCTCCTGATATTACCCGCCTTCTTGATCGCCTCGAAGAGCGCAAACTTATCTCCCGCTAGCGCCCTGATGATAACCGCCGGGTTGTCAAAGTAGGCATTACTTCACAAGGCATGAAGTTGCTTCAAAAACTTGATCACGAAGTTCTTGAATGCAGTAAAAAACAATTGGGTCATCTTGATGAACTTCAACTAACCCAGCTTGCAAGTTTGTTAAGGCAAGCAAGAGGGCCACACGAAGAGCCAGACAGTTTTTGGCGTTAATACTATTAAGGGATTGTTATGATTTTTGCTTCCATGCAAGTTGAAAAGCTATTATTGCCCCTGCTATGGCAGTTGGTGTTGATCATACTTGCTGCACGAATTGTAGGTGTTCTATTTCGAAAGATCGGGCAACCCGAGGTTGTTGGTGAAATTACTGCAGGGCTTTTGCTAGGGCCAAGTTTATTCGGATGGGTTGCACCAGAAACTTTTCAAATGATTTTCAGGCCGACTCTCGAGGGGTTTCCCGAGGGGACACTCCATTGGGTTTTTGTTGGCATTAGTCAGGTAGGCCTTATTCTTCTTCTTTTTATTGTGGGAATGGAGTTTGAGTTCTCCCATCTGCTTTCGTTGGGCGGTTCTACGGCTTTAATTTCTCTCGCAGGCATTTTGCTCCCTTTTGGACTGGGGATAGGATTGTCTTTTCTTGTGTTTGATTTAGTGAGCAACAAACCAGATACCCCAGAAAACTTCTGGAGTTTCAGTCTCTTCTTGGGCACAGCCATGTCTATCACAGCTTTACCCATCCTTGGGCGAATGATGGTAGAGTGGAAGGTTTCTCACACAAGGCTTGCAGTAGTTACAATCACTGCGGCAGCTTTTGATGATGCAGCAGGTTGGATTTTGTTAGCTGCCGTGGCGGCATTTGTAACTTCGGGATTTCATATTTCTAGTACTCTTCTGATGATTTTTTATACTTTGCTGTTTGGTGTATTTATGATTTTTGCAGTTCGACCTATTGCAATAAGATTGCTCAATAATTTTATTTTAGATGGCGAGATTACTGTGACGGGGCTTGCAGTGACTTTGTCTTTGTTGTTTTTGTCTGCGATAGGGACCAATCTAATTGGGATATTTGGGATTTTTGGTGCTTTTGTTTTTGGTGCTGTTCTATGTGATCAAGTTTCGTTTCGTAAAGCCATTCAGGCTAAATTGAAAGACTTCGTAACTGCATTTTTTCTTCCAATATTTTTTGCTTACACCGGTTTGAGAACTAATATTGGATCGCTAGACTCTCTGCAACTTTGGTTGATAGCAGGAGGAATCATTGGGGCCTCAATAATCGGAAAAATAGCTGGTTGTGGACTGGCAGCGTATTTCTCGGGTTTTTCTGTGAAAGAAGCATCTTGCATTGGAGTATTAATGAATACCCGTGCTCTTATGGAATTAATTGTTATTAATTTGGGGAAAGATTTTGGGATTATTTCTGACAGCGTTTTTTGTATGCTTGTAATGATGGCCCTAGTCACCACATTCATGACCACGCCATTATTGAAAACCATGGTTTCGGGAACCGAGTTTGAACCGATTTTAAAGCATTGATTTTTCGCGTGCTGATGCTTCTGCCTTTTGTTTTTCTCGTTCTCCCGTGTTGATGATGCCTTCTTTGTCTTCCACCTCATTATCATCAAGCACTGTGTTATCGATGTGTACACCCCGGAAATTCTTGCTAGCGTAACTGTCTCCTAGTACATCCACCACGGTAGGGTGAATCTGTGGGTTTTCAGGCGAATGAAAATACCCATGCACATTAATCGCATCTGTTTGATACTCAGGATATTCCATCAATATTGCGTGAAGTTTTTTTAGACGATAGTGTGGCACAGTGGAATAAAGGTGATGGGGCAGATGATAATCTTGGCCAATGGGGAATACGCAAAAGTTGATGAATTGGTTGACAAAAAATACGCGAGTGTTGGTTATCCAACCCCGGTCGCCATTGCCGTGCTGAACAACCTGCCTAAGGATCATGAAGAAAGAAAACGAAGTAAAAATCGGGACTAACCAAAGAGCAAAGTAATAGATGGGGGCCCAAGGATCTAGCGTGAGATGCAAAACCGCAAGCGATGTAAAAACTGTAGTGACATAACCAAGGCGCATAACAGTTGATATTTTTGACGAAAAAACCGGATGAATTTTTGCCTGCTGATAGCAGTCGTTGGAGAGCAGTAGTAAAATCGTGGAGAATACCATAAATATTCCGAGTGCACTGAGAACAACAATAAGTGGATTACCAAACCACGTAAGAACTGCAAGGACGGGGATCATGGAAAAAACATAGGTGATGGCAATACGAATTCCGATTTTGTTTTTGCTGGTGCTTTTTTTGACATAAGGATTGGAATCTGTTCCGGTGGAATTATAAGCAGCCCGAATTATCATGAACTTAAAAAGATTGGGGATCCAAAGTTGCTTGAGCAAAAAGTTGTAGAACTTTTTAGGAGAAGCAGGAAAACCCAACCAATGGCCGCTGGATAATAGTTGTGAAACATCTGGGTCGCGTTCTGGGTCATTTACAAATTGATGATGAGCCATGTGTTGCAGTCTATACATATGCGTAGAACTGAAAACGGGAAACATACAAAAAAAATCGGAAGCGAATTCGTTCCATTTTTTAGTTTTGAATAGGGAATGGTGCGAACCTTCATGGCCAAGGCCGGTGAGTTGATGTTGGCCAGCGCCTATCAGAATAATTGCAATTATTGAAACAGGGATGTTTATCCAGAAGGGGATGCCCCATAATTCCCGGTGATAATAAAACATGAGGGTGCTTGAAATTACAGCGGCAAGATAAATATAAATCATCCCGATGTAATACAAGTTTGTCCAATTATCAGCTTGCCTGAGAATTTGCAATTGCTGCTTTAAATGTGCATCATTCAGAACTTTTTCGCCAATAATTGTGCTTGACATAAAACTAATACCGTAAAATTAAGCAGGAATTAACTTAATAAAAACCTAAATTTATTTTAGTGGAGTTTCAGTTAAAAAGGCAATTTTTAAGGAAAATTGACCAAATAAGGGCTTATTAAGCTGCATGAGATCTGGTGCCAGGGGTGTGATGTCCAAACATTTCGTGCTTTGGAGCCCCAGTATTGGTCTCGGGTTTTAATTGCACAGCTCGAGAGTGACCTTTATGAATTGCAAAATTCTTTTTGTATAAGTCGACAAGTTCAGGATGACCTTTTAAAATAAGTAGGTTTTCCGCATTGTTTTGTTCAGCCTGATGCGTGAAGTTAAAGCTTCCCGTAGCTATGGTTCTAGAATCAAAAATCATGATTTTGTTATGTGCAATTGGGTGATGACTGTCGATTACTGGGTGGATGCTATGCTCGAGTAAAAAGTGTAGTTCGGTGTATTGTTCCCGTTCGTTGCTACCATCCAGAACGATATCGATTTTTACGCCTCTTTTTTTTGCATCCACAAGTGCCTGAGAAATTGGCTTGGAAGTAAAAGAGTAAGCTTGAATCAAGATTTCGTGTCTGGCTTTATGTATTTCGTTGATTAAAGCATCTGCGCAACCCCCTGCAGGAGAGAAATGCACCGCTATTGCTTTGGGGGTGGTAAACAGGTGGGCTATCTTTTTAAAGATAAATAAAAAGGTAAAGGCTCCACTAAAACCAGTTGCAATTAGTAACCATGTCATTATTGGTCCTCCTTGACCTGCAAAAACACGATTAAAGTTCTGTTGGTAGTCTATTTGGATTTTGCAGTAGCGGGCTTGGTTGATTCCTCGGTAGGAACCAATTGAACCCGAACACGCTGTCCAATTCTAAGCAATGGCTGACCGGGATCTAACTCGATGATGCATTCAAGGGTTCGTACATCATTGAATTGCAAAGGCTCAAGAAGTATAGATCTTCGGTGTGTAAACCAGTCGGAAATACGTACTACTTTTCCACGCCATGTTATTTCCGAAGAGCTGCAATCATCTTGAATTACTGCAACCTGATTGAGTGCGATTTTTCCTGCAAATTCTTGTTCAACTTCAGCGCGAACAATTCGCTTTGCACTAGGGCAAAACATGATGGCAGGAAACTTAGGGTTCGATCCAAGTGTTTCACCAACACTGGTGTTGATTCTAAGAATGGTGCCTTTAAATGGTGCCTTTAATGAACATTCGCTTAAAGCATATTCTGCTTTTTGTAATCGTGCTCTTCGGGCTGTGAGATCATTCGTTGCAAGGTTTACGGGAAGATGTGGATCAAGAGCTTGGATACCTTTAAGTTTTATTGTCTCGCCCTCGACTGCAAATTCAAGAGCTTTAACGATTGCAGTTGCTGCATTTACATCATCATTGCTTGCGAGCTTGTTGCTTGCCAAGCGTTCAGCTTGATCTTTTTTAGCAATGGCAGCAGCCATCTCGCTGCGTTTAGCTTCGATTGCTGATTTTTGGCCGTTGATCTTTAATTCGTGCTGGGAGAACATAACTTTAGCTTGATCGAGTTGGGATTGGCCAGCTTGTACATCTGCTTTGGCTTCTTCGAGTTGGGCCTTTTGAAGGGTGTCATCCATACGAATCAGAATATCGCCTGCTTCGACTTCCGTGTTTTCTCTTGCAGGAATTGCAAGCACTTTGCCAGGTTGAATAGGGTAAAGAGGTGTAACACCCCCATCTACATCAACATAAGCGATACAAACAGCTCTGCGCTCAGCATCTTCGGTAATTTTGGCCTTGGTCGCTGGTTTTGCCTGGGCAGTGATTTGATCTTGGATGCCAAAATTTAATTCAAGCGCGTCATTTTCTGGAGGTTGATAATAACTCCAAAAAATAAACCCACCTGCAATCAGGCTGGAAACAAACATAATCGAAAAAAGCTTTCTTCCCAAATGGGTCCAAGAAGCTACAGGTATTGGCTGAAATAACTTTTCCATTAAACATTCCCCAACAAGGAATTCTTCCTTGTGAATATAATTTTAAAACTAGAGGATTCTAAGTGAATAATCTTAGCAATCCTCTTTAAGGCATCTTGCCGTAGGTTTTGTGAATACTTTTGCCACCATCGTCAATCATTTTGCCATCTTCGAGGTAAAATATCTTGTCCGCATAGGGTATAACCCTGGCATCGTGGGCTACAATAAGGACGGTACAACCGCGTTCATGTGCAGCAGACCTTAAAATATCGATAACTTGTTCGCCGTGTGCCCAATCTAAAGCACTCGTAGGTTCATCAGCAAAACAGAAATCCGGGTTTTTGATAAGAGCCCTGCCAATAGCAACCCTTTGCTTCTCGCCACCAGATAGTTCGCCTGGGCGCAAATGGGCTTTTTTCAACAAACCAAGAATATCTAAGATTTCATCGGCTTTTTTCCTAGCTTCCCTTGAGCTTGCCCCATCGCCCCATTGGGCCACGATTTCTAGCTGCTGCCTTGCAGTTAAAGAGGAGAAGAGGTTGTACCCTTGAAAAATGAAGCTGCAATGTTTAAGGCGAAAATGTTCTCTTTCGCGTTCGCTCATGGTCCAAAGGTCTTGCCCTAAAGCTATAACTTTCCCAGCTTCCGGTTTTAATAGGCCTGACAAGATAGCTAAAAGGGTGGTTTTTCCACTTCCTGAGGGGCCCATCATTAGAGCAACTTCGCCTTGTTTAATATCAATGGAAACATCATTTACGGCGGTCGTTCGCATTTCCCCTTCGCCAAAAGACTTTAAAAGTCCCTTACCCGTAATAGAGGTAACCGAAACGCCTGAGCGAATTTTAATATTTGATTTTAAATTTGGAGATGTCGACATCCCTAAAAACCTTTGTTAATTACCTGAGTAAAGCAGCGGGCTCTACATTTCTAAGAGACCTTAAAGCAAACAACCCAGAAAACAAGGCCATCGTAAGCGTAACAATTGCAGCGATACTCTGCAACCAAATAGGCAGTTCGACTCGCCCACCAAAATAATCAGCAACTGCTGCAAGTGCATGGACCGCAGGCAACGCCAAACCAACACCTATTATTCCCACAAACAAGGATTGCTGCATAACCATAAACTGCATGCGCCATCTTGGTATACCCATGGCTCGTAAGACCGCAAATTCTCTTAAGGAGGCAGCGGTTGCAGAATATAAAGTTTGGCTTGTGACCACTGCTCCAACTAGTAGTCCGAGGGCAGCGGCGTAACCTAAAGCTATACCAGCTTTGGTTTTAAGGAGCCAATGCATTCTGGATCGAAGCGAGAATTCGGGGCTGGTGAAGGCTGAGACATTTTGATTTTCTTTTAAGCGACTAACGACGTTAACAGCATCTTTGGGGTTAACGCATTTCCCTAGAACATAAGTGATTTGGTCAGGGAAAACGCGTAGCAAAGGTCTTGCTGTGTTAATCGAACAAAATACATAGGGGCCTGCCAAGCTTTTTAACCCAGTGGTAAGGCCTACGATGCGAACGCGGTTACCAGCAACCTCGGCGTGATCTCCGACTCCTTTGACCCCAAGTCTGCCAAGGTCGGATTCATCAATTACAATTGTGCCAGGTTCGCTTAGTTGAAGATAAAGATCTTTTGATAGTTCTTTAACTTTGCCCAAAGCGTTTTCATCGAGTCTGCTGCCAATAACCATGCAAAGTTCGGTGCCACCATCGGGTTTTGACCAATAGGAAAAGCCTTGGAGATAGATTTCAACGCGTTCGATTTCAGGCTGGCTAGCGAGCCTTGCCAAACTTGTTCCCTCGCGAATGGGCCTGCCAAGATCAACGCTAAGAACTTCGGGGGCCCCAAGCCAAATATCTGCGGTGGTATGATCCACCGGGATTGAGGTGATTGAAAATAAGCCGAGCAATAGGCCGCACTGCAATGCAATAAGCAAGGCGCTAAAGCCAACAGCTAAAACGCCCGGCAGGTATCGTTGCCTGTCGTACCATAATGTAGAGAGAGCATATGACATAGGGATAAGGTTAACGGTTGTTAAAGGGTCTTGGAAGGTTAAAAGGGGCAAAGCGGGAAATAAGATGGTTGCAGGCTGTTATACTGTAACGATTAGGGTCTCTAAGGTTATATGCGATAACAGCTTATGAAAAAAACAGGCATAGTGTTCAAATAGCCACTATAAAGATAGAACTTTTAAGAAATTTTAGGAGCTTGCCAATAATCCATGTCCGCAAGCGAATGATCAATAAAGGTATGGTGCCACATTTGGGTTGCTAAAACGCCAACGAGCCCCATCTCAATAGAGACTCTGGAAAGACCCCATGAGGGAAGTTTTTTGAATTCTTTGCGCCATCGGATAACTTGCTTAACATCGAAATATCCGGTCTTTTTAAGGGATTCTTCGCTTAAGAGGTGATCGATAAAGGGTGGAACGTTGTCTAGATGGAAGCTATCGAAGGGTGCTCTAAACATGGCTTTCTTGCGCCATGCAATCGATGAAGGAAGGTAACGATCTGAAAGATGGCGGAGTAAATATTTATCGCCAAACAATCCACGAAACTTCCACTTTGGGTGAACTGTTGCCAAAAAGTTAAATACATTTACATCTAAAAATGGGTAGCGGGTTTCCACAGAGGAGTTCATTGCGACACGATCGCCCTTGGCATTAAGAAGTAACCCGGAGAGGTGGGCTCTGCCGCTTACATATAATTCCCGATTTAAAGGATGCCAGCTTTTCATTCGTTCAGAAGGAAGGTTTAAATCTTCGTAGGGAGAAACATTTTTGACGAGATCCATCATTTCAGGGCTAAACAATCTGAACTTAGCCATGCTAAAAAGGTTATAAATATCGAGCCATCCGTTAGGGCCGCTCATGGCATTAATTGCCCGGTTTTGCATTGCTTGGTTGTATCTAGGAGCCTTTGTTACCCACAAGAAAAATCTGCGCATCCAATTGCTGACCTTCAGGCCAGGAACGCTATCTACCCAACTTGCGATACGATGTACTTTGTGCCAAGGGTAACCAGCGAGCAGCCATTCGTCGGAACCTTCGCCTGTAAGCGCAACTTTGTAGCCATGCTTGTGAACTTCCTTTGCAAGGAGCAAAAGTGCTGAACAAGAAGTGTCCACAACGGGAGCTTCAGCTGCACGGATTAGTGCAGGGTAGGTATTAAGGACTTCGTCCGAGCCAACATCGATAATAATAGGGGTGGTGCCAATGTGTTTTGCAACAATGGTGGCTTCGGGAGTTTCATCAAGTTTTGGAGATTTGATGCGGATGGTAAAGGAAGGAATCGGGGTGCCCCGGATTTTGGAAGCCATTGCAACCACTAGGCTGGAATCAACCCCACCGCTTAAATACGAAACTACAGGAACATCGGCTCGTAGGCGTTTTTCAACCGAAGCAAGCATTTCCCTGTCGAAATCATCAACAAGTGATTTTAAAGAGGGACCGGTTCTTTCCTGTCCTCTTTGGGGGAAGTCCATGCGCCAGTATGTTTTATCTTCGATGCGGGAAGCATGTGATTGGCTACCCAATCTGATATCTAGGAAATGCCCTGGTTCTAAAGCAGAAATACCCTTAAAGCAACTTTGTGGGCCGGGTACTCCAAAGAAGGTGAAAAGATGATTGATACCCAATCGATCGGGCTCTGCTCGAATCATTCCTGATGCGAGTATCGCTTTGATTTCAGATCCAAATAAAAGCCATTCGGAACCATCGTATTGCACCTTTGCGTAATAAAGTGGGCAAATACCAAACTGATCGCGTGCAAGAATTACCCTTCTTTGTCTGGCGTCCCAAACAGCGATCCCAAATTGCCCTTGAAGGTGGTCTAGCATTCCCTCTTGATGATCTTCGTAAAGATGGGGGATAAGTTCGGTATCACAATGAGTGGAAAATTTGTGGCCTCTGGATTGAAGTTGGGCTTTGATTGTTTGATAATCGAAGAATTCACCATTAAATACCGTCGCAATGGAACGGTCTTCGTTATATATCGGTTGCTTTCCATCAGAGAGTCCAACAATGCTGAGTCTGCGGTTGGCGAAAGAAATGCCAGGCGCCTCTAAAAAGCCATCTTCATCGGGGCCACGATGAATGATTGCCTGTGCCATTGCACGAATAATGTTTGGGGAAATAGTTCTCTGACCTGCTAGGTCAATTACGCCTGCTATGCCACACATATTTTGTCTCTCCTGCGATTCTTGTCTTATTACGTTATATAAGGATTTAGCTTAGTTAATGTTTTAACGAGTGGCATAAAGTTGCTTCACGCGACGAGCCAGCAACCAGTTCACAAGTTTTGGGAAGAATTTGTCCAATCGAAGCATCCATAGGGCATCCCAACCCAGAACTGTCTCTGTCTTATTAGATAGTATAGCGTTTAATATTCCTTTTGCTGCAACTTCTGGAGTCATCCCTTTTTCGATTCCAAGGTTTGCTCTTCCCGTCTTAAGAGAAAGATTTTCCCAAAAAGGCGTAATAGTTAAGCCGGGTAATACCAAGAGCACATCAATATCGAACCTTGCCATTTCCCCTCTCAATGCCTCGGTAAGGCCAACAAATGCATGCTTACTAGCGGAGTATTCTGTCCAAGAGGGCATCGCCCTTCTTCCGGTCATGGATGCAATGTTAACAATGGCAGGTTGATTCCCATTTTCCAACAGGGGGATGGATTGCCTGATCATTTCTGCTGGTGCAAAGAAGTTAATTTCCATGAGTTGGCGAACTATTTCTTCGTTGCCATCAACAAAATGATTCCATGAGCCAGAACCAGCGTTGTTTACCAAAATGTCGAGTTCGTGAAAGTGGTCTTTAATTTGTCGGAAGAGATTATCCCGCTCGATATTGCAAGTGATATCGGTTGGAAAGGCTTTGGCATCAGCGCCAAGGGCTGTTAGTTCAGATGCAAGGTTTTCGAGTTCAATTTTGGAGCGAGCAACCAAGGCCAATCTTGCGCCAGCTTTGGCGCAAAGCCTAGCGAGTTCAGCGCCCATCCCTCGGGAGGCCCCGGTAATAAGAATTCTTTTTCCTTTTAAGTTGCGATTCATATTAATACCTTTATAGCTTGCTTGGTAGTTAACATTAAATTACCTGATAATAATTAACCAAATGCAAGCACTTTTCCCAAGGTTATTTAGCCCTTCTGCCGCATACTAATTAGTGGGGGAGATAGATTATTTATCCTAGTGCTTAGAACAGGAAAAACCCTTATAACTGAAGTAAGTGGAAAAGTCGGTAAAGGGATGGTTTTGTCATTAAGGACGATGAGGTGTGCTTTGGATGTTGTAACAGGCGCGAGCGGATTATTAGGCAGCCATGTTGTGGAAAAGCTTGTAAGGCAAGGCCGGAGCGTGCGAGCTTTGGTTCGACCCAACAGCGACACCTCCTTTTTAGAAAGCCTTGGAGTTGAGGTTTTAAGGGGCAGTTTGATCGATCAAGAATTTCTGAATCATGCTCTAAAAGGTTGTAATACGCTTTATCATTGTGCAGCCAAGGTTGGGGAGTGGGGCCCTTGGCAGGAATTTGTTGAGAATATTATTAAACCGGTGGAATCGTTGGTCATTGCCTGCACCGTTAACAAAGTGCAAAAAGTTGCTCATGTCAGTTCGATCACGGTGTACGGTCATCCCAAAGATGGTAGTTTTCCGATTGATGAGTCTGCGCCTACAGGTCAATACTTATGGCGGGCAGACAATTACATTCGGGCAAAATTGCAGACAGAAGCCCTTTGGAAAAAGTATCAAGGTGAGATTACGATTCTGAGGCCCACTTGGTTTTTTGGCCCCAGAGATCGCACCTCTTTGCCCAGAGTGCTTGCTGCATTCAGGTTGAACCGAATTGCCCAGGCAGGCGATGGGTCGAATATGCTCAATGTCCTTTATGTGGGCGATGTTGCAGATGGCGTCATCAAAGCGGGGCAGAGTCCAAAATCCACAGGGAAAATCTACAACTTAAGTAACCCAGGTGAGATAACCCAAAAAGAGTTTCTGGCTTTGCTTTCTGATTCTTTGGGGTATCCCAGAGTGCGGAAAGTTTACTCTATTCGCATGGCTTATATTGCGGGATTCGTATCCGAGTTTATAGGCAAATTGATTATGCTTAAAAGGCCCCCTCATATTACGCGCTATAGCGTTGGGTTGGTAACACGAAGCAATAAGTTTGATATTTCGAACGCAAGAAATGATCTGGGGTGGCAGCCAACAACGCCTGTATGTGATGCGGTTAAAGCTACGATTGAATGGTATTTTGGTTCCGCAAAAAGGCCTGGGCCTCTTGCAAGGAGTTTGACATGAATTTTTCGGACAGGCTTGCAGAAAAAATCATTCTGAAGAAAACTCCGTTATGTGTGGGCCTTGATCCTCGCTGGGAAAGTCTTCCCAAATCGATTCGCAGCAAGTTTGCAGATGCCACCCCGGAAGCCGTCGCGGAAGCTTATCTCGAGTTTTGTTCCGAAGTCTTAGACATAGTTGCACCATTGGTGCCCGTGGTGAAACCGCAGAGTGCTTTTTTTGAAAACTGTGGCCCCAAAGGGATGGAAGTTCTGCGCAAGTTGCTTCAGCATGCGAGATCTCTTGGGCTAATTACTATTATGGATAACAAGAGGGGTGATATAGCTAGTACTGCTACCGCCTATGCAGAGGCTGTATTTGGTGGGCAAGTTGGGAGTCATGAATATGCCAGCTGGCCCGCCGACTCTATGACGGTTAATCCCTATCTTGGTTTTGATGCAGTAGAGCCTTTCTTGAAAGCAGCTAGAAAAGTGAATGGCGGAATCTTTCTACTGGTTCGAACTAGTAATCCTGGCGCCAAGTTGTTTCAAGATATTGAGTCCTCGGGTAAGCCGCTTTATCACCATGTTGCAAAGTCACTGGCTAAATGGAATGAAGGTCATATCGGAGAATGTGGGTTGGGCGATGCTGGGGCTGTTGTCGGGGCGACATTTCCGCAGGAAGCTGCTGCTTTACGAGCAGAGTTTCCTCAGATTTGGTTTTTGGTTCCAGGGTTTGGCGCGCAGGGCGGTGGCCTTGACGAGGTCCGACCTTCGTTTCGTGAGGATGGCTTGGGGGCAATTGTAAACAGTTCTCGCGGGGTTACTTTTCCTACTTCGCCCGATGATCCCGATTGGAAAAGTTCGATTCGGAAAGCTGCGTTACAATCAGCACAGGCGTTGGGTTCGCTTTTGAAAATTTGATTACGACTGGATAAATCGCCCATGCGCAGTCCGGTTCAAGCCGTTTTGGCGTTAACAATTCTGATTGGTTTTTTGCCTCACACTTTATTGGTTTGGATTCAAAAAATTCCTGCTGTGCAGATTCTTATTGTTGGCCCTAGTGGCCCTATCGAAGGGGCATTCATTACCTTCGAACATAATTCTGATCTATTTCAAACGGATGGATTGGGCCGTTGCGATATCGCAAACCCTTTCGTGGATAGCAAGTTCGCGGTTGCTAGCGAAGGGTACTTCATTGCGCATGATCGACTTAAAAAGAAAGGTAATACGGTTCGTCTTAAAAAAACGCCGACTGGTGATAATACCAATTACGAATGGGTTCATCCTTTGGAAGGTGAGCAAAATTGTGCAAGTTGCCACGCTCAGATTGCAGAGGAATGGGCACAAAGTGGGCATTCTTTTAGTAGCACAGGTCATCGATTTCTTGACATGTATTCGGATATTAAAAAAGGTGGTGAGGTAATCAAGGGGTGGAGCCTTTCGCGAGATCTTCCTGAAGGCAAGACCGTTTGTGCATCATGTCATGCCCCAGGAGTTGGGGCGGGGCAACCGGGCTTGGAAGATATCTCCGAAGTTACCGGGATCAATAAGCTAGGGGTACATTGTGATTTTTGTCATAAGGTTGCCTCGGTTAAAAAAGAGGGTGTTGGTTTGTCGCATGGTAGAGATTTGTTGAGACTGGCTCGCCCAGAAGAAGGGCAGGTGTTTTTTGGCCCCATGAAAGATGCAACTCGAGATGATAATTCTTTTAGTCCGGTGTACCAACAAAGCCTTTATTGCGCTTCCTGCCATGAAGGGACTTTATTTGGTGTGCATGTTTATTCGACTTTTTCAGAATGGCAGAAAAGCCCTGCTGCTGCAAAGGGGTTGCAATGTCAGGCATGCCATATGAAGCCTGATGGGCATTTCAAAAATATTGCTCCGGGAAAGGGCGGCATTATTCGTGAAGGAAAGGGGTTGGCATCGCACCAGATAATGCCTGATGGATTGCAGCAGATGTTGCAAAGTTCGATTCAGCATGAAGAGGACGTTTTTCTGGGGGATACCGAATGTGTTGTAAAAGTGCAGTTAAAAGCGGTGAATGTAGGGCACAAAGTTCCCACAGGGTACATTGATCGGCACATGATATTGCAGGTGAGAGCGAAGTTTCAGGGGGAAGAGTTTAAACCAATCGATGGCCCAACCTTGCCAGCTTGGGTTGATAAAACGCTTGTGGGAAATGCAGGGGTGTTATTTGGCAGGCCTCTGTTGAGTGCAGATAAGCAGGGAATTCAGCCTTTTTGGCAGGGTGGTACGGGCTATGTGGATTCCAGATTGGAGCCTGAGATGGCTAAAGTCTGGGCATGGAGATTCCCGCACAAAATCGAATCAGTGCAGATTAGCTTGATTTATAGGCCATTCTGGAAAGAACAACAATTGATCAAACAGTGGGTTAATCAAGATATCGTTGTGTTTGAGAAATCTTTGGTCATTAAATAACAGCCTTGCTTTGGTTTGTGTAAACAAGGGGATTTGATGAAGTCTTTCTTCTTAGTTTAAAAGTTTTTGTGGTTTGGCTTGCTTATAGCACCCTCTTTCCTCTAAACTGCAAGATCGTAGGAAAATTGTATTTGTTAATAGGCATCAGGATGGATGGCAAAAATATATGACTTATGACCCGACTAATCCGCTTATTGTCCAAGGTGACCGTTCTGTTTTATTAGAAGTTGATAACCCTAAGTATGCGCAGGCTCGTGAAGCACTTGCGCCCTTCGCAGAATTGGAAAAAAGCCCTGAGCATATCCATACCTATCGTCTGTCCAATCTTTCTTTATGGAATGCGGCTGCTTCTGGTTTGACCGCCGCGGCTATGGTCGAGGTGCTTAAAACCTTTTCCAAGTTTCCCCTGCCTGCCACGATAAGTGCAGATATTTTTGAAGTGGTTGGGCGTTATGGGCGTGTTTGTATCAGGCGATCTGATCAGCTTGATCCGAAATCGAATAGCCATATGCTTTTGATGGTTTGCGAAGATGCTCATTTAATGGAAGAGCTTTCACGCCAGCCCAAGTTGAAAGAGTATCTGCATGAACGGGTAAACAAAAAAAGCTACTTGGTCGAACCATCATTCCGTGGTGTGTTGAAACAAGCGTTGATAATGATTGGCTACCCTGCGGAAGATCTCGCAGGTTATACCGAGGGAGCGAATTTAGACATCGGGTTAAGAAAAATATGCAAGTCGGGGGTTCCGTTTAATGTTCGTGATTACCAGAACGAGGCTTGCGAAGTATTTCATGCAGGTGGTGATGTTCGCGGTGGTAGTGGTGTAATCGTGCTGCCTTGTGGTGCGGGTAAAACCATTGTGGGCATTGTTGCGATGAGTATGTTGAAAAAGAATACGCTGGTTTTATCGACGGGAATTACTGCGGTAAAGCAATGGCATCGGGAAATTCTTGACAAAACCGATATTCCGGAACATCTGATAGCTGAATATACAGGCGAATCGAAGGCGATAGCACCTGTAACAATAGCGACTTATCAAATTTTGACATACCGGCCCGAGAAGTCTGATGAGTTTCCTCACTTTAAATTGTTTGATAGTCAGGATTGGGGCTTGATCGTTTACGATGAAGTGCATCTTTTGCCCGCTCCAGTATTTCGGGTTACTGCCCAGATTCAAGCAAGGCGAAGGCTTGGGCTTACTGCAACTTTGGTAAGAGAAGATGGTAGAGAAACCGATGTGTTTAGTTTGATTGGCCCCAAGAAGTATGATGTGCCATGGCGTGAACTTGAAACCAAGGGTTGGATTGCAGAAGCATCCTGCACCGAGGTCAGGGTTGGTTTAATTGAAGCGGATCGCATGGATTATGCAGTTGCAGAATGGCGCAACAAATACAGGCTTGCAAGTGAAAATATTGCCAAGGAAGATATGGTTGCAGCCCTGTTAAATAACTATGGGGAAAAAAGAGTATTGATTATCGGTCAGTATTTAAAGCAATTACGTCAGCTTAGAGATAGATTTGACATACCATTAATCACCGGCCAGACTCCAAATTCTGAGCGTGAAGAGTTGTATGCAAAATTCAGAACAGGCGAAATAAAGAGTCTGATTCTTTCCAAGGTTGGGAATTTTGCACTCGATCTTCCTGATGCAAATGTACTGATTCAGGTGTCGGGAACTTTTGGTTCTAGGCAGGAAGAAGCCCAAAGGTTGGGAAGAATTCTGAGGCCTAAACCAAGCGGTGAAATAGCTTACTTTTACACATTGGTCACGCGGGACACCCGTGAACAGGATTTTGCGCACCATCGCCAAATGTTTCTTACCGAACAGGGCTATAGTTATAATGTAATGGATGGTGCTGCGTTGCTTAGTGAATTTGGTTGTTCAGTTTAAGAAAGGTAATGCGAAAATAAATGCTGATTGTATCCAATAAAACAAGTATTGCCCGGATTCCAGTAAAGTTGCATCGAAGGGTATGCCTAGTGCTTACTGAAGATGCATTGCTTGCGGAAGAAATCCTAGCTCGAAAAAAGCTCGCATCCGACATATCTGGAAGATTAACCAACGAGGTTCTTTTAGTTAGAACTGGCAGGCTTGAAAGCGTTGTTGCGGAACTTCAGCGCATGGGTCACACTCCTCAGGTATTACAGCGCTGAAAATGACAGAACCCATCCAGAAAACATGGCCTGAACTTGTTCGTCTCATTCTTGGTCGCTATGACGAAAAATTGTTGCGCGAAGTCGTGCAACGATTTCTTCGCCCTAGAAATCAATGGCCTGTTGAAGAACTTATTGATCGTTGCGTTGAAGCATTCGATAACACCGTTTTGCTAAATCGCAGGTTAAAAGAACTTGATGAATCGCGCAAAACCCTTCTTGCTGCTTTGGCCCAATCCGGACAATGCAAATGGAAGCTTGGGCAGTTGATTGAGATCAGTATGTGCTTGGGGCAGGAAGATGGTTTGTCTGCTGTATTTGATTTGTTGAACCAAGGGTTTTTACTTCCTGATGTTGTAAACCTTGAACAAAAGGATCGTCTTCCAAAACCTTGCAAAAGCCCATACATCAAAAGTTTTGAGCAGTGGATTGGGTTTCCCGGCCCTGAAGGATTGGCGATTTTTCTGCCTCCCCCCATCAGCCAAAGGTCGATAGCTTTCCCTTTATCATTGCCCCAAAAATATGAACCACCTGAAGGCGCGGAACTCCTTGAACCCGACCCACTTGCTCCTGTCCTTCAAGCTGATGGTATGGAGTTTCCTCTTCGCATGTCGGTTCTTTTGCAGATGGTTCATAAAGACCCCCTGCGTAAAAATCAGCAGGGCGGGTTTTTCAAAAGAGATCTCGAAAATCTTCGTGCCAATTCCATGCTTTCTGCTGATCCTTCTGACCGCTTAATCGAAGTTCCTGATCTCGGTATTCTTTTAACTGAAATAGGTTTGAAACTAGGCATTCTTATCCCCAAAGAAAGTGAATTGCACCCAGGAACTTTTCCCGCTTCTTGGGATGAAGGCTTGCTTGCAGTGCTGACTGAAATTTGGGCTGCGCTTCCCGCAATTGATTCTTGGAACCCTTGCACTGGCCTAAATGAAAATCCTGAAGATCGAAGCAACCCCTACAACTCGGCTTGCCTTGTGGCGGTTCTTGCGCTTGGCAATCTTCCCCCTAATCAGTGGGTGGATCCCGAGCTTCTTGAATCCTGGGTGATTGATCATCATCCATATTGGAAAGACCGGGAATCGATTAGGCCTTCCCGATTAAAAGGCTGGTTGGTTAAATTTCTCCTTGGTATCGCATTTCAAATTCGGATGATCCAGGCAACCAAGTTGCTGGGCGGAAAATATTTGGTCAGGCTCAGCCCTGTGGGGAGATCTATTCTTGGTTTGCAGAAAGAAAATGATCTGCAAGATGTGATTGCAAAAACTTTGCTGGTACAGCCTAATCTTGAAATTCTTGCCTTTCGCCAAGGATTGAATCCAGCACTTGCAAGAGATCTAACTAATCTTGCAACTTTGAAAAGCATTGGGCCCGCTTGCCAGTTGTTGTTGGAACCCGAATCGGTCTATTTCGCTTTGGAAACAGGTTTACGCTACGAAGATATTTGTGGATTACTGGAAAGGCACGGCACTCGTGCAACTCCACAGGCGGTATTGGATGCCATAAAAACTTGGTCGAATAAACATGAGCGAATAACGATTTATGCCTCTGCAACACTGTTGGAATTCCCATCCGCACAAGATCTTGAGAACGCGCTTTCCCGTGGGTTGCCTGCATTAAAAATTTCGGATCGCTTTGCAGTTGCTACAAGTGAAGAAGGAATTGATTTTAGCCAGTATAGGTTGACTGCGACCAGAGATTATGGGTTGATGCCCGAAAAATGTGTGCAAGTTGAGAGCGATGGCGTGACGCTTGTTGTTGATATAAGCAGGTCTGATCTTTTGCTTGAAACCGAGTTGCCCAGATTTGCAGATTTTGTTGAAGATGCTTCATCGCAGCAAAGAAGAGTTTATAAGCTTACCCCCGAGACTCTGAAAAAGGCCGACCAGGTTGGCTATACCCCCACAGCCTTGGACGATTGGTTTCAACAAAGGTTGGGGCATTCGCTGACTCCTGCAATCCAATTGATTCTTGGTGCAAAATCGGATGCAGTTCCTCCAAGTTTTGAAACTATGTTGGTCGTACATTTGGAAAATGAACTGATCACGGATGGAATTATGCAATGGCCTGAAACATCTCAATGGATTCATTCCAGACTTGGGCCTTGTGCCTTAACTGTTACTAGCGAATCATTGGAGAAATTAAGAAAAGCACTATTGCAAGCAGGCCATCAACTAGTTGAATCTAGTGCTGTACAAGCATGATGTTTATTAGCTATTTCTTTTGCTCAAGTGTTTTTGAAATGTCGGTAAGTGTTTCATTGATCATAAAAAAGACTATGATCAATTCGCAATAAATGCGAATAACCAATGGCCCCAATAACATAGTTAGAAACCCGAGTATTATTCCTTGAGAATTAATATTAACAAGCGAAATGATAAATAGACCCAATCCAATCACCACGCTTATAATAGTTCCAATCCAAAAAAAGATGCTGACTAATTTGGGGGTGATCATCCTCTTGAAGGAAAGGTAATCCCAAACATTAGCTGGAATCATTTCAAGGGGGATTTTCAATGTGGGGTTTGCAGCGGTTGGTTCAGTCCGATTTGCTGGCATGGGTGTTTGAGATAAAGCTTCAGGCAATTTTTCAGCGGTTGCAAGAAATGCAAAAGCAGGAACTTCTCTCCAGCAAGTCCAAGCTACCATCGTAGGCGTCCAAACTAAAGCATCTTTTGAAACCTTGCCTTCTTTTATCATGGATTGAACCGTCAAAAAAGGGAAGGGCCCCTGACCTTTTCCTTGAATTACCACATGCCATTGTTGCTCACTCATCTTTAAATCCTTTGGGGCGATCAATTTCGATACTTATAAGAACAGGTATGCTACGGTGAAAACATCAAGGCAGATTTGCGATCGGACTGTCTTTGCTTTTTTTCAGTACATAAAAGCAAGGGGCATCCGAGTTAGGATTAGGGATGAATCCTACAAGTTCCCAGCCGTTTTTGCCCTCCAATCCATTAGTTGACAAGATTGAATTCCTTGGAAAGAACATAAAAATAATTATGAAAGTATGAAGTATTTTTACTTTAATTGTAAAAGTAATGCAACTAAATAGGATTGGCATTAATGAGAAATTAGTAGGCAATGGCCTCTGAATGTAATGTATGTTACGATGAATCTTTGAATTTAAAGTTTGAATGATGAGGATTTCAAAAAGGTTGCAACATGTCCCAAAACTTAACCCCGAGCGCAAGTGGTCCGCTAAAAATAACAGATGTTTTTTCAGGGTTATTTAGGTCGCTCACCCATGAAAATATAAGCACTGTGGATGGGTTTGTTGAAAATGCCGTGCAAAATATCCGGATGGTCAACAAAACGCTAGGCATGCTGAATACCGACTTCAGTAAAGTCTTTGAAGATTTATTGCAAACCATCCAATCGAAAATATGTCATTTAACTTCTTCCGATCGTGCCTCGATTTTTCTATTGGATAAAGAAAGGCAACAGCTTTGGCTGATGGTAGATGGGCCCAACAACACCAAAGTTGAAATTAGAATTCCATTTGATTCTTCAACAATCGCTGGCGAGGTTGCTACTTCCCAAAAAACCATTAACATTCCATTCGACTTTTTTGATGACCCGCGATC